>CAVPJD010000008.1:0-196387 GCA_963705165.1 uncultured delta proteobacterium | reverse complement strand
CCTCGTCCCGTTCGCGGTCGAGTCGGCTCTGTCCGGCGTAATGAAGCCGGTCGGTGAAAAGAACAAATTGTGGTATCGCCGCACGTTCACCGTGCCCGCCGATTGGAGCGGCAAGAACGTGCTGCTGCACTTCGGCGCGGTGGACTGGGACGCGACCGTTGGGTCAACGGCAAGGAACTCGGCCGGCACGTCGGCGGCTACGATGCCTTCTCGTTCGATATCACCGCCGCGCTGAAGCCCTCCGGCGAACAGGAGATCGTGGTCTCGGCGTGGGACCCCGTCGATGCCGGACACCAGGCACGCGGCAAGCAGGTCCGCAATCCGCACGGCATCTGGTACACGCCCACGACCGGCATCTGGCAGACCGTGTGGCTGGAACCGGTCGCGAAAGCCACTGTCGATGCACTCCGCATCACGCCGAACCTCGATGACTCATCGGTCACGGTCGCCCTGCAGGCGCACGACCATGGGCGGCAAGCCGGCGGTGAAGGTCGAGGTGCTCGACGGTCAGCAGGTCGTGCAGCAGTCGGAAGCCAGTCGTGCCGCGACATCGCTGAAATCCGACCCGCCGCAAATCGCCCCGACGTTGACCCTGAAGATCCCCAACGCCAAACGCTGGTCGCCCGATACGCCATTTCTCTATGGCCTGCGGATTACGCTGCTGGAAGACGGCCAGCCCACCGACCAGATCGACAGCTACTTCGGCCTGCGCAAGATCGCCCTCGGCAAAGACGAAAAGGGCATCCTGCGGCTGATGCTGAACAACCAAGCCGCTGTTCCAGTTCGGCCCGCTCGACCAGGGCTTCTGGCCCGACGGGCTGTACACGGCGCCGACCGACGAGGCCCTGCGGTACGACATCGAGATGACCCGCAAGCTCGGCTTCAACATGGCCCGCAAGCACGTCAAGGTCGAGCCGGACCGCTGGTACTACTGGTGCGACAAGCTGGGCCTGCTGGTCTGGCAGGACATGCCCAGCGGCAACTTCGGCGGCAAGGACGACCAGCGGCGGTCCGACGAGGCCAGCGACGCAGTACGACTCGAACTGAAACGCCTCGTCGACGGTCTCTACAACCACCCGTCGCATCGTCATGTGGGTGCCGTTCAACGAAGGCTGGGGCCAGCACGAGACGGGCCGCTACGTCGACCTGATCAAGAAGTGGGACCCGACGCGCCTGGTCAACAACGCCTCCGGCTGGACCGACCGCAACGTCGGCGACGTGAACGATATCCACAGCTACCCCGGCCCCGCGGTTCCCAAGCTGGAAGACCGAGCGCGCGTCGTGCTCGGCGAGTTCGGCGGCCTGGGCCTGCCCGTCCAGGGACACACCTGGCAGGACGAGAAGAACTGGGGCTACCGCAGCTTCACCACCGCCGAGGCCCTCACCGACGCCTACGTGGCCCTCATCAAGAAACTGCGGCAACTGACCGGCGATTCCGGGCTGTGTGCCGCCGTGTACACGCAGACCACGGACGTCGAGATCGAGGTCAACGGCCTGATGACCTACGACCGGGCGCTGGTCAAAGCGGACGAGGCCCGGATGACGGAAGTGAACAAGACCGTGTACGTACCGATCGAGCCGCGGCGGGCGGAGGGCAACAAACTCGTGCCGCCCGCGACGCCGCTGGTCGCCTGCGACCCGTACTTCAGCATCTGGTCGCCGGCCGACAACCTGGCCGACGAGGACACCACGCACTGGACGGGCAAGCCGCATCGGCTGACCAGCCTGGTGCGGATCGATGGCAAGGCGTACCGCGTGATGGGCGCCAGCCCCAGCCGAGTGCCGGCGCTGCAGCAGACCGAGCCTGACGGTGCTGCCCACGCGGACGATCTACACGCTTCGAGGGCGCCGGCGTGGCGTTGACCCTGACGTTCACGACCGCCGCCTTGCCGGACGACATCGACATCCTCTCGCGGCCGGTGACCTACCTCACCTGCGACGCCAAAGCCACCGACGGCAAGACGCACGAGGTGGCGTTCTACTTCGACGCGGCCGCCGAAATCGCCGTCAATGAACCGCGTCAGCAGGTGGTGTTGCTCGCAGGACAGGCGGCGGCGACTTGAAGTCCTGAAGATCGGCTCGCAGGACCAACCCATCCTGGCCAAGCGGGGCGACGATCTCCGCATCGACTGGGGCTACCTGTACGTCGCCGCGCCGAAGCAGGCCGGGACCTGGCGCCGCCTATCTGCCGGAAGGCCTGGCCCGCGACGCCTTTGCCAGCGGCGGCGAGTTCCCGATGGCCAAGATGGCCATGCCGGTCGCCGCGGGCGAGGCGCCGGTGGCCGCGCTGGTACTCGACGCGGCAAAAGTCGGCGACCAGCCGGTCTCGCGCTGGCTGATGCTGGCCTACGACGACCTGTACTCGATCCAGTACATGCGGCAGAACCTGCGGCCGTACTGGCGGCGGAACGGCTGGGAAGCGGCCGACCTGCTGCAGGCAGCGGCCCGCGACCACGAGGCGCTGAACCGAACGCTGCGCCGCCTTCGACGAGGAACTCATGGCCGACCTGACCAAGGCCGGCGGCGAGAAGTACGCGAAGCTGTGCGCGCTGGCCTATCGCCAGTGCTTCGCCGCGGGCAAGTTCGTGGCCGACGAGAACGGCCAGCCGCTCTCGTTCTGCAAGGAGAACCACTCCAACGGCTGCATCGCCACGTCCGACGTGTTCTACCCGATGGCCCCGCAGTTCCTGCTGTTCGGCCCGTCGCTGGCCAAGTCGTTCCTGGTGCCGTTCATGAACTACGCGGCGTCGCGACCGCTGGAAGTTCCCCTTCGCCCCGCACGACCTGGGCACCGTACCCGCACGCCAACGGCCAGCGCTACGGCGGCGGCGAGCGCACGGAGGAGAACCAGATGCCGGTCGAGGAGAGCGGCAACCTGCTGCTCCTGATGGCCGCGGTCGCGCAGATGGAAGGCAACGCCGACTTCGCCGGCCTGTACTGGCCGCAGCTCGAGAAGTGGGCCGAGTACCTCAAGGCCAAGGGCTTCGACCCGGAGAACCAGCTCTGCACCGACGACTTCGCCGGGCACCTGGCCCACAACGTGAACCTGAGCGTCAAGGCGATCTGCGGCCTGGGCGCGTTCGCCAAGCTGTGCGAGATGCGCGGCGACAAGGCGAAGGCCGCCGAGTACGCGAAGCTGGCCAAGGAGTTCGCCGCGCGCTGGGTCAAGGAGGCCGACGACGGCGACCACTTCCGCCTGGCCTTCGACAAGCCCGGCACCTGGAGCCAGAAGTACAACCTGGTCTGGGACCGCATCCTGGGCCTGAACCTCTTCCCGGCCGAGGTCGCGCGCAAGGAGATGGCCTACTACCGCAAGATCCAGAACAAGTACGGCCTGCCGCTGGACAACCGCGCAGACCTACACCAAGCTCGACTGGATCACCTGGACCGCGACGCTGACGCAGAACCGCGCGGACTTCGAAGCCCTGATCGATCCCGATCTTCGTGTTCATCAACGAGACCCCGGACCGCTCGCCGATGACCGACTGGTACCAGACGAAGACGGCCAAGAAGGTCGGCTTCACCGGCCGGCCGGTGATCGGCGGCGTGTTCCCGCAGATGCTGTACGACAAGGCCGTGTGGGCCAAGTACGCCGGCCGCGACCAGACCAAGGCGCCAGGGCTTCGCCCCCATGCCCAAGCCGCCGGTGCTGATCGAGGTCGTGCCGACGGCCGAGGACGAAGCGGCCGGTCTGGCGGTACACGACGCAGAAGCCGGCCGACGGCTGGCTCAAGCCCGGACTTCGACGACAGCAAGTGGAAGGAAGGCAAGTCCGGCTTCGGCACGCACGGCACGCCCGGCGCGATCGTCGGTACGGAATGGAACACGCCCAACATCTGGCTCCGCCGCGAGTTCACGCTTCCGGAGACGAAGCTGGACGACGTGTCGGTGAAGTGCCATCACGACGAGGACGTCGAGATCTACATCAACGGCGTCCTGGCCGCGTCGGCCAGCGGCTACACAACCGAGTACGAGTTGTTGCCGCTGAACGCGGCCGGCCGCGCCGCCTTCCGGCCCGGCAAGAACGTGATCGCCGTCCACTGCAAGCAGACCGGCGGCGGCCAGTACATCGACGTCGGCTTCGCCCGCGCCGTGAAAAGCCGGTAGCGGACGAGCGTAGGCGAGTTTCTCCGAAACCCGCCGGTTTCCCGTCTCCGGCACGTGGCATGTCGCGTGTTCGCCGGCCCCTGTCGGCGGGTTGATCGATAGGTCCCCTCTGCCGGACGGGATCCAGCCACTCCAGGTCCCGTCCGGCAGACGGGACCCACTTCTTCAGCAGCCTCCCGGCGGCGGCTGGGCGCACCGTTTCCACACCGCGGCCAGCCGCTGCTGCAATCGTCACAATCCGTACCAACGGCCAAAGGCCGCTGTGTCTGGTCCTCCCAGCTTAACATGCTCGTCTTCGGTCTAATCGCGACAATCCGTTTGTCCTGCAAGTCGCGATTCTTCGGCACTCGGACCGCGCGGTTTTGTGGTATCGACCGGGGCCGACGCAAGCGGGCGGGGACGTCCAGCCGAAGAGACTTCCAACGTGAACGCGCCACCCGTGCCACTGGTTCGCCGCCGGGGCGGCCAGTACACGGTTTCTGACCTTTCGCTTGGAGGAGTTCGACGATGCTGACACGAGTCGTGACCTTAGGGCTGACATTGTCTTTGCTGACGCTGGCCGGTGCCCGCTTTGTCACCGCGGCCGAGGAAGCAAAACCGGAAGTCAAGATGCAATTGGTGAAGCCGGATGCCCAGGCTGGCGCACAAGCCCAAGCCGGCGCAACGGTGACGGTGCACACGCCCGCCGCTCCGGCGTGCGGCTGTGAGCCCACCTGCGGCGCGGCGCCCGCCTGCTGCCCGCCCGCCTGCGGCGCCGAACCGCGTTGCTGCAAGCCGCTGTGCTGCAAGCCGAAGCGGACCTGCAAGCCGCTGTTCTCGCGGTCCTGCAAGCCGTCCTGCGGCAGCGAACCGACCTGTGGTGCGGCTCCCGCCTGCGGCTGCGAACCGACCTGCGGCGCGGCTCCCGCCTGCGGCCCGAAAGTTGTACGGTGCAAGCCCCTCTGCTGCAAGAAGCCGTGCGCCCGGCCCCGCAAGCCAGCTTGCGGTTGCGAACCCGCCTTGCGCCATTCCGGCATGCGGTGCCGAACCGAGCTGCGCGCTTTTCCGCCTGCCGACACTGTGCAACACCGACGGCGAGCCTTTCGACATGCAGACCCTGCACTACGAGACCGACTCGGCGGAGAGGGCCTTCGCCGGGCTGGCGGGGCTTTGCGTAACGGAGAGCGAGGCCGAACTGCGAGCCCTGGCGGAGCGGGACGCGCAGGGGGCCGTTACGCACGTCGAGATCCCCTGGACACGGAAAGGGCGCGACAAGTCGGGGCTGGACACCACCGTCCTCGGGTTCCTGAACATCGAGGGGAAGACCATCCGGGTCACGGTCAACTCCGCAGCGAGGGCAGAGCGGATCCGCAGGGAGATCGAGAGCCGCCTCGGCGCCGGCGCGCGGTTCAAGACGGCGGTGATCCAGTCGGGGGAGGTCATGATGAAGGAGGCACGGGATCGGGCGTCCCGGCCGGCTCCCCCAAGGAAAGACGAGAAGCTCATGCAGCACCCGGAGGTGCGGGAGCATCTGGCCCGGATGGTTGCATTCCATTGGGAAGGCTGGGTGGACGAGAAGATTCCCGCCCTGGGAGGGAAGACCCCCCGGCAGGCGGTGAAGAGCGCCGACGGCCGGGAGAGCGTCGAAGCCCTGCTTCGCTCGGCCGAGCGGCGGGCTGCGGGAGACAGGGACATGGGGGAAGAGATTCTCAAGGCGGTCGAGGGCGCGCGGCGGCGGCTCAACCTGCCGGGGCGCTGAGCGGCGGGGGCCTGCTGCCGGTTACCCCGTTACGGGGATGATACTCAGGGCAGCCTGAGGGAAAACGGATCGATCGAGGGGGTGGGCATGACGGAGAAACGAAAGAAGGCGGACCCCTTCGCCGACCTTGGCTGGGCGGACCTGAACCGCTGGGCCGGGGGCAAAATCGTCGGGCGGGGTCGGGAGTATCAGCGCGACGGCTCCGTGGTGGCCCTGGTCAGGACGTCCGAGGGCGGGTTGATCGCCTGGGTCGAGGGCTCCGTGCGGTATGCCACGCATGTTGTCCGGGATTCCGGCGGGAATCTCCGGTCGGCGTGCACTTGCCCCTTCGAGGGCGCCTGCAAGCATGCCGTCGCGGTCGTGCTGGAGTACCTGGTGTGCCTGGAACAGGGAACCCCGGTGCCTCGGGCGCGCGCGGACGACGAGCGGTTTGACGAGTTTGAGATGGACAACGATGAGGACGAAGAGCCCGGGATGGACGAAGAGGAGGAAACTCCTGCCGGGGGCCGCGGCGGCGGGCTCGATTCGTTTCTTGCTGGAATGAGCCGGGAGGAACTCGCGCGTCTTGTCCGGGGCATCGCCGAGCGCCACCCGGCGGTCCGGGCGGAGCTGGAGGATCGGAAGGCCCTCTCGCAGGGCAAGACCGGGGCCCTGGTGCGCAACGTGCGCCTCAAGATCCGGGAGGCTGCCACAGAGACCGGGTGGCGGGATCGCTGGAGTCGTTACGGCGATTTCCCCGACTACTCCGGCGTGCGCAGCGGGCTTGCGGCCCTGCTCGAAGCGGGCTGTGCCGACGAGGTGCTGGGCCTGGCGGAGGAGCTGCTTGCGGCCGCGACCCGGCAAGCGGAGGAAAGCTACGACGAGGGGGAGACGGGCCGGGAGATCGGGGACTGTGCGGAGCTGGTCGGGAAGGCCCTGGAACGTTCGCCGCGGCCGGTTGCCGGGAAGATCCTGTGGGTCCTGGGGATGCTTGACCGCGACAGCCACGAACTGTTCTTCCCCCTTGAAAAATTCCTCGAGCGGCCCCACGCGAAGAAGGACTGGAGCGCCGTGGCAGACGACCTCCTGCAACGGCTTGCAGCTTTCAGCCCGTCGCGGCCCGAGGACGAGTGGTCGCGCAACCGCGAGCGCGACGGCCTCTCCGACACGGTGATCTACGCGCTGGATAGATCCGGCAGGCGCGGCGAGATCATACCGCTCTGCGAGCGGGAGGCGAAGATCACGGGAAGCCGGGATCGCCTCGTGAAGCGCCTGATCGAGGCAGGCCGCCTGGCCGAGGCCGAGGCCGGGGTGTTCGAGGGGATCAAGGCAATCGAGGGGAAAAGGGGCGGCAACGATTGGAGCCTGCGCGGGCAACTGCTCCAGATCCGCATTAAGCAGGGGGACCGGTTGGGAGAGGCCTCCCTGCGTGTCGACGAGTTCCTGCGGCGGCCTTCGCAGGAGGCCTACGAGGACTGCCGAAAAGCGACGCAGCGCAAGAACCTGTGGCCCCGTGTGCGGCAGGGGCTGATGCGCTTTCTCGAGAGCGGGGCCTTTCCATGGGATGAGAAGGACTGGCCGCTGCCCGATACGGGCCTTGCGCCGCTGACAGCGACGTGCGGGCGAGAGCTGCCCATGCGATATGTCCTGATCGACATCGCGATCCACGAAAAGCAGCCCGACCAGGTCCTGCGGTGGTACGACGTGAAGCCGGAGGATGCCGTCGGCGTGGGCCGGATGGATCGGGTCGCCACGGCCGTCATGGATTACGCTCCGGACCGGACCGTCGAGTTATGGAAAAAGCTGGCCGAATGGGAGATTTCCAAAGTCCAGCCCTCCGCCTACGAAGCAGCGGCCGTTTATCTGCGGAAGCTCTCCGGCCTGTTGACGAAGCTGGGCCGGGAGGAAGAGTGGAAGCTCTATCTGGCGGGGCTCAGGGCGGCGCATGCGAGGAAGCGGCGCCTGATGGAAACCCTGGACATCCTGGGAAAGGGGCCGATCCTGAAAAGCGGCCGGCAGTGAGCAGCGCGGCGGGTCAGATCCGCAGGCCCTCGCGCCTGATGGTCCAGGCAAGCGGGTCCTCATCGATGAAATCGGCGGGCCGAAAGGGGACAGGCTCGATCCTCGAGTCGACATCGGTGGACAACCGCGTCAGCCGGATTCTTTCTTCGATGCGATCGGCCGAGAAATCCGGCGATATGATGGCGATGTCGATATCACTCCACTTGTGCGCCTTCTTTCTGGCATGAGAGCCGAACAGGTAAGCCGCCTCGACCCGAATGCCGCTGTCGCTTACCTTCCTGACGAATTCCCGGACAGTTTTCATCAGGGGATCAGTCTGCTCAGCCATTGGTACACCTCTTTGATCTTTTCTAGTTCGACGCGGGTAAAGTCTTCAGTGCATTTCTTCCGGAAACTGCGCGTTTCATCGGGATAGCGTGCTTCCAAATTAAATGTTGTAATCTTGATCAACGCTTCTTTTCCCGGCGCATCAAGAGCGATCCCTGCCGCTTCCGCAAGCCGGACGAGATTATGAATTGGGGGCGCCTGCTCGTTCTTTTTTACGACATACAGGGCTTTCAGGATTTTCTCGACTGCGAGATGTCCGAAGAATAACGCGTAGGAATAATCTCTCTTTTCAAACAGATGCCCCGCTACCTGCAAGGCTTCTTGTGCTTCTTCACGCCAGTAAGTGATCGCCCTTTTCACATCGCATCTCCACTATGCTGCTGATCTTTCTATCATTATTTGCGGCATGGAGCAAGAACTCCCTCGGCAGCTCGAAGAGTGCCGCATGCATGGGGGTGTTGGCAGATCTTTTTATGGGAGTGCCAGAATTCCCCCGACAGAGGGCTGTCGAGGCGGGCTTTTATATAACTAAAGGATGGCGATAATAGCCTCAGACAATCAAAAAACTCCCGGCCGGCCTTCGGGGCGCGGGCGGGAGGAAGGGGGGCTTATGGATCAGGCAGTCAAGAGTCATCTGGAGGGGATCAAATTCGGTGGGGTGCAGAGGCACCGCAACGTGGCCGTGTACCCGATCTTTTCGGAAGTGGACGGCAGCCCGCACTACCTCACCATGAAGGAGGCCATGGCGGGGGGATTCCTGGCCGTAACCGAGGTGAGCGCGGGGGGAGCCGTGCCGGAGCTCAAGGTGATCAACAGCGCCTCGGTGGCCGTGCTCATCCTGGACGGGGAGGAGCTGGCCGGGGCCAAGCAGAACCGGATCGTCAACACGACGATTTTGCTTCGGCGACAGTCCGAGACGATCATCCCCGTGAGCTGCACGGAGCATGGGCCGCTGGTCCTACACGTCGGAGCACTTTGACGACTCGGGCCACATCGCGGCCCACAGGGTGAGAGGGGTGACCAAGCAGAGCGTGTCGGCCTCTCTCAAAGCAGGCAGGCAGTTCAGCTCCGACCAGGGGGCCGTCTGGGATAACGTTGCTTCGATGCTCAAGGACAGCGAGGTGGCCTCCCCCACGGGGGCCATGAAAGACGCCTTCGAGTCCAGGGCGAAGGACATCGACGAGTACCTGGGGAAGTTTCCCTGCCTGCCCGGGCAGAAGGGCCTTCTGGTCCTCATCGACGGCAAGGTGGCCGGGATGGACATGGTGTCGCTCGAGTCGGCCTGCGCGGCGCTGCACCCCAAGCTCATCAAGAGCTACGCCATGGAGGCCATCGCGTCGAGGGGGGCCGACGGGCAGATCGTCCCGGAGGGTGCGCCGCAGGCCTTCATCGCCGAGGCCCTGGCGTGCACGGGCAAGCGCTTCAAGTCCGTGGGCCACGGCTGGGACTTCCGCCTCGAGGGGAAGGGCCTTGTGGGCTCGGCCCTCGTCTACAACAAGGCGCTCATCCATTCTGCCTTCTTCCGCACCACCGAGGCCGAGAAGGCGGGCCACATGTCGGGCATCTCCCGCAGGAGGGGGTTCCGCGGGTGATTTCGACGGGCTCTTGCGGCCCCGGCGGCGAAGCAGGATCGCCTCCCTTCGCGCCGGGGCCGGGCCCTTCGAATACAACGAGAGAGAAAGAGAGGTGAACCATGACGGAAGAAGGGAAACAAAGAGTCTGCATTCATTGCAAGCAGCCGGAGGGGATAGAGCCCGTGGGGGTCCTGGAAGGGAACCAGGAAGTGGGGGTCATCTATTGCTGTGCGGCCTGCCGGACACAAATGGAAGGGTATGCGATGGACATCTTCCTTCATGGCCCCGACGAGGAGATGTCGCCACATACCGTGCACTGAAACAGGTCCTTGTTCGACAATGCCGCGTTGCCGGATGTGTCTATTGAAATCGTGAGAGGTGAAATCATGAGAGCTCTTGTTTGTGTGCTTGTTGCTGTGCTGATGCTCGCGGGTGCCGGCCTTTACGCCATGGAGCCGGCAAGCGCCGGGTCGGGGGTCGGGCAGGCCGAACCCGCGAAAGAGAGGGCGAAGGCCATGCCCTTCAAGCCGGGCTCGGAGCCGGCAAAGGGGCTCGGATGCGTCGAATGGGGGGCCGATGTGCGCGAGTTCCCGAAGCTTGCGTTCAGCGCCTGCGACGTCTACGGCTTTGCGGATTTGTGCCTGTACCGCGTGGAGGTGCCGCCGGAGGAAGCCGAAGAGGTGGAGATCGGGATTTTGTTCTGGCGCGACCGCCTCTTCGGCGTGGAGCTGACGACGCAGGGCAGGAAGAACTGGGCCCCCTTCCGGAACATGGTCTTCGGAGAGTTCGGAGGGCCGCCGGTGCCCGCCACGGGCAACGAGTTCCAGTGGGAGGGGGAGAAGGCCCTGGCGCACCTGTCTTACTCGTACCGGAGCCGCAAGGCGTCCCTGCTGATCGTCTCCGTCGAGATCGGCGACGAGATGGAGCGCTCTGCGGAGCAGGGGAAGTAGCGATTTAAGGCACGGCAAAGGGTTCGGGGTGTTCAGGGCAATGACGGCAAAGATTTTTAAATTTCCGGCGCGGGGCAAGAAGCCGGCAGGGCCGGAGAAACCTGCGCAGGCCGAAAAGCCGGCGAAAGCTGCACGTCCGCCAGAGGTCCTGCTCGTCGTCGGGCAGGACGAAGTGAGGGACGTGCTTGCGGAGGCACTGGTTGCGTCGGGTATCAAGGTCACGCCGCACAAGCTCGACCCCCGCTACTACCCGGCGGAGCTGCTGGGCCTGTTCGAGAAGAATCGCTTCGACGTCGTCATCCCGACGAACCTGGGGATCCCCTTCGTGTACGTCCCCGACCTGGTGTCGCTGACGCAGAAATTCGGCAAGGGGGCGGGCATCGTCGTGATCTCGGGGTGGGTGCAGGACGATTTTGTCGCCGAGCTTGCGAAAATCCCCAGAACGGCCTTCCTCGAGGCGCCGGTGAAGATCGAGGAGCTCGCGGCCAGGGTACGGAAGCTGGCCGTGATGGAGCCCGAGGGAAGGAAAGAGGGACTGCCGCGGGTGCGCGTCCTGCTGGCGGATGCGAAAGGAAATGCCGTGGCGCAGACCTTCTTCGATTGGCTTGTTGCCCGTTACAGCGGCGTGTTCGACATCCGGGGGGCCGTGCAGGACTCCAGCGAGGATTTCCTGAGAATTGCCTCCACAAAGCCTATCCATCTGTTCGTCGTAAATTTCACCACCCTGTGGGTACCCGGCACGCCGTTCCGGGGCCACATGGATTTCGCGAGGTACTTGAAAACGATGTTCGGCAGGCCCGTTGTCATGCTCAGCGGTTTCAAGGACGCTAAATTCAAGGGGCAGGCCATCGCGGCCGGGGTGGACGCCTATTTCCGGCTGCCCCTGCAGTTCGATGAGATCGGGGCCGTGATGGACAAGCTGCTGAACATCAAGTGAGTGCCTGGCGGTTGGTTTTAATGCGACAGGGGGTGCGTCATGCCGCGTTGCAGAAAGTGCGGGGAGAAATACGACGAGGACGAGGGGGTCATGAGCCCCGCGGAGGCGCTGGGGGAGCTGTTCCTGGAGTCGGCGGGGGAGACGCCGCGCAATCTCTGCCCCGCGTGCAGGGAGGAGATCGGTGTTGCGGGCCTTCTGGGCTTCGACGAGTAGGCTCGAGATTCATTTCCCTCTCCCTTGACGGGAGAGGGTCAGGGTGAGGGTGAAAAGTGGTGAGAATGGAGGGCAACG
Source organism: uncultured delta proteobacterium (assembly GCA_963705165.1). Classification (GTDB taxonomy): domain Bacteria; phylum Desulfobacterota; class Syntrophia; order Syntrophales; family UBA2192; genus UBA2192. Next base: position 184,462 of record CAVPJD010000008.1, on the reverse strand, counting down.
GATGACGGAATCGAATCGCAGGGATGTGCAGCAGGAGCTCTTCGAACCCGAGATGTTCCAGAGGGCCGGGAGACGCGACATGCATGACTGGAATCCAATCGAGCTGGTGCCGGCGGTGAGGCGGCTGGGGCTGTCCCGGGTCGGCTGCTGGGATGAGATGGAAATGGAGTTTCTGCCCGGCCTGAATGTCATCACGGAGGTCGGATCGGCCTGGGGGAAATCGACGATTTTGCGGTCGATCCTGCAGGCGCTCAGCCCGATGGGAGGTTTTCTGTGCCCGTTAACGCCATCTGAGGGGGCTGCGGAAGGGCAGATCGCCGTCGAATTTATGTATCCTTCGATCAGTCACCGGCTCGTTACCGCGGATGTTTCTACTGCTCCGGAAAGCGCCGCCGCCACTTTGGGGCAGCGTATGCTCGAGACCCTGAGCTCGCATCTTCGGTTCAGTCAGGGAGGTATGGGCCTCCTGATCGACGCGGATATAACTTCCCCGCTGGATACGCCCGGGTATCGGGAAGCCGTGCGATTGCTGAATGAAGCACCCTGCCAGGTCATCTGTGTGATCGGCGCCCAGCGCTTCGATCCGGGCGACTTTCCCTCTGCCCGCGTGTTTGCGTGCACCTGGGGCATTCGGGAAAAGGTCGGCATGGAGATTCTGCAAACCGGCGGGGTCACCGACGGGAGACAGTAGCATGGAGGTTTGGATAAATTCACAGCAGGAGAAAGCTCATGAAGATCGTGGCATTCATTTCAATTTTCCTGATGATCATTGCGGTGGCGCAGGCAGGTACGGCCGCAGAGTGGGTCAGACTGGGCGAGACGAAATGGGGGGCCGTTCACTACGACAAGGCCTCCGTAAAAAAAGGCGAACGATTTGTGACTGTAACCTCAAAGCAGATGCTGAGGCCGGAGATTGCTGCGGCCATGGCGGAGGCTCTGCCGAATCTTGCCGGCGTTACTTACGCCCTCGCGCATGACGCCATTGATTGCGAGAAGGGGATTTACAAACAAAATAGTGTGGTCTACTACGACGGCAATGATCGGGTCATACATGACACGGAGCGGACCAGGGGTCAGTACAAGGAGATCGGCCCCCGCCTGATCCCGGCTGACACACCCATTGGTTGGCTGGCCGAAACCGTGTGCGGTGACGACGAGAAGGCGCACTGAAGGCAATACGGGAAATGTGAACGGATCGGGCCTGCAATCATACTGGAAAATAAGCACGCCGAGGGGGGAATTATGTGGCTCATGACGAATTTCGGGTTTTTCAGCATCGTGAAAAAAGAGGGGGAGGCAAATCTGACCGTGCGCGCAAGGGTGAAGCAGGATCTCCTGAGCTTGAAGGAGCACTATCTGCCGTCTATCGGGGCGATCGAAGAGAGTGATTACACCGATTACCGGTACCGCGTGCGGGTCCCGCGCGAGGCCTTCGCAGAGGCCCTGAAGGAGATGGCCCTGGACATCGACTACCCGAATTTCAAGAACTCTGTGGCGCAGAAGCAGGGGAAAGCACGGGCACGGATTTATGAGGACGTGTGGCATCGGCTGTACGATCTTCAGGGTGGCGAGGCGACGCGTGAGTGAGCATCCGGACAGGTCCGAGCAGGTATCGAGCCATGATTGATCACGAACGACATACCCCGCGTTGACGTCTCCGGGCGGTATGAGGCGCTGAAGCAGAAAGTGGCCGTACGCCAGGCCGAGTTCAGGAAGTTCATCGGCTTTCTGGAGGGGGAGACGTCCTGGCTGACAAGCCCGGCCAGCACCCGCTACCACATGAACGTCGAGGGCGGGCTGCTGATGCACTCCGTGGGAGTGGCGGAGACGGCCCTTCGGCTCAGGTATCTCCTGGCCCCCGACCTGGGTGAGGAATCCGTTGTCATCACGGCGCTTTTTCATGACGTAGGCAAGGTTGGGGGCGCAGGGAAGGCCTACTATCTGCCGAATGATAATTTGTGGGAGGTGCGAAACCGGGGACGCGCTTACAAGGTGAACCCGGAGATCATCGCCATGAACTCCGCCGTGCGGGGGCTGTGCCTCGTGAGCCGGTTCATTCCGCTGACCGAGGAGGAAGCCCAGGCCATCGTCGCCCATGATGGCCTCTACCCAGTGAATGGCGGTGTGGCCAACCTCGAGTATCACCAGGCGAGTGCCGCCTGCTGATGCTCATCCAGTTCGCCGACAAGTGGACCGCAGCGGTGGAGGAGGAGGGGAGGGGTTAAAGGGAATTAAACGAAGGGGAGATATGTTTGATGAGTGAAAAAGCGCGGCCATAGATGTGGCACCCATGCATCGTCCATCGCCTTATCAAGTTAAAGTGCATATGAATATATACACTTGACATGTATAGTATGTGAAAGTATGATTAATGAAAAACAGGCGAGGTGTGACCGTGAAGGAAGTGAATGCCCTGACGTTGCGGAACAAGCTGGGCACCATCCTGGATCAGCTGACCAGGACGGGGGAGCCCGTCCTGGTCAGCAAGGGCAGGAAGACCAGGGCCGTGATGATCACCCCCGAGCAGTTCGAACAGCGCTTTCTTGTTTATCAGGCCGAGGAGAAGAGAAGAGAGCTGCTTGCAAGGATCACGGCTTCCCGGGCCGCAAGGATCGGTAGAAAGGCCAGTGTCGATGTCCTGCGTGCGCTGAGGGGATACGAAAAATGATCTGGGTGATCGATGCCTCCGTTGCAGTCCGCTGGTTCATCGAAACGGAGAACCATCCCAACGCTGATGCGGTGCTGGAGCGCGTCGTGCAGCAGGCGGGTTCTTTTGCGGTTCCCGAGCTGTTTGCCTTCGAGGTCTATGCCGTGCTCTGCCGTGTTCATCCGAAGGCGACCGAGGTATTCGAAGAGTGCCTGATGCCCGTCCTGGAAGGGGGGATCTACCGCCAGCCGATGACGTCGGAGCTGGCTCACCGTGCCTCCTCCTTCGTAAAGAAGGGGCTGACCGGTTATGATGCCTGTTATGCCGCCCTGGCAGCCGATTTGAATGGTTGCTGGGTTACCTTCGATGAAAAGGCGCACCAGCGCATCAGGAAGTTCAAGGTGTCACACAGCCTTATGCACAGCCTGCCCGAAAACTGGTGACAGACTGAATGGAGCTGGGGTCTTGCCTTATCATGAGAAAGGTGGAGAAAGGGGGTCAGGTGAGAAAGGGGGTCAAGTCTTGACCTGTCAGTGAATTACAGGGCTAAATGAAACATGATACACGCAAAGATAAGGCGAGATCGTAATACGAGACCTGACCACGTGAGCGGCATTTGGACAGCATATGAGCTATGAAGACCGAAATACATACCTGAGCAAATCCCTGTTTATCCGGGGCCTGCAGTGTCATAAGTCACTCTACCTTCAGAAGTATCAGCCGGAGGTGAAGGACGAGATCTCCGCGGGTACAGAGGCGCGCTTCCGGATGGGTCATGAGGTGGGAAAACTGGCCCAGGGTCTTTTCCCGGGAGGTGTCGAGATCCCCTATGAGGGATTGTCGCATGGGGAGCAGGTCAGCAGGACCGCCTCGGCGGTTACTGAGAAGCAGCCCGTGATCTACGAAGCTACTTTCAGCCACGACGGCATCTTCGTCAAGGCGGACATTCTACGACGCGTTCCGGACGGCTGGGAGCTCTACGAGGTGAAAAGCGCCACGGGGATGAAAGATGTCTATTACAGCGATGTGGCCATACAGTATTACGTCCTCACCGGCGCCGGCCTGAATGTCCGCAAGGCCTTTGCCGTTTACATCAACAACCAATACGTCAGGCAGGGTCCGCTCGACGTGCAAGGCCTCTTTTCGATTGAAGACATCACCGAGGACGTCGTGAAGCGGCAGGACAGCATCCCCGAAGAGCTGCAGAAAATGCGTCGCATGCTCGCGGGCGATGTGCCCGGCATCGATATCGGCAGGCACTGCAAAGATCCCTACGACTGCGACTTCACGGGGTCCTGCTGGGCGCACGTCCCGAAGCCGTCTGTATTTGACCTTCGGGAACGCGGGGTAGACGCCTTTGCTCTGTACAGCCGGGGCATCGTCCGCCTGGAAGATATTCCCCTTGATGAGCTGAATAGCAAACAGCGGATGCAGGTGGAGGCGTATCTCACGCGCGCAGACAGCGTCCAGGTTGACCGAGTAAAGGAATTCCTGGCCGGGCTTGAATATCCCCTGAGCATCCTGGATTTTGAAACCGTCTATCCCCCGGTACCCCTGTATGACGGGATAAAGCCCTATCAGCAGCTCCCTTTTCAGTTTTCACTCCACCGCATTGCCGGACCCGGTCAACAGCTGGAACATTTTGAGTATCTTGCCATGCCCGGGGAAGACCCGAGGGAACCTATCGTTGAAAGGCTCATCGAACTGATACCGGAGACTGGGACCATCCTCGCGTACAATGCGCCTTTCGAAATTGCGAGATTAAAGGATCTGGCAGCTTGGCACCCCCGCTACATGAAGAAGTTGGGCGCCATGATCGAGCGATTCAGTGACCCAATGCCGCTTTTCCGGAGCCGGGATGTCTACCTCTGGCCCCTGCAGGGCTCATACTCCATCAAGGTCGTTCTGCCGACCATGGTACCTGAGCTGAGCTACGAGAACGAGGAGATCCAGGATGGCGGGATGGCCTCGGAGGCCTGGTTCAGGATAGCCGAGTCCCAGGATCCGGAAGAAATCTCGCGCATCCGGTCGAACCTTCTCAGCTACTGCCGGCTCGACACCTACGGGGTGGTGAGGATACTGGAAAAGCTGAAGGAGTATGCAGGGCGTTGAGGCCGCATCCGGGTTGGCTGCAGGGTGGGCAAGATCAGGTCTGAAGAGAGATGGGGTCAGGTCTGGACCTATCAGATCATTGCAGGGCCAAGTAAGCCATGACACACATTGCTGTCTTGCTCATGCAAAAATAAGACGAATACTTATAAGCCAAGACCTGCCCCCCATGCCACTCTGGAAAGCCTCAAAGAGCGGGACATCGCGGCATATTACCGCACGTTTTCCGACGAGCGGCATTGAGCCGGCGAACCGGTATGACAGGATTTCTGAAGAGCCAAGACTTATCATGAAATAAAAGACGGGGTCGGAGTTGCATATTGACATATGGCTGCTTCGCTGCAGCGATCAGCGCGCGGTGACGAGTGAAGAAAAAAGGGAGAACAATAAAGGGGCGGTCAGCGGGCCGTCAAGATATCTCTTGATATTCAAAAGGCTTGAAGATTATAAATGCTAAGAGAATGGAACAGGTGGAGTAGACAAGGATACCGTGACCCTCTGACGCCATTGGGGGATTCGATGGATGGATGACCGACACCCCGTTACCCGGCCTGGAGCGGGGTGTTTTTATGTTTTCCGGCTGTCGGTCCCGCCGAATTCATGATGTTCCGCTATCCGCAAAAGGCAAAGAGAGGAGGAGACCTTTATGGCACAGTTCGTCGTCAATCCGGGACGTTTCGATCCCTACAAGAACTTCAAGTTCAGGGTCAAATGGGATGGACGATACGTGGCGGGGGTGAGCAGGGTCAGCGCACTGATCCGAAGGACGCAGGTGCTCCAGCATCGCGAGGGCGGGGACCCGAGCAGCACCCGCAAATCTCCGGGCCTGTCCGAGTACGAGCCGATCACGCTGGAGAGAGGCGTAACCCACGACAGGGAGTTCGAGCAATGGGCCAACAAGGTGTGGAATTACGGCTCGGGCCTGGGCGCGGAAGTCTCGCTCCGCGATTTCCGCAAGGACGTCGTCCTCGAATTCTACAACGAGGCCGGGCAGCTGGCCATCGCCTACAAGATCTACCGCTGCTGGGTTTCGGAGTATGAAGCCCTGCCCGAACTGGATGCGAACCATCCCGGCGTGGCCATCCAGAAAATTACCCTGGTCAACGAGGGATGGGAACGGGATTACGCGGTAGCGGAGCCTGCGGAACCCACCTTCACCGAGCCTGCATAAGACGGGGCAGTCCATGGAGAACCCGAAAAGACCGCAAATCTTCAAGGGAGCGCTTGTCCAGTTCGGCCGCGGCCTGCCGCAACAGGGCCGGACGGTCGCTTTTCAGTACAATCCCGAGAGCCTGCGGAGAACCCTCGAGCCCGCAGGCCAGGGCAAGGCGCCGAACGAGATCATCCGGTTCACGCTCACCCTGGATGCGACGACGGCTCTTGAAATGCCGGATCGGGAACCTGCCGTTGTCGCGAGCGGGCTTTTGCCGGCTCTCGCGGCACTGGAGCTTCTTCTGTATCCGGGCGACGGGCAGGACCGCCCGAAGCGCCCCGGGGCGTCATCCTCCTTCTGCCTGTTCGTCTGGGGCGCAGAGCGCGTCGTACCGGTGCGGGTGGTGCAGCTGGAGATTCGCGAGCAGATGTTTGACACCCGCCTGCACCCGATCCGCGCCGAGGCGGATCTGGCCCTGGAGGTGCTGGGCGACGCCATCCTCTCGAAGATCCCCCGGGCAAGAAAGTACATGTCGGACTATATGAAGACCAAGCGATCGCTTGCGCAGCAGGCATACCACAACCGGCCGCCGTGCGGCAGTGACTAGCAGCTTCGCTGCAGTAACTGGTTGATTCGTTGATTGGATGACTGGGGGATGGGAAGAAGACAAAAAAAGGGATTCCGGAGTCGGGAAAGAAGAGAGGACAGCAGACAGAAAGAAGGGCTTCCGGAGTCGGGCTTCGGGAGTCGGAATCCGGGAAGAAAGCCACAAGCCGCATAGCTCAAGGAGGAACGGTATGGACGTTATTGATGCGATAAATCAAAGAAAAAGCATCAGAGGATTCAAATCCGACCCTGTTTCAAAGGTCATGTTGACCAAAATTGTGGAATCGGCCTGCAGGGCCCCATCGGCCATGAATACGCAACCATGGGAATTTATTGTCTTGACGGGTGATGTTCTGAACAGGCTGCGGGCTGCAATCGTTGAGAAATTAAACAGGAAAGAGCAGGCGCATCCCGAGCACGAAGCGGTCAGCTGGTCGAACGACAGCATATATCGGAATCGACAAATCGAACTGGCCAAAAAACTCTTTGCGCTCATGGACATTTCCAGGGACGACAAGAAGAAAAGGGCAGCGTGGCTGGAGCGGGGCTTCCGTTTCTTCGACGCTCCGGTCGCGATCCTTATTCTGACGGATAAATCCCTGAGCGATTGCGGTCCTCTGCTCGATCTCGGGGCGGCCATGCAGAATATTTGCCTGGCGGCGCTCCACTATGGTCTCGGCACCTGCATTGAAGACCAGGGGGTGCTGTATCCCGAAGCGGTACGGGAGATCGCCCAAATACCGGATAACAAGAAGATCATCATTGCCATTGCCATCGGGTATCCGGACTGGGACTTTCCCGCGAATGCCCTGGTGAACGGTCGTGAATCCCTCGACAAGAATACCCGCTGGCTGGGCTTCTAACACATTACTTCAGTTCTGATAATCTCGCCCGTGCGACCTTTGCCTGCTGGGTCTGGGGGTATTTTTTCATGATCTGCTGGTAGACGATCCTGGCGCTTCCGTCGTCATCGAGTTTCTGAAACGACATGCCCTGCTTCAACAGGGCATGAGGCACCTTTTCGCTCGTGGGAAACCCCTTGATCACCTTCTCGTATTCGACGATGGCTTTCTCGTATTTATCATCGACGTACCAGGTTTCTGCAATCCAGAACTGGGCACTGCCCGAATAGGGCGTCTTCGGATGCTGTTTCAGAAATTTCTGGAACTCCTCCCTGGCCTTCGCGTTCTGGCCCTCCTTGAAGAGTTTGTAGCAGGCATTGTAGGCGGCCTTCGGGTCTGTTTTCGCCTCCGCCGACGGCACCGCGTCCGTCGCTTCAGATCGCTGCGAGTCCGTTTCCCCTTTGCCCTTCTTCAGAGAATTTTCAATATTTCCGACCCGGAGGGCAAGGTCATCGAGCTGTTTTTTCAGATTCTGGCCCTTGTCCATCCTTTCCATCTGGCCCCGCAGCGTCCGAAGCTCGTCGCGGACGGCCCCGAGATCGGCACCGAGATTGGCCTGGCCGGTCCGGATGTCCCGAGTCGTTTGCGTGTAGTTCTTCTCCAGCTGGTCGACGCGGGACTGGAGCTCTGCATCACCTCGCGGGGCGAATTCCTCCCTGGAGGCTTTTCTCGGGGGCGTGGTACAGCCGCTTGTGAACGCCACCACGAGGACAACCGCCAGGAGCAATGCCGGAACCATACAACGCTTCATGCTCATCTCTCCTTTGAAGCCCCCCAAGGGATATCGCTGCGGGGGATCCGCTTTCCGATGTAAGCTATCTTAAACCGTCCCACCCGCAGCACGTCAATATAAATTTGGAGAGGGATGGGGTGCTGTCCGGGCTCGATTTTGCTACTCTACGCGGGGCGGTTTGCGCCCGATTCTTGCAATGTCCTGTATACCCCTCGGTCGGGTGTGCAGGATGCACGAAACGCCCTGGGCGATTCATGATTCCGGACGGAAGCAAGCATCCGCTCGTAAGCGCAAGGAGGAGATTCATGTTCAAGCGCACTGTTTCATTTCTGTTCGTCATTGCTTTGCTGGCGGGCCTGTTTGCCAGCGGCGCCGGCGCCACGATGTACCTCGTTCAGATTCCGAACGTTCAGAATACGCCGAAAGGCGAATGCGAGAAGATTCTGAGGGCCAATAAGCGCATCGGCGAAATCATCTGGGTCGAAGTCGAGGCTCCTATGTACACCCAGGTCGGAAAATGCCAGGGAACGGAGCCGTCCGGCAGCCTCTTTCTGATCGAAGACAAGCCGATTCGGATCAAAGTGATGATCGCCACGAAAGGCAACATCGTTCCCATGACCCTTCTCATGACGGAGGCGGCGGCGATCGATGCCGTGAAAAAAGCCGGCTACGTTCCGAAAGTCGAATACTACTCCGAAGAGATAACGAACATGGTCGGCAAGGTGAAGGCTTCCCAACCCGAGCCGTACCGCAATCTCGCGAAGGGCGGAACGGTTCTGCTCAGGGTCGGAAAGCCCGGCTATCCCATGCCCAACTTCATCGGCAAGAACGCCGGAGGGGCCCTGCAGACCATACAGCAGCTCAATGATGTGAAGAAGCTGGCCCTGAAGGGAACCGTTGTCCCGGGCAAGACGACAAGTGTCGCGCAGGACGACCAGAAAGTCTACGAGCAGTCGCCTGCTGCGGGCTCGGTTCTCTCTGCGGGGTCGGATATCAAGCTGGCGGCCTACAAGTATGTGAAGCCCGGCACGATCATCATGCCGAACCTGATCGGAAAGACCGAGAAGGAGGCCGTTGACACGCTGACTGCGGCGCGGCTCAAAGTGGACGTGAAATACGGTCCTTCACCGCGGCAGATCAATTTGAAGAACCGCGTCATGCAGCAGTCCGTTTCGGCGGGATCGGAGACGGCCGGCCCGATTGTGCTGACAATCGGCAAGTAGGGCTGGGAGGGCTTCCGGCTTCGGGATTCAGGTAAAAAGACAGAAGCAGGGTAGGAAAATCCCCCTGCGTCCCCCTTTTATAAAGGGGGATAGAGGGGGATTTGTATTTCCGCTGTTGGCTGCAGACCCCCTGGAAAAATAGATTGTAATCGGGCCGTAAAATTGTAACATTCCACGTAACTATCGATTGGGGAGGTGACTGCCATGATCAAGCGAATCGGCATCTTGGGTCTTGCCGGCTTTGTCCTTCTGAGCTCGAGCGGTTGCATCGGAAGTTCAGACAAGGCTGAAAAGGGGGAATTCAAAGCCCAGTTGAAGCTCGCCTCCCTGACTCCTGCGAGCCACACCTACAACCAAGGGGCAGCCAAATTTGCAGAGCTCGTCAAGGAGCGAAGCAACGGGCGCATCCAGGTGACCGTTTACCCGGACGGTCAGCTCGGCAAAGGCGAACGGGAGCTGCTCGAAGCCGTGCAGCAGGGAACCATCGATGTCTATGTGGGCTCGACGGGACCGATCGGCGGATTCAATCCCGCCATCGGGATTCTGGACATCCCGTTCCTGTTCAGTGATTACGGACACGTGGACAAGGTATTGGACGGTCCTGTCGGACAGCAGCTTCTGGACGATCTGGAAAAGGCCCAGTTCAAGGCCCTGGCTTTTTGGGAAAACGGTTTCCGGAACCTGACGAATTCCCGCAGAGCGGTCAGGGTCCCTGCCGATGCCAAAGGCCTGAAGATCCGCACGATGGAGAACAAGATGCACATGGCGGCCTGGCAGGCGGTGGGGGCAAATCCCGTTCCCATGGCGTGGGGGGAAGTTTACATGGCCCTGCAGCAGAAGACCATCGACGGGCAGGAAAACCCGGTCGCCGTGATCCATTCGGCCAAAATCTATGAAGTTCAGAAATATCTGTCCCTGACCCAGCATGTCTATTCCCCGGCAGTCCTCATCGTGAGCCTGAAAAAATGGCAGACCATGCCCAAGCCGGATCAGGAGATGCTGCTCAAGACGGCCCGGGAAGTCGCCCAGGTTCAACGCAAGCTGGGACGAGACATGGAGGAAAAGCAGATTGCCGAGCTCTCCGACAAGGGGATGAATGTGGAGAGGAAGATCGACAAGGCCGCATGGAGGCGTGCCATGCAGCCGGTCATCAGCCAGGCCGCCGGGCAGTTCGGAAAGGAAAAAATCGACGCGATCCTGGGGACCAGGTGATGTCCATGCCTCGGGCTGCTTCGCAGCTCTCTAGTCTATTCCGTCTATCCGGTCTATTCGGTCTGTTCCGTCGGGCCGCTGCGCGGCAAAACAGTGAAAATGTGTTATGTGTCGAGTGTTATGGGAAAGAAGTGTCTGAGTGAAGAAGAAAGTGACCGGTGTCCAGTGGAAGAGAGAAAAGGCGTAAGGGGGGAGATGGGTCAGGAACCGGCCATTATTTTGATTGGGCCTTTGTTATAAGCGTTTGCATTTGCTGATCTTTATCCAGCCACAGCTGCTGTACCCATTTGTGCATGGCATCGCGAAAAGCCGGATCGCCTTCGTAATCGCCGTGCATCAATTCTTTCGGGACTTCCATCGTCTTCATGCGCACGATGATGCGCTTGACTTTGCCGCAGAGAAATTCCCAGAAGGTCGGGATTCCGTCCGGATACACGATGGTGATATCCAGCAAGGAGTGAAATTTATCGCCCAGCGCATTCAGTGCCAGCGCGAGCCCTCCGGCTTTGGGGCGCAGCAGATATGTGAACTCACTCTTCTGCCGTGCATGCTTTGCCCTGGTAAAGCGCGTCCCCTCCAGAAAATTCATCACACTGGTGGAAATTAAGGCAAATTTCTCGCAGGCCAGGCGCGTTGCCTCGTAATCCTTGCCTCTTTGCTCAGGATGCTTTTCCAGGTATTCGGAGCTGTGGCGATACAGGAAAGGATAATCCAGCGCCCACCAGGCGAGCCCCATTAAAGGCACCTTGATCAGTTCTCTCTTGATAAAGAATTTCAGCAGGGGGATACGGCGATTTAACAGGTGCTGCATCACAAGGATATCCACCCAGGTTTGATGATTGCTGACCACCAGATACCATCCGTGATAATCCAGACCCTCCAATCCCTGCACGTCCCACCGTGTTTTTTGCGTAAGGCGCATCCATCCGCTGTTACAGGCAATCCAATTTTCTGCAATCAAATGGAGAATCCTGTTTATCACCCGGCGTATCGGCGGAATGGGCAAAAGAAATTTCGGAATGGCGAACACCAGCAACAGAGGCACCCAGACCAGCACATTCACGGTCAAAAGCAATCCCGCGATTGCCCCCAAAAGACAGGACGGCAGAAAATTCAGCATAAGGATATTCCTGAAAGGCAGATGCAGGGCCATTCAGATCCTGCCCTGCAACCGTAAGGGTGGATCTGTGGCGACCCCGACCGTCGTTTATGGATGCATGCCCATATTATCCGGGTGTTTCGAATGAATTTGCATTCGAAATATACATGATTTTTGCGCTTGGTGTAAACAAGCTTTCGGAAAGGAGTCTGAGAGGGCCAAAGCTGCGCCCCACACCTGAAAATCCTCAGGATCGATACGACAAATGCGTCGATTATTGCCAGTCGAAAGCAGCGACACCTCGAAGAGAAACGAGGTCAAATATTCATCCTTGACAAGGATGCATGCGCACGATGCCCTGATAGAGTTCGATTACAGAGCTGTGAACATCGGCCGGAAACGGTTTTTAGTGATTGTTGAGCCAGATCCGGAGCTCAAGTCTCTGTTTACGAGAACGAAAGAGAAAATCAGTCAAGGATAAAGATTTGACCTCATCTCCGCCGTGACCTCATCTCCGCCGTCAGGTTACTTGCGCCGCTATAGAAATGTGCTAAAGGCCGACGGCGTGATTACAAGCCCGCGCCTTTGCGCGGGCTTTTTTACGTTCTGATCTACTATGTTGTTGAGGAGAAGGACACCATGCTGGCAAGTGTTCAGTTCGTATTTATACTCAGGCAGTGGAAGCAGGACCCCAATAGACGGAAGAAAGATTTTGGGGTTTATCACTGGGAGGGGTGCGAGGCGCCATTGAGTTGGCGCGAGGTAGAAAGGATGAAGGGTTATTTAAAAAAAAGAACATTGAGGGATACTACAGGACATTTCCGGAAGACAGGCAATAAAGTGCCATCTAATACTTTAAGGTGAAAGCGTTAATACTTTAGACTGAGATTGCCGCCATACATCGGCAGAAAAGTCAATTATATCAAAGCATATAGCAACATTCGTATGCCTTTATGTTTGTCTACTGTGGTGCTACAGTATACGCCGATTCACGCCCGCGTCCCTTATAATGTAGTTATTCCGCTCATGTTTCACCTACATTTTTTCTATATCATTTTTCCTCTCCCGCTTTCCGATTACCCATTCAGTGAGGATTCACAAGTCATGCGGCTGTCGAGTTAACCGTTACAGAAAGTAACGTGTGACAGTCCAGCCAAAAGATCTCACGGAAGAGTTCACGATATTTCCCATTAACGAAAGCCCTCGGGCAAAATGATCACTTAAGGGAGGCTCCTATGTTCAGCAAGAAGTTACACATCATTCTGGCAATCATCTGTGCAGGCTCGTTAATCACCGTATTCGCCTCTAGCAACGCCGTAGCAGGACCTTTCGACTCCATGAAGAACCTCGCTAGCACCGGCAGCAGCGGCGGTGGCTCAGTCAGTCGCGCGTCTCTTGACAAGCTCTACAAACTCGTTGCCGAAGCGGAAACGCTACTGGATAAGTCCGTCAACATCGCTCTCTCGATGGTGGCGAACAAGGAAGAAACCGAAAAAATCACGCAGCGACAGAAGGAAATCGAGAAGATCCAGGATCCTAAAGAGAAAGAAGCGGCCATGAAAAAGGTTCAGGAAGACAAGATCGCCATCGTGGCCAAGGCGACAGAGAAGGCTGAGACGGCGAAGAAGATCGAGTCTCTCGATGGCACGCAGAAGAAGCTCTTCGGTGCCTCGGTTTATAATGTTGTTCTCGCCGCCCTGAAAGACAAGGAGGCTGTGGAAACCTCGAAGAGCCTTTCGACCGCCCTGAAGTCCAATCCTACCGCGGCGGCATCCTTTTCTAACGATGTTCCGCGTGTGACGAATATCGCTTCATCGCTCCCCGAGCAGGCTAAAAAGGCGACGGATCTCGGCAGCGCGCTGACTAAGCTCGCGAAGACCGCCAAGGTCGAGGTGGCGGTACCTGCATCGGCAGCCGATGCTCCCAAAGACGCCAATATCTGAGGTTATGACCATGACACGCGCTGGCAAGGCACTTTCTATCGTCTTGGTTCTGTGTATCACTATGGCTACAGCCGCCTGTGACAAGGACAAGATCCTTTCGCTCTTCGATTCAAAAGGCGACGCCAAAAAGAGCGGGCCCACAGAGGGCGCCTCCGGCCCGCTCGGGACGGCTATGAATTCGCTCTATTCCCGCAATTATGCCACCGCCCTGGAGGCGGCCGAGCGGGCAAAGGCTCACGAGCCAACCAATGTTGCCGTCCTCTTCGTCCTGACCCAGTCCAATGCTGCCAACGGCAAAAAAGCCGAGGCCATCAAGGCTTTGGATGAGGCCATGAAAAGCGGATTCACGAACCGGGACGTTCTTGCCAGCGATATCTATCTCAGGGACTTGCGCGAGTCCCCTGAATTTCAGGATCTCATGAAGAAGTACGGCGTCGATTACCAAAAAACCGAAACCACCGTCAAAGCAGGGCGCGTGGAAATCAGCGAAGACGTCATCAAGGCAGGAAACATCGAGATACGGACAAAGTAGAGCAGATACCGGAGGACACCATGAAATTCATCAGATTGCTGCTGCATGCCGCAGTTATTACGATCTTCGCTGCAACCATCGCATCCGCCGTGGAAATCGAAGTCCAGGGTGAGGGCAGTGCAATTGTTACGCAGGATATCGCCGAGGTGCAGCACAAGGCGAAGCAAGAGGCGATGAGGGATGCCGTGAACATCGCCCTTGAGCGAATCCTCGGGGCCGATGCGGACAAGAATCCGAAGGTCCAGGAGAAATTCCCCAAGATCGTTTCGCAGGCCAGCGTTTACAAGATCAAGCAGAACGACAGCGCGAGGCGCGATGGAGACCGCTACGTGGTCAACACCGTTCTGGTTGTCGATGAAACCAAGCTTCGCAAACTCCTGTCGGACATGGGAATCGCCCTCAATACGGCCACGACCCGCGCAAGTTCGATCATGGTCGTCATGGACGAGTATTTTTCCCTGCCCTCGGATCTCTCCGTATCGACCCCGCTCCGGGAAGTGACCGTCTATAAATATGACCGGGACAAGTCCTACAATGATCGCCAGGCCCTGTCCAAGAGCAGCTCCGAGGCCAGCGCCGTGTCGGCACGGAACAAGGAGGCCGGTTCTCTGGCCGCAACCAATCAGGCGTCCGGCTCCGCTTCCGCTAAATCCAGCGGCAGAGTGCTGACTGGCGACGGCTATGCGTCCGGGTCCAACTCCGCCGATGCGAAATTTTCTCAGAAGGGCTCCGTCGACGCCCGCTACTCGAAGGACCAGTCGCTGGATGCGGCACACAAGAAGCAGAGCAACCTCAATTACGGGAGGTTCGTGAGCGCTTCGGACAGCGAGCACGAATTTTTCACCAATATCAAAGAGTATCAGCCGCGCAACAGCCCGGACAAGCGTAATGACACGGTTGCCTCCCTCGGCAGCGCGTTCCGTACCTACGACATCCGGTCCCTGAGCAGCGATATCTTCCGAAGCAAGTATTTCGGCAAGAACCCGATAACGGTCGAGAAGCTCGAAAACAGTGAGCAACTGGCGAAATTCGCGAAAGCCGCACGATCGGATGCAAAGGCGGATTTCTTCGCCATCGGCACCTCTGTCATTGTCGACCGCGGAAAGAGCACTACGACCGGCCAGAGCGCCTGCGACGGCATGGTGGTGGTCAAGGTCTATTCGACCGCGGACAGCGAAACCATAGCGTCGGGCGCCCTGACGGAGTCGGCCTCCGGAAACTCACCGGATCAGTGTCGAACAAATGTCGCCAACAAGATCGGCGCCGGCCTCGGCAGCACAGTCGCTCACTCGATCCAGGACTACTGGAAGACGAGGCAGATGTATGGTTCCGAATACATCCTGGTCCTTGTGGGCGACCTTCCCACCATGGCCCGGATACAGTTCACGAACACCGTCAAGCAGGTGCAGGGCGTCAGCAACGTGAAGCAGCGATCGGCGGAAGCAGGCAAGATCGAATTCGTCGTGAACTATGGCGGGTCAGGTCAGGTCGGCGACGAAATCTTCATGAAGCTCGCCGAATCGTCCCTGGCCGATCGCTTCGCCAATTATGAAATCGAGACGGAAGGCAACCAGATCGTGTTCCGCCCCGCGGGAAAGAAGCCGGTTGCCGCAAAAACAGACTCGAAGAAACGAAAGTAGGACACCGTGAAACTAATAGCTCTCCTCTGCACAGCGCTTCTTTCGATCGGCACGACGCAGGCCTTCGCGCAGGCAGGCGCGTCTGTCTACCCCGTACGGGCGGTCTTCCCGTCGGAGACGGTAGAATCAAACGAGCTGTTCATGAAGGCTCTTTCGAAGGACGGATCCGGCAAGGACCGCGAGTATGGGTTCGAGACCTTCGTGAAGAAGTTCAAACAGTACTTTCCCCTCGCGGCTGCCACGATCAATGACAGCAACAAGTACAGCACGTTTGCCGCCTTTCTGCAGATCCCCAGGGTGTCCTTCTACCGGATCCAGAAGACGGACAAGCTGGTGGATCTTTACCTGCCCGTGACGGTGAGCATCAATTTTGCCAACATGGTCACCGGCGAATCTCTCTATTCCTACACGTACACCTATTACAGCAGATACGAAACCGTATCCGGCCGAGCTTTCACCAGGTAAAGACGATCCGCGGATCATCAGCCTGTACCGTGAGACATACAATGAGCTCCTGGACATGGTGCTCAAGCAGGCCCAGGCCAGCTTCACCCCAACCACGATCAACGCCAAAGTCGGTTCGGAATGGAACGGGAATTACATCCTCGACCGGGGGATGGACGCGGGAATGGTCAAGGGAGACATTGTTGTCGACCAGCACAAGAACCAGTTGTCCGTCGTGCATGCGGCCCATAAGTATTCGGTTGCGCAGAGTCTTCTCGGAGCGCCGAAGAAGGATTCCGTGTTTTCGAAATATTCGAATGAATCGATGGATGAGCTGAAAAAACCGAAAGTGATGCTGCTGCTCAACGGCAACGGGAGATCGCACGTCAAGGCGAGCGGGCTTCCGGACAGCGTGGTCTATCAGCTGTTGATCAATGCTCTTGGGAAGAGGGCCTCCTTCTCGCTGATATCCGTTGAAAAAAGCTATTTCGACATGCAGAGGGCCGTCCTCGATCTGACCCACCTGAAGCAGGAGGTCACCCAGAACCGGGAAGTGCCTGATTACTTCATGAAACTGTATTTCCACGGTCCCTTCTACACGAATACACCGACCAACAAGAGTTATGCGTCGGTCGACACGTATGTTGTCCAGGCCTGCGGCAGCCTCTACGACCGCAGCGGCCGTGTCTTGTATGCAAGCTGCATAGACGAGAAGATCACCGACGAAGTCTTCGGAGACATCCGGTTCTCCAACGAGGCTCGCGAAGAAATCCTGATCAAGAACGCCATCGTACGCATTGCTGACGATTTTGCCCAAAATGTCAAATTCCGTTCCCTGGAGTTCCCGGTGAAGAGCGTGGGTGCGAAGAATGTTGTAGTCGAGGACAGGCTCAATGCGCTTGTGCCCGGTCAGAATGTCATGCTTTACCGCAAGGTTGGCAAGGTCAGCGGGATTTCCGAGGATGTTCATGTCCCTATCTGGGAACTGCGTGTCGGAGAGAAAAACTCCGGGCAGGCCGTTCTGGGCCGGAGTCTCATGCTGTCGCCGCAAGCCCCCGAACCCGTTGCCGGCGATGTGGCCATGACGAGCAGCATGACCGCAGCAGGCTCAAGCGGTGCCAAGGTGCTGAAGCCATGCCGGAAGGAGCTCGTTCAAGACGGGGGCCCCGCAGTTCAGGATGTCGACCAACTGCTTCCCTTCATTCTCTCTACGGGCTGCAAGTACCCCTTCTACGACGTCGCGGGTCTGTCCCGTCACGTCGCTCAGTACAATGACGGAAACTTCGGATTCAAGAAAAAGATCGAAATCGTCGAGGTGGAGACCGACTATTGTGTGGAACCGGTCGTAAAGATCACAAAGGTTACAGACACCCCGAGCAGTCAATTCACTTCGACAAAATTCACACTCGTCGGCGGGGTTCGAATCTACAAGAAAGACAATGTGGTCTGGAAAAAAGGATCACAGCAGGACATAACGGTCGTCGCCGCCAAGGGATACGAAAAGCCGACATACGAACGGGAAATGTCGAAGGCGCTCTGCGGCCTCATGGCCAATGAAGTCGTGAAAAAAATCGAGATCGGCGATTGACCCACAAACGAATTCGCGTGCTGGCAGAGGCAGCGCGATAATGATGTTGGCGGGCGAAGCAGATTAGTAGACCGGATCAAGACCACACACGTCAAAGGGGGTATTATGAAAAAATGGTTGTTGCTCATTGTGTTGATCACCGCGTCTACCTTGTTCTTGACCGGCTGCTCGGTCTATATGGCATCTACTCAACCGGATAAGAAGAACACCGATCTCTTCGTTGTCGGCATGCCGAGAAATGCCCTGCTGGCCGAGTTCGGCAACCCCATATCGAGCGATGTCAGGGAAGGTGAAAAAGTCGACATCTTCAAGTTCAGGCAGGGCTACGGGACGGGCGCAAAAGTTGGCAGGGCATTATTTCACGGTGCTGCCGACATCCTAACGATGGGTCTGTGGGAGTTTGTAGGCACACCGACCGAGGCCACTTTCAATGGGGAAGATATCTGCTATGAAGTTACATACGACGATAGTGACAAGGTCAAGAAGATCATCGCACTGAAAAAGTCTTGATAGAACGGATTGGGATCTTAAAGGCCTGATCAGGCAGATGGGGTCAGGTATTGCGGGCTGCTTCGCAGCAGTGAGCTAAAGAAGCGTGTAGTGTGTGGCGTGTAGAGCCGCTGCGCGGCGGGAAAGAGGCATAGACCGGTGTGCCGCAGCGCAGCAGTAATTCGTTGAAAACGATTGCACGCGCTAACCCCGCAGCTTGCTGCGGGGTTAGCGAGCATAATAACAGATCATCCACTTCCTTAAGTTTCTAAATTCCTCGCACCAAGGTGCGAGGAATTTTAATAAGTGATTGGTTGATTGGGTCAGTGTGGGAGACGGGTCAAATCTCGTGTCATAAACCATATATGACTTTACAGGCCTTGCCATAATTGGTCGTCACCATTCAGTTCACCTGCGACTTTTCTTCTCATTCTGATCAAGTGTTCTGAAGATTAAGGATAGAAGGTGGCAAAAAAAGGCAGAGCCATTTCCGGCCCTGCCAATTGTTTCGCTGGTTTTTCCGCGAAACTCGGGAGGGGGTATTGAGGCCTTCCCGAGAGGGGGAATGATCCTGTTCCTCAAGGTTTCTGATGCGCAATCATGTTTAGTTCTTTCCTTGCCGGGAAGCTCCGCCCTGTGGCCGGGGAGCTTCAATTTCAGCAGCAGAGAATGTTTTATTTTTCTCTGAGAGGTTGTTATATGATGTTGTTACGTAGAAAATGAGCCCGGCAAGTGGAGGGAACGATGAGGCGACGGATTGTGCTGATGGCCTGGGGCCTGTTTGCTCTGTGCCTGGTCGCGGGGGGGACGGCACGCGGCGAGCTGCCAGTGCCCATGAGCGAGAAGAATATGCAAACAACAGGATCAATGGTATCGGGTGTCAGCTTTGATGGGGAATTCTACCCTCCACAGGGATCTCCGAAGAAGCTGGGGGTTCTCGTTGTGGGCGGATCCGACGGCGGCGTCCCAAGCCGTCGCGCCAAGTTAATTGCAGAAAAGGGCTTCCCGGTCCTGGCCCTGGCCTACTTCAAGACGAAGCACACACCCCAATACCTGGACATGATCCCCCTTGAATACTTCGACCAGCCGATGGAGTGGCTGATGAAAAGCGGGCATACGCAGGGGGACAGGATTGTCGTCATCGGGGAGTCCAAGGGCGCAGAGCTCGCCCTGTTGCTGGCTGCAAGAAAGCCGGAGATCTCGGGCGTTGTCGCCTTTGTTCCCGGTGCTGTCGTATTCCAGGGGATGCCAAAGGACTACTGGCCTCCCCGATCCAGTTGGTCGCACAGGGGCGAGCCGATTCCATTTGTCCCGTATGATCTCAGCAACCTTCCTGATCCAAACAACGTTCTCAGTATTTATCGCAATTCCCTGAAACAGCAGGAGGCTGTCAGAAGAGCTTTGATTCCGGTGAGCAGGATCAAAGGACCGATCCTGCTTTTCTCCGCAAGGGATGACCGCATGTGGCCTTCCGTCGAGATGAGCGAGATGATTATGCGCACTCTGAAAGATCAAGAGTTCAGCTACCCCTATGAACATATCCCATACGACAATGCAGGGCATACGATGACGGAACATTACATGATGGGTGGCACCGAAGAGGGCAACCGAAAAGCCAGGATTGATTCCACCGAAAAAATGTTGCTATTTCTGAATAAACGATCTGCCGAACAGCAGGCTCCGGTGCAGCGATGAGCAGCTTCGCTGCAGTAACTGGTGCGGGGAAATCCGATTTCAGATACAGTTGAGGAGGGTGGGATGCAGAGACTCTGGCGCGTCACAACAGGTTGTGCCCTGGTTGCCCTTTGCTGCTTCAGTCAGCCGTCTCCAGAATCGAAGGCCGAAAACCGGGCGGTTTCCAGGGGCGTTATCGCGGGAGCCGATTCGGCTGCCGTTGCGTCTCCCATAGCGGAAGGCATCCGGTTGGCGCAATCCGGCAACAGGGGAGAAGCGCAAGGGGGGAGCGAGAACTGGAAGCGCATGGGGGAGACTGTCGTCACCGGGGGCGACGAGCCGACGAAGGTTCAAATAAGAGGGAACACCGTCTTGGTTCCTGCGACACTTGTTTACGGCGGCAATGAAGTCGACGTTCATCTCGTCCTGGACACCGGCGCTTCAAAAACGACGATCAACACCGAAATCGCGGATCAATTATCCATGAATCTAAGCAAAGAAAGAAAGGCACAGGTGCGGGTTGTCGGAGGGGCTGTCATCGAGGCCCGTTTAGTCAAGATGAGCCGTCTGACTGTCGGACCTCACACGAAGCGCAACTGGGATATACTTGTCGTCCCCCATAAAGGTCCTGCCGCAGGACATGACGGATTGCTCGGCATGGATGTGCTGCGCGGGTTGAAGTACAGGGTTGACTTTAGAAAGCAGGTCATCATCTGGGAATAGGGAGCCGGGAAGAAAAGAGCCAACAGCCTGCAGCAGACAGCCGACGGCAGCAGCTTCGCTGCAGTAATTGGTTTATTCGTTAAAGTTGATAGGGGAGAAAAGGCTTCGGGATTCGGGATTCAGGTAAAAAGCAGCCGCAAGGCAGGTTGCTGCGCAACAGTGATTCGTTGATTGGGTATTGGGTTGATTGGGAAATCCCCCTTCCATCCCCCTTTGCAACAGGGGGAAAGAGGGGGATTTTTCTTTCTCAGGGGGCGGCCTATTCTGCGCAGACGGTCAGGTTTGTCCTCATGCTGAACCTCTCGATATCCCGTTCAGCCAGCAAACGGATCAGTCGGATCTTATTGGTCGGCTGCAGCTTGTAGAAACGATCTATTGCGTTGATGAGCGAACGCGCAACGATGTAATAAATCTTGTCCTCATTTCCTTCCTGGAAAACATAGTGAATTTCATATAGTTCCTGCTTGACATCACACTCATTCATAGCTGCGTCACCCTTTATCTCCTGGTATTTTGACATTCTTCCTCAGCCGACATGTCTTCTCAGCTGCTGTCTTCCGATAAATCTCGTTCACGCTCTCTCGGCCTTACGTGAACCTCATTGTACAATCTTCTTCGCTATCGACCATCCAGTTTTATCTGTCTTAATCCCCCTGCAGGCGGAATGATATTCGAATTCGAAAATAATCCTGCCCTGATTGGGTTCCTCCTGCTTGACCCGGTAACCCCGGATTGACCCTCCGTAGAAAGACGGCTCGGAGCGCTTTTTGTGGAAATAAATATGTCCACCGATGAGTTTCTTGGCTTTGTCTTCTTCCAGTTTCCACCAGCCGCACTCCCAGATCTTTTCTCGCAGCTTGTTGAAATTGTTCGCAGTTTCGATTAAATGGATTTTCATTTTTGCATGCTCCTTTTGAAACGGGTCAAGAAACACAAAGCCCTGTCTCATCGTAATGGACAGGGCTTCAATTTTATCCGTTGTTTCCCTACATGGGAAAAGAGGGCATCAATATTTTGAATGATGTCGTTTACA
Organism: uncultured delta proteobacterium; assembly: GCA_963705165.1. Lineage (GTDB taxonomy): Bacteria > Desulfobacterota > Syntrophia > Syntrophales > UBA2192 > UBA2192. Next base: position 162,712 of record CAVPJD010000008.1, on the reverse strand, counting down.
TTACTGCTTCCATAATGGGCTCTATTGTAGGAAAGTCAAGGGAATACTATGCGATACGAGCCGCCGCGCTCGTTCACTCGGCTCAGATTCCGCCTTCTTCTGATGGGCGATTGCCCCCGATGGATTGAAATGTTATACAAGACAAGGCCTTGCATTGTGGAGGGCAGCTTCCGGCCTGGATGCGTAGTTACTTTTCACTGGGCAATGTCCCGGTGCGGGATGTGGGCATGTCGGAGCGAACGTCCTGAAATTTTAATCGCCGCGCTGGCGAGGTCTTCAAAAAATGGCCATCCATTCATGAAACATGAAGCCCTTCTTCTTTTCTGTCTGCTCTTGATCCTGATCTTCCCTCGCGCCGCCCAGGGCCAGGAAGAAAACAATTACGGCACGTTGAGTCTTTATTGGGAAAATGATTATCTGGCCAAGACCGACAGCAATTACACCAACGGAGGGAGGCTGACCTGGACGTCGCCCTGGATTTCCTGGAAGCCGGACGGCGATTCCGTCCCGCCCGGCACCACACCCTGGTACCATTCATTGACAAAGGCGATGCCCTTCTTCTACGCGCCAGGGTTTCAATCGGCCATGTTTCTCGCCGTCGGCCAAAGCATTTACACCCCTGATGATCTGTCCCGAGAGGACCTCATCGTCAATGACCGCCCCTATGCGGGATATTTGTACCTTGGGTTTGGCTTTATCAGGAGGAGCGCCCAGTTCATGGACACGCTGGAGGTGGATGTGGGGATCGTGGGCCGCCACTCCTATGCCGAGGATGTCCAGGAACAGGTCCACCAATGGATTGGAAATCTCGAGCCCAAGGGTTGGGAAAACCAACTGAAAGACGAGCCGGCCCTGGGGATCACCTACGAGCGCAAATGGAAATGGCTGAAGACGGAGATCGGCAGTGACTGGGGATACGACCTGATCCCCCACGCGGGAGGCAGTGTCGGCAATGTCGCTATCTATGCCAACGCGGGAGCGGAATTGCGCTTCGGGTGGAACAGGCCGAATAACTTTGGGAGCTGCACCATACGCCCGGGATGCGATAGCGGCGCATTTCCCGACGACGAGAACCCTCAACGTTCAGGAGGCAGTCGTTTCGGCATATTCTTCTTTCTGGGCGCCGACGGGCGGGCCATTGCGCATGACATCTTTCTTGACGGCAACACGTTCACCGAGAGCCACAGCGTGGAAAAGAAGCCTTTTGTCGCCGATTTTTCGGCGGGACTGGGATTTGCCACTTCCAATCTGAAAGTGACCTATGCCGTCGTGTATCGGACCAAGCAGTTCGAATCGCAGCCGCACAACGAGCAGGTTTTCGGATCCCTGCTGGTCTCCTATTTCTATTGAATCCAGTAAGGCCTTTTCGTGGCGACAGGGGCCGTCCCCTACAAGGGGACGGTTTTTTTGCACCTGTTCCGGGGGTGGAAATGGGGGGAGGCGGGCGGAACAGGCCTTGACATTTTTGCATTGCAGCAATTATTTGTTCGACAGGGTTTCTTTTTCGGGGGCAGATCAACAATAATATTTTTATAACTATATGTTATTATATAACATTGCAGAAGGCGAGAAATATTACTGAAGAAAGATCACTTAATATTGCAATGCAACATTTATCTTGACTAACTGTCATCGCCATAGTATGGTGTCCCAACGAGATCGAAGAGATCGAAGGAGATGAAAAGAATGGCCCACACAAAGATGGCAAAACAGATCACCGGATTTTACAAAACCACATTCGACAGCAGCTTCAACACGATCACCATGCTCCGGGAATACACGGAGAAGACCATCACCCTTTCCCTGGTGCGATCCCCCTGGTTTCCCGAAGAGGGCAGGAAGCTCGTCGGCGAATGGCTCAAGGTCTACAGGAAGGGCTATGACGATTTTAAAGTAGCCGCAGATGAACAGTACAAGAAAATAGAGATGCTTTTCCATAAGGATAACGGGGCTGACTCTGTTGAGGCGCCCGAGAAGGCTGACAAGGGTCAGGGGGCTCAGAAGACGAAGAAGGCCAAGTAAGTTAAACGAATCGTAACATGAAAAAAGGATAAATATGATGATGAATCAGCCAATAAACAAGCAGATGACCGAATTCACCAGAACGGCAATGGACAATACCTCGAAAGCCATGGCCGCTCTTCAGGAACAGACGGAGAAAATGACAAACATGTTCATCGACATGTCTCCCTGGATTCCCGAGGAGGGGAAAAAGGCTCTCAGAGAGTGGGACAAGACCTGCCGGAAAGGTCTCGAAGATATCACGGCGGCCATGAATGAGAACCACAAGAAAGTCGACGAGTTCTTTGCCGGATCTTACGGGACCCTGCAGGGAGACATTTTTACGTCAACGGCAAAGTAGCCGAACGTCATTAAAACTGCAAATTGAACTGAGGGGGCTTTCCACAAGGAAGCCCTCCTCTTATTATTGGGCTCCCTTTTCAGTCCTTGGGAGTTGCAAAGCAGAGGGTGAATTGAAAAACATAAAGTGCACCATGCAGCAGATCAACCTGCAAGAACAACATCTGTCGTGCAGAAAGTGGTGGATGCGCATCATGTCAGCGGTCATTGTTTCCCTGCTCTGCGTTGTTTTCATGGACCATCAGACCCAGGCACATATGAAGGTCGATATCGATCCGATGATGCAGGACCGCTACTCGGGAACCAGGACCCCGGAAGAGATTTTTGAGGTATTCCGGGACAGAAAGATGAACAGGCTCCAGGGGCTCCAGATTGCCGAGGCCATCCTCGAGCAGTCCCGGCGGACGGAAATCCCTGTCAGGACGTTTCTGGGGCTGATGCGCACGGAGAGCAATTTCACGGTTCGTGCCGTCTCCAGCAGCCGTGCCATGGGGCTCATGCAAATCCACCCCGTCACCTGGAAAAGGTATACAGAGAAACTGAGCCTGTCCTCTTCCCGGGAGGAAGCGTTCAGACCTTCGGTCAACATCATGGTGTCGGCGGAAATCCTGCGGGACTTGTATGACAAATACCAGGGGATGGGGTATCAGGAGCCGGAGTTGTGGGATCATGTTTTTTCGGCCTACTATTCAGGCGAAGGATCTGTGAGGGGCGGACTGAATCGCCGCCACCTGCACTATGTGAATAAGGTCCGCACCTTTATTGATGAGTACAGTCAGAAGCTGGACGGGTAAACGGCAGGCAGCTGCTACGCAGCAGTAACTGGTTGATTAGGGAAAAGGGATTCGGGTGCCCGGGAGAAAAGAAAACGGCCGTCCTCATCATGGGGGCGGCCGTTTTTTATCCTTCTCAGGATCAATACCCGCTCGAGGCACCTCCCCCGCCGGATTGTCCGCCGGCGAAAGGCTTGTCAGGCGATGCCGGCGGCAGATTCGCCTGGATGGCGCCGGGAAGGAGTGCCGCACCGAGATCGGCCAGATTGATCCCGTGATTTTCCGGCTTGAGCAGATTCTGCGCCGTGAAGCCGTTGCGCGCCTCTTGGGTCCCGTTTGCGAGCCAGCGCATGATGACGATTGCGGCCACGACCATCACGACGCCGAGGATCGCCGGATCCCAGGCGTAGTGCTTGAAGCCCAGGTAGTCCTTGTTGGTTGCCAGCGTCAGGAGGGCGGCAATGAGGCTTACGTTGCTCACGATCCGCTTGCGGTTTTTCAGGCCGTGGTAAAGGCCGAGCACCGGGACCAGAAAGGCGAGCCCGTAGGTTGTCCAGTAGAACAGAGGGGGGAAACCTGCATGGGGCTGATGGAACGGGGCCGCGTAGCCGAAGTGGGCCCTGCCCAGCTCCGGGAGGCGCAGGTTGACGGCCAGGTAGATACCCGCCAGGAGGCAGGCCTGCAGCATGGCGCTTCTTTCTTTTTTGAAATCTCTCGTCTCGAAGCTCTCCGAGCGGATGCTTGCCAGCAGGAAGAGCGCCAGGACCATCGCCACGATCGCCCTCTCGCTTGTGTGCGGCAGGGACAGCTGGAAGGGGACGACACAGGCGCAGGCCGCGGCGATGACGGCGGCATAGAGGAAGCCGAACCGGAGGTAGAGCCAGAACGAGCCCGCCGAGGCCAGCAGTGCGCCTGTCGTGATGAGCCATCGTGGTTCGACCTTCGTAAGGCTGAGGAAAAGGACGATGCCCCAGCAGCCCAGGGCCATGCCCGTCAGCGCCAGGGCCTCTTCAATGCCGTAGCGGTAGAGGGATTTGCCGCGCACCAGGTATTCGGCAAGGCCGACCGAGGCAAGGCCGAGCGCCAGGACCGCCCAAGCCATCGACGCCAGGCCTTTAAAACCGACCATCGAGAGGAAAAGACCCATCACGGCGTGCAGGCATGAGCTGGCAAACAGGAAGAACAGGATGCGGAAAAAGACATTGGTCTGCCGCAGCCCGGGGTCGGTGCGCGACTCGATGAGCCCGAGCTGCGCATCCGTGATGAGGCCCGAGCGGGCCCAGGTGCGCGCCTCGCGCCGGATGAAGAGCCGCTCCTGCTGCTCGGCCGTGTAGAGGCTTATTCTCACGTGCCCTCCTTGAACCGCCGCGAGAGGGCGAAAATCAGGCCGATGACGGTCAGCGATGACACGATGCCGTAGAGGAAAAAAGAGTTCGTGTTGTGCAGGTATTCGAGGACGACCACGCTCAGGCACGCATAGCCGTACAGGATCGCATAGAGCATGTAGAGAAACCGCCGGGTGCGCATGGACCAGACCGCCACGGCGGCAATCGCTGCGGCCATGGCGGGCAGATGCCAGGATGCGAATCGGTACTGGGCAACGCCCGACAGGAGTGCCACAAGGAGGAAATGAACCGTGAAATTAAGATAGATGTCGAAAAAGTGCTTTTTGACGGCGAGCCGGTGCGACAGGCTGCCCAGGGCAAAGGTGACGAGGCTGTAGGCAATGGCGGACTCGCGGTAAACCTTGTGAAAGGACAGAAAGCTCACCGATAGTTGAAAGCCGAACCATGCGGCCAGCGTCGACAGGGCCATCGACAGCACAAGCCGGTTGTCGAATCGATAGGCGAGGAAGAAGAAAAGCGCCGCCGACACGAGAAGGTAGTTGTGCCACGAATCCCCCAGGACGTGAAACTGCGTCTCGATGTATCCGACATCGGCCGCGTAGAGCGTGCAGCCGAGAAGCAGGACGTAGTCAAACAGGATGTTGGGCGATTCGACTTCGCCGTTTGAATAAGGTTTGCCCTTCAGGAAACAGTAGAGAAAAGCGGCAAGGGCGCCGACCGTCAGGGAGCCGACGATGGCGATGTCTCCCAGCTGCGCGAAATACTGCCTGATGGTGAGCCCCACACCCGCCGTGATAAGCAGGACACCGATGTAGATGGCGGCCCGGAGCTCCTGGTGGACGGAATAGCGCTTTTTGATATGCAATTCCGTCAGGACATCAAGCTGCCCGGAACTCAGCGTCCCCGCCCGATGCATCTCTTTCAAAAGCGACGTGACATTCATGCTCTGCGGCTCTCCGATCGTTTGGATCCGGGGTGAAGACAGGCCTTGAAAGGATAATTATCCGGCAGGGTTGCAAATAACATACCCGGGGGCATCGGTCGTTGAGAAGACTAATCATTGACCCTTGCGCCGCTTTGTGCCGGCAGCTGTGGGGGGCTTCTGAAATGTGATGGCTATTCGGCGCAATCCCTGATAGATATACTTGGATGGTTCATCTGACCGGCAGGGCAAAGAAAGCTCCGCAGAGCCTGTCAGCTGCCGGGCTAAAACAAGTAAAACGGAGAGGGATGGAAATATGGCATCAAAGCTGAAGACGACGCAAATGGGGCGGAAGGAACAGTACGAACGAAGGCTGGCAAATCGCCTGGCTCTCCTGTCTGAAAAGAAGACCGAACCTTCCATGATCGCAAAAGATCCTCTCGTCAAGAACCTGCGTGCCAACATCAAGGCCACGGATCTCAGACTGAAGGCAATTGCCAAGATCGAGCAGAGGACTGCAGAACTGGCGAAAATAAAGGCGGAAAAGGTGGAAAACGAGGCTGCCCTTCGAAAAGCTAAGGCTCAGGAAGGCGGCAAAGACAAGGATAAAGAAAAGGACAAAGGCAAGGACAAAGGCAAAGAGAAAGGCAAGGACAAGGAGCCAAAGAAGGCCCCGTCAGACGGCAAGGAAAAAAAGAAGAAGAAGGAATAATCAAAGGCTGTCGCCACAGAAATGGCTGCGATTGAAGAATAAGGCCGTCCTCCTCGAGAGGGCGGCCTTTCGGTTGTGAGTGATCGGAGTTGGGGATCATGGCGCGCAGGGATGGACCGCCTTCCAAAAGCCGTTCTCATCAAGGGGGGCGGTGTCAACGCGAGCCGGAGTGAAACGTTTCATACGGTAAACCCTCTAGAAGCCATGAAAGGGTGCGGGGGGCCGGCAATGAAGAGTGACGATTCTCGGCAAAATATTGTATGATGCGGCATGTTTGGGACCCTTCAGGGTCCGCGATAAAAGAACGATGGATCACATTGAGGGATAAACATGAAACTCAACGGCTCGTGGCAGCGTGCATTGATCGGGCTCCTGGTGGTCTTGATGGCCATGCCGGTACCGGTTTTTGCACAGAGTAACATACCGGTTTTCAGGCAGGAGGAGCTTGACCAGATTCTGGCGCCCATCGCCCTGTATCCCGACTCCCTTCTTGCCCAGATCCTCATGGCGGCCACATACCCGCTCGAGGTCGTGCAGGCGGACCGCTGGGTCAAGCAGTACAGGAATCTGCCGCCCGAGGCGCTCAACGATGCCCTCGACAGGCAGAATTGGGATGCCAGCGTGAAGGCCCTGGTGCCCTTTCCCGACGTCCTTTCCATGATGAGCCAAAGGCTCGAGTGGACCCAGAGTGTGGGGGATGCCTTTCTTGCCCAGGAGGCGGACGTAATGGCCACGGTCCAGGAGCTCCGGGCCAAGGCTTATGCAGCGGGGAACCTGCGATCCTCCCAGCAGCAGACCGTTTCCCGGGAGGGCACCATCATCGTCGTCCAGCCGGCCAACCCGCAGGTGGTCTATGTGCCCGTCTACAGCCCGACGGTGGTCTACGGAAGATGGAGGTATCCTGCATACCCGCCCGTGGTGATCTACCCGTATTATTCGCCCGGCGCGGTGATCGCGGCCGGCGTGATCACCTTCGGGGTCGGTATTGCGGTTGCTTCCGCCTGGAATCACGGCTGGGGGTATTGGAACTGGGGACACCGCAACGTCTATGTCAACGTGAACCGGAACGTCAACATCAACCGCACCACCACGGTCATCCATACAAGGGAGATCCAGACAACGACCTGGCGGCACGACCCCGGACATCGCAAGGGAGTGGCCTATCGGGATCCCGGCACGCGTGAGAAATACGCCCCGTCAAACCGGCAGGGGGTGGATAACCGCCGCGATTACAGGGGCTACGACCAGACGGGACCCGCCCGGCCCGGCTCCGCCGTTTCGCGTCCGGGGCCGGACACCAGGACATCTCCGGCTGCTGCACGGCCGGCTCCCGAAGCAAAGCCCGGCCCGGGCCTGGCGAAGCCCGCACCAGACACAAGGCCCGGCCCCGCCACGGTGACGCGCCCGTCAACGCAAAGCATACCGGAATCCGCCGTTTCGCGTCCGGGACCGGATACGAGAACCGCTCCGGCCGTCACGCGGCCTGCGCCGGAAACGAAGACGGCCCCGGCCATGACGAGACCGGCGCCAGATACGAAGCCCGGCCCCTCCACGGTGGCGCGCCCGTCAACGCAGACCAGACCGGCCCAAACCATCTCACGGCCTGCACCCTCAAACACCATCTATGGGGTCGAGCAGGGAGGCAAGGCCCGCAAGGAAAGTGCCCGGGGACGCGACAGCCTCTCCTCTCCCAAGGTGAAAGGGGAGGGCCCGTCCAAGCATTCACCCGACGTGTCAAAGCCTGCCCCGGAAAAAAAGCCCGCCCCGGCAGAAAAGCCTGCGAAGGGAGGAGTGAAGCACGAAGGAGGCGGCCCTGGTCGCAAGTAGAGAAACGACAGGGAACAGTCGATCGATCATAATTGACAATGCGCTCATCGATGGAGGACCGAAATGGTTTCAGACAGGAGTCACGATAAAAAAGGATCGGCAACCCGGATCGTCCTGATCGGGATGCTTGCTGTCCTGATCGCTATAACGGGCTACGAGGCAACGGCCATGGCGGTCCCGCCTCAGCAGCAGACCTTCGAATCGCCCGAGGCAGCCGTCAAGGCCCTGGTCGATTCCACCCAGGCAAACGACATCGCGGCACTCGAGGCCCTCTTCGGACCGGGCACGAAAGACCTGATCTCCTCGGGCGACGACGTGGACGACGCCTGGGGTCGGGCAATGTTCGTAAAGGCCTATGGCGAGGCGCACCGACTGGCGAAGGCGGGCGACAGCAAAAGGATTCTTTATGTCGGCAAGGATGACTGGCCCATGCCGGTTCCGATCGTGAAAACCGGCAAGCAGTGGCGCTTTAATGCGGAGGAGGGCCGGGAAGAAAGCCTGAGCCGCAGGGTCGGCAAGAATGAGATTGGTGCGATCCAGACCTGTCTGGCCATCGTGGATGCCGAGAAAGAGTATGCCACCCTGGACCGCGACACCGATCAACTTCTGGAATACGCCCGGAAGTTCGAAAGCGAGAAAGGAAAAAAGGACGGCCTTTACTGGGAAGCGGCCCCGGGTGAGCCCCTGAGCCCGCTGGGGCCATTCGTTGCCCGCGCGACGGCCGAAGGCTACAGGAATGCCGAACAGTTGTCGCCCTATCACGGGTACCTTTTCAGGATCATCACGGCCCAGGGGGAGAATGCCAACGGGGGCGCCTACAGCTACCTTGTGAACGGCAATATGATCGGCGGATTCGCCATCGTGGCCTATCCTGCCGTGTACCGGGCCTCCGGCGTCAAGACCTTCAGCGTGAACCACGAGGGTGTCGTTTACGAGAAGGACCTCGGGCCGGAGACGGCGCAGCTCGCGGTGGCCATCACCGCCTTCGATCCGGACAAGTCATGGAAAAAGGTGGAAGGGCAGTAGGGAGCCGTGGAGAAGTGTCTCGTGGTTTGTGGCTTGTGAACAAAGTGACCATCGCAACAGGAAAAACGAGAAAGGCCGTCTTCGGCTCGAGGGAGGCCTTTTGGTGTATGCTCGGGGAAGTTCGTTCTCTGTCTCCTCGCTGCAAACGGACGCTTCCCAGGGGATGTGATGGCTCGTAATATGCAGCCTTCGGGTAAAGCGATAACAAACTGCGCAGCGGAAGGGAATACGGGATTTCACATCAAACCGGCAGCACCTGCAGATCACGGAGATCGCCCCGAAGGTCGCCGTCGGCGGACGGTGGAAGAGTGAAGGGTGTTCAAGAAAACACCGGGTTCTGCCGATAAACAACTATCAGGCGGCAAATCCTTTTCGTAACGAGGAAAGAAGAAAGAAGAATGGAAAGACACAAAACGCTATCGCTGTGCGCCAACCCGTTTTCAGTCTGGACCGAAATGGCATTGAAAACCTGCGAAATGATGGTGGACTCGGCAGAGATCATCGGCCACCGCGCCGGCCTCATGGCCGTCGCCGGCCCCATCCCCAATGCCAGTGACCAGCGTGAATTCGCCCTGATGGGACAGGAAAAGATCGAGGCCGCCGCGGAATCGGCCCGGGCCATGGCCGAATTTGTGATGACGATGAACCGCCAGCTCGGGGTTGAAGCCTTCTCGCAGATGCTGACCGGATCCACGGCGATGATATCGCTGGCCGCTAGCAGCAGCGTTGGCCAGTCCATCGAGCGGCAAGGGGAGCTTGTCCGCACCATGACCGAGTCAGCCATTGCGGCATCGCAGCTGCCCAACTCCACCGCCGGCCTGTTCACCCAACGCGCGGTCAGGCCCATCTATTCCCGTACAACGGCAAATGCCAAGCGCCTCGGTAAGCGCTAGCGCTCGCGGCAGAGCAAAGCCGACAGCCTACAGCAGACAGTGAAGAAGCGGCAAGGCTGATCCGAAGCAGTCTCTTTCCCCCTTATCAACCATTTACCCCATCAACCAGTTACTGCTGCGTAGCAGCCGGTCACTGCCGCGCAGCGGCCTGAGGGCGGCCTTTTTCGTCTGGTCCGGCCCGGCGGCACTGGAGCCCCGAGCGCCCGGTTTCATCTGGTGTTGGAGGGTGTCAGGGAGAATTGAATCTCCACCCGCCGGTTTTTCAGCCTGTTGTCGCTGCTGTCGTTGGCGTAGAGGGGATGATCTTCCCCGAAACCCCTGATGGAGATCTTTGTGGGCTGAATGCCCATCTGGACAAGGGTCCTGGCGACCTGGGTGGCCCGGTCGACGGAAAGCTCCCAGTTGGAGGGATATTGCCGGCTGTGGATGGGCCGGTCATCCGTATGGCCGTGTATCGCAACCGCCAGATCGGGGCGGTTCAGGATGACGGCGGCCACCTTTTCCAGCAGGGGTTGAACGGCGAGTTTGAGCTGGGCCTGCCCGGAATCGAAAATGATGCGTTCCGGGAAGGTCAGGACGATGGACGTGGAGCGCCGCTCCACCGTCACGTCCTGCCCCTCTTGGCCCAGGATGGCCAGCAGGTCCGATTCCAGAGAGGAGTCTGCCTGAACCGCCGGCGGCGTCTGTGCGGCAGGGACCGGCATCATTGCAGTGGCGGGCGGGGCCTCCGTCACCGCCGTTTCCTTCTGCCGTTGAAGGCTCATCCCGAAAAGCAGGACAAAGCAGACCATCAGCAGCATGAACACATCCGTCAGGGTCAGAAGCCAGATCTCATTTCCGGCATCGGTCTGGGACGATTTCCTCTGAAAGCGCTGTGATCCGGCCGCCTTCTTCAGGGGCACCCAATCCGGGGCCTTTTCAGCCGCGTGGGGGATTCGGGATAAGTTTTTCATCGGTTCATTTATTTGGCTTGCTCATGGGAAGGCAGCAAAACCAGGTTGGGCCGGGTGAAGGCCCGATTCGGCATTCCCATGGTCGCAGAGAGCGTCTCCAATTTGTAGCGGATCGCCCGCGGGTGTTCCTGGTCGAAGAGATCCAGGATCCCCTCCTGGACGATATCCATCTGAAACTCATTCTGGTCCATGAATTCCCTGAGCTTGTTGGACAGGGGCACAAAGCAGATATTGGCCAGAATCACGCCGTAAAAGGTGCTCAGGAGCGCAACCGCCATGTACCCGATCAGATTCTGGGGGTCGCTGATGTGCCCGAAGATGCGGATGAGGCTGATGATGGTTCCGGCCAGCCCCAGGGCCGGGGCAAGACGGGCCATGTTGTAGAGCATCTTGTGGGATGTCTCGCACTGATTCTGCGTGCACAAGGCCTCCTTGTGCAGGATCTGCTCGATCTTGTCCCGCGAGTAGTGATAGGCGATCAATTCAACGCCCGTCTTCAGGAGACCCGGGGGCAGATTATTTGCCTCCAGCTCCAGGGGGCGGACCCCCTTATTCCGGTAGATGTGAGCCAGCTTGACGATGTTCTCGATCGTCGAATTCATTTCCTCGCGAAAGGTAAAGGAATTTTTGAGGAGCCGGGTGGTCCAGACCAGCTTTTTCAGGGGGTAGGCAATCAGGGTGGCCGCAAAGGTTCCCCCCACGACAATCAACAGGGCGCAAAGATTGGAGATGAGCCCCATCTCCTTGACCTCCAGGTTGAACGTTATGACAAAAATGGCAGTCAGAAGAAGTAGAGAGCAAATGGCTTGTCTGATCATGAGGCGGCTCCTTTTGCGGGTTGCTTCAATCTCTTTGAAAGGCAGAAAATGTGCCACCGGAAAGCAAAGACGGCATTTTCTTTAACTGGCTGTTATGACGGGCATTATGATTCGTCGCGTCCAGGGCTCCCTGCCCCGGGCAGTCCGTTTTGGAGCCTCTGCAGGCATTTTTTTCCCGAGCGGGGGATCATCGGTTCCGCAAGGGCCCGCCCGGACTTCGGGGTTCCCCGGAAGGGGCGAGGCATCGAGGCAGGCAAGCCGGCAATTGGAATTGCCCCCGGAGCGATCTTCCTGTAGATTGTTGCGGCAACGGGCAAGGGGTGTATGGGGAAAGCCGCAGTGGCCTATGGGTTTTGCAGGAATTAATCTACCATGAAAACGATCCTGAGCTATGCCGGGCGGATGCTCTACTTCCTGATGGGCTGGCGGTTCGAGCCGCTCCCGCCCTGCGTTTCCAACAAGCACGTGATCATCGGCTTTCCCCACACGTCCAACATAGATACCGTCAGGGCCTTCACGGGCTTTCGGATCATCAAGCGAACGGGCCACATCATGATCAAGAAAGAAGCGTTTTTCTGGCCCCTGTCCATTGTGCTCCATGCCCTGGGCGGCATCCCGGTCGATCGCAAGGCCCCCCAGGGAGCGGTGGAACAGATGGTGGACGTATTCAATTCGCGCGAGGAGTTTCTTCTGGCCATCGTGCCCGAGGGCACACGCAAAGAGATACGCACGATCAAAACCGGATTCTGGCACATCGCCAGGGGCGCCGGGGTATCCATCATCTGCTGGTATATGGACAGCGAACATAAAACAGCTCGATGGCTGGGCGAGATTATTCCCGGGGAAGACAAAATGGCGGATCTGATCCGGATCAGGGATCTCTACGAGAAGGCCGGGTATCGATTCCCCCTGGAGGCTGCTGATTCGCAGCAGTAACTGGTTGATTAGTAAATGGTTGATAAGGGGGATAGGGATTCGGGCTTCAGGCTTCAGGATACCCCCTATGGCCAATAAACCAGTCAACTAAGCAGCGAATCAACTGCCATGGCCGATACGCGACCACTGTCTACCGTTTACTTTCTGCTTTGCCCATTCTTCCTCACTGGTCACTGCCGCGCAGCGGCCTGGGGGGGCCTTTGTCGCTCCTGCCCCGCATGCTGCGCGGAGAGCCCGCCGAAGGGCCCTGTCGACGGGACATTGTTTTTCGTCTGGTTTGAGATTTGCATATTCATGGGGGAGTGGCCGGGAAATGCGTTTTATATCGGACAGATAAACAGAAAGCGTCTCGTTGGGGCCGGAAATCGACCCCTGCGGAGACCTTCTTGATCGCCCATGGGATCGAACCGGGATGAATCACTCCATCATTGTCATCGATGATGAGCAGGATTTTCTGGACAGCATGAAGCGATGCCTTTTGCAGGCAGGCATCAAGAATATCAGGCTGATCAGCGATCCTCGTGATGCAGTCGATGCCATCCATGACGGGGAAGTCTTTGACCTTGCCCTCATCGATATCAACATGCCCGGGCTGGACGGAAAGCAGGTGCTGAAGGCGATCAAGGAAAAGACCCCCCACACCGTCTGCCTGATGGTGACCGGCGTCAGCGAGGTGAAGTCCGCCGTGGAGTGCATGAAGCTGGGTGCTGTCGATTACCTGCAGAAGCCATTTACACCCGACGAGTTCCTCTCTGTGATCCGTCCGATCCTGGAGAGGACGAGGCCCGGCGTTCCGGAGAGGCTGAAGATCCTGATCGTTGAGGACGACAAGATGACCCGGCGGCTTTATGAGATGAGGCTGGCCGGCAGGATTTTCGAAGCGAAATTTGCGGAGGATGGGGAGAAGGGGCTCAAGCTCTATCAGGACTGGAAGCCGGATGTCCTCATCATGGACCTGATGTTGCCTTGCAAGAGCGGCTATGTGCTCCTCAAAGAGATCCGGGAAGTGGATCCGTCGGTTGCCGTCATCGTCATCAGCGCGCTCAGCTCGAGGGAAGATGTCGTGAGTTGCTCCGACCTGGGGATTCAGGGCTACTTCGTAAAGCCCATCAACATGACCGAACTCAATGACAGAATCCTGGACTGCTATGGAAAGACGGACGGGGAGAAGGCGAAGGTAGCATCCATCTTCAGGCAGCGCTTGGCGGATTGACCCCCCGGCTGTCGCTCCCGGCGCGAAGTGGCCGAGGGCCCCGTGTCGAGCGTCGAATCGATTTTTCCGGTCCGCGAGACTCTACCGCTGAAAAGCCATCATGCATGAAAAAAGCCGCCCTCGGCATCGGGGGCGGCTTTTAGTTTCGCTGCGGCTCTCGGAATCGTCGTTTATGCGAAGCTTCTCTCGAACAGCCCCGCGATGGCCTTCTTGCCGTTTTCTTCCAGGAAGCGCGTCCCCGTCCCCGTGAAGTGGACGTGGGTGATGACGGGCTCGCTTCCGCTTTTGCACTCGAGCCAGTCGGTCTCGTTCCACTTGAACCAGGCGTTACGCTTCTGATCGAAGACGTAGAGCGGCTTGTTGCACAGCTTGGCGAACTCGGCGCCCCACCCCGTGCCGCCCTTTACGGTCTTGTCGGCGAGTATTTCCCCGATCACGTAGATCTCCTGCCCCTTGTTGATCTGGTACCAGATGCTCTGCAGGACCTTTCGGATGGTCGGGCTGGTGGTGTAGCTGCGATTCATCAGTTTTGACAGGTATTCCAGGCTGACATCGCCGTTTTTCAGTTCCTCGTGATTCAGGACGCGAAGGCCCCGCTTGCGCACGATCGTGTGCCCCTCGAAGGTGAAGTTCACCTCCTCGATCCCGAGGCGCTCCGCATTGGCCCCGAATTCAGCCTCGGCCCCTTTGATGCCGCCGCTGAACAGAATTACGTCTTCCTTCTTCATGGTCCTTCCTTTTTCGATCCCTGTAATTGTGTACATGCCGCGTAAAGCCCAGGGATGGCTCCAGGCAGCCTGTGGATGTCAGTCTTCGTCCCTGATCAGCATTGTCGCAGGGTCCAGGCGCAGGCGATTCTCGACGGCATCGGCCGCGATGCCCCGCAGGGGTTGAATCGCGATGTCCGCACCCTTCGGTTCGAGCTGCAGGATCACATCGAAAAGATCGCTTGCCTGAGCAAGGGCCGGCGGCATCCCGTCCGCCGTCGGTTTCTCGTGCCGATGGGTGTGCACGGTGAACCAGACGTAGACTCCGAGCCTGCCGGCGAGCAGCTTCAATGCCATCAGGCGCTCCCGGTCCGCCTCTCCGAAGGGGAACCCGTCGATGAGGACCATCTCCGGCTGAAAGATGCTCTGGGCCGTCAGGTCCGTCAAGCGCTCCTCCAGCTTGGGAACGGTGAACCCCTCCACCTTGAAGGTCATGATGAACCGGTGAGGCAGGAGGTCCTCGAGAACCCCGTCGAGCTTGGTGAGTTTGGCCCGGTCGGCAAGGTCCTGGAAGAGCTTTGCGTACCAGAGGCTGACCTTGGTCACGGGCTCATCGAGGCTGATGTGCAGTACATTCTTTTCCTGCAGCATGGCATTCAAGGCAAGCTGCACGAGAAACGCCGTTTTGCCGACCCCGGCGGGCGCCAGAACCGCACCGAAGCGGCCGGCCGTCAGAATCTCTTCACCCCCCCGGCCGAAAGACCGCAGAGGGTTGCGAAGGATCAAATCTTTTTTAAACATGTCGACATTCCTGTCCCTGAGATGGATGACATTTTCTTTTCGTTTTGTCTGCATTGCCGGGTTTGCGTTAAAGTCATTGCGAGGAGTGAAACGAGGAAGCAATCTTCTTGGGAAGAGTGCCGCGTCTCGCTCGGCTCGACTCGCAATGACAGTGTCCGTTAAAAGAAGACTGCCGCGTCTCGTGATCCTTCGACAAGCTCAGGATGACATTTTTGTTCGCCATGGTGAGCCAGTCGAACCATCACCCTCACCTCAAGCCTCTCAAAAAAGGAAGGGGAGCAGTCACCCTCACCCCGACCCTCTCCTGCTGGAGGAAGGGGATCATTCACCCTCACCCTGGCCCTCTCCCCTCAAGGGAGAGGGAACCTATAAGGACAAGGACTTTCTAGGCCGCGTTTTTCTTGCGCGCCGCGACTTCCTCCGCGATTTTCTCCGCGATGGACTGCGGCACCAGCTTGTACATCGCAAATTCCATCGTGAACTGCGCCTTGCCCTGCGTGGAGGATCTCAATACCGTTGAGAAGCCGAACATCTCCGCCAGGGGGACGTGGGCTTCGATGACCGACATGGGTCCTTCGTCCTGGGCCCCGACGATCATGCCGCGGCGCTGATTCAGCAACCCGATGACCGGGCCCTGGAACTCCGTCGGCGTCTCCACGACCACCTTCATGACGGGCTCGTGGATGACGGGCTTTGCCTTGGCATAGCCTTCCCGGAAGGCGCCGCGGGCTGCTTGCTGGAAGGCGATGTCCGAGGAGTCCACCGTGTGGGAGGCCCCGTCGTTGATGACGATCTTGACTCCCGTGACGGGAAATTCCATCTTGGGGCCCTTGGCCAGGCACGCCCGGAAGCCCTTTTCGCAGGCCGCAATGTACTGGGTCGGGATCGAACCGCCGCTCACCTTGTTCTCGAATACGTACTCCTCGTCGGCGATGGGCTCGATCCAGCCGGCCACCCGGCCGTACTGGCCGGAGCCGCCCGTCTGCTTCCTGTGAGTGTAATTGAACTCGGCGCGCTGCGTGATGGTCTCCCGGTAGGCTACCCGCGGGGTTCCGGTGGTGACCTCCGCGCCATACTCGCGCTTCATGCGCTCCACGTAGACTTCGAGGTGCAGCTCGCCCATGCCCTCGATGATGGTCTCCTTGGTCTCGGCATCGACGTGACACCGGAAGGTCGGGTCCTCCTTCGTGAAGCGGTTGAGGGCCTTGGACATGTTGATCTGCGACTTGTTGTCCTTCGGCTCGATCGCAAGCGAAATGACCGGCTCCGGGACATACATGGACGTCATGGTGAGGTTGACGCCCGGGGAGACGAAGGTATCGCCGGAGGCGCACTCGATTCCGAACAGGGCGCCGATGTAGCCGGCCGACACGGCCTCGATGTCTTCCATCTGATCGGCGTGCATGCGCACCACCCGGCCGACCTTGACTTTCTTGCCGGTCCGCACATTGACGATGGTCGAGCCCTTGGCAATGGAGCCCTGGTAGCCGCGGATGTAGGTCAGCTGCCCGTATTGGCCGTCTTCGAGCTTGAAGGCGAGCGCAACGACCGGCTTTTCCGGATCGCTCTCCAGCGTGACGGACGCTTCGTTGTTGTCCATGTCCAGGGCCGTGTTTTCCACGTCCGTGGGGCAGGGCAGCAGCATGGTCACGGCATCGAGGAGGGGCTGAACGGCTTTATTTTTATAGGCCGAGCCGATAAAGACCGGCGTCAGCTCGCGACGGATCGTCCCTGCGCGCAGGGCCGAGATCAGCAGCTCTGGCGGGATCTCGCGCTCCTCCAGGGCCGCTTCCATCAGCTCATCGGAGAACATGGACGCCGCCTCGATGAGCTCCAGCCGTTTGGCTTTCGCCTCGTCCCGATACTCGCCTGGAATATCTTCGGTCCGGACCGTTTCGCCGTTTTCGCCGTCGAAGTACAGGGCCTTCATGGCGACCAGGTCGATGACACCGCGGAAATCCATCTCGAGGCCCATGGGCATCTGGATGGCCACGGCATTGTGACCCAGTTTCGATCTCAGCTGGGCAGTCACGCGGGTCGGGTCCGCGCCGCTGCGGTCGCACTTGTTGATAAAGGCGATGCAGGGCACCTTGTAGCGCTTCATCTGCAGGTCCACGGTGATCGACTGGGACTGCACGCCGCCCACCGAGCACAATACAAGAACGGCACCGTCGAGGACCCTCAGGGAGCGCTCCACCTCGATGGTGAAATCGACGTGCCCGGGGGTGTCGATGATGTTGATCTCATGGCCGAGCCACTCGCAGAAGGTTGCCGCGGAGCAGATCGTGATCCCGCGCTCTTTCTCCAGCTCCATGGAATCCATCGTGGCGCCGACGCCGTCCTTCCCTTTGACGTCGTGAATCGCGTGGATGCGTTTGGTGTAGTAGAGGATCCGTTCCGTCAGTGTCGTCTTCCCGGAGTCGATGTGGGCGCTGATCCCGATGTTCCTGACCTTCTTGATGTCGTTTTTCATGTGTTCTTCCCTGCAGTTAGAGTGCTGTTGTTATCTTACGGAAAAGAAAACTCCCCGCATTTGATGGTTGCAATCAAACGGGGGAGCCATCGAACCAAATACTGAACTATCTGGAACTCTAGCAATTAATATAACGTAATTTTTGGAAAATATACCTCTGTCAGTCAATTGTCAAGAATTATTTTGAGAAAGATCTGGCCAACGTGATGCCTGGCAGCCGGGAAAGAACGTGTCTAAAACCAATAAACGAATCACCTGATCAACGAATCAACTGTCATGGCCGCTACGCGGCAGGGGCTGGATCTTGTTTTTCGGCGGTTTCTCTGATACCAGACAGTCAGGATCTGCCCTTGAGTCCGAAGATCCCGGCAAAGGGAGCGCACCGGAAAAAGGAGGGGCCATGAAGAAACTGCTCGCTTCCGTCGTTTTCACCTCCTTCATCCTCATCGCCCTGTTCGAACCGGCGCAGGGCGACGAGACCGGGTGGTTCCGCCAGCGGGACAATTATTATGTCTCGTGGGAGGGCCTGCAGATTGCCAAGGGTTCCTCTCCCGATGTTCCCTATGTGTCGACGCCCCACGCGATCGTGGACGAGATGGTGCGCCTCGCCGATGTGAAGGCGAGCGACGTTGTCTACGATCTCGGCTGCGGGGACGGCAGACTGGTCATCGCGGCGGTGAAGAAAACGGGATGCCGCGGGGTGGGCATCGACATTGACCCGGAACGCATCAAGGAGAGCCGGGCGAATGCGAAAGGCGCCAGCGTGGAAGACCGGGTGCGGTTCGTCGAGCAGAATTTCTTCGCGAGCGACATCCGGGAAGCCACGGTGATGCTCATCTACCTGTTTCCCGATGTGAACATCAGGCTCCGCGGCAAGTTCCTGAGCGAGATGAAGCCCGGGAGCCGCCTGGTCTCCCATGCCTTTGACATGGGGGACTGGAAGCCGGACAATTCGGCAAGCATCGGGGCCCAGCGTGTCTATTTCTGGGTGATCCCTGCCAATGTGACGGGGCGATGGAAGTGGAATTCGCCCGGAAGCCGTCAGGCTGACTTCGTGCTGGAGATGGAGCAGAGATATCAGGCGATCAGGGGCACACTCACCCAGGGGGACCATCCGTTGACCCTGGCGGATGCGAAGCTCACCGGGGACCGGATCACATTCAGGATCGAGCAGGATGTGAGCGGCCGGAAAACAGCGCGGGAATTCTCCGGGACGATCAAAGGGAACTCCATCACCGGCACGATCACGTCAACAGAGGGGCCTCGTGTGCAGAATCAACGGTGGAAGGCGGTACGCGACCCGTCGACTCAGCGCCCGATCGAATCGGGGTATAAGCACTCGGAGGTTTTCTGGAACTAGGAAAAGGGTTCAGGGTGAAGGGTCAAGGGTCCAGGGAAGAAGCCGCAAGCAACAAGCAGTGCGGGGCTGCTCGGCGGGGCTTGCGGGATTGACATGATTGCGATATTTTGATGTCTCTCTTTATCATCACGAGCGACATTTGAAATACTGAGGAGATCACGGATGGGAAAGATCTATGAATACCGCATGACGGTCACGATTGGAGACACCAACATTCTTCAGCACATGTATTTCGCCCAGTTCTTTACCCTTCAGGGGATCACGCGGGATCTCTGGCTCAAAGAGGCCGTGCAGGGCGGCGTGGATTCGATCAAGAGTGGGCTTGCGCTCATCACGAAAAACGCCCAGTGCGAGTACAAGAAGGACTTCTATCTCTACGATAAAGTTCTGGTGTGCATGCAGATCCGGAATATGCGGGGCGCCAGCGTAGAACTTGTATTCAAGTTCTATAATGAGGACACGATGGAATTGCACGCGGAAGGAACAAACGAGATCGTGTTCGCGAACAGCAATCGCCGGATATGCCGGATCCCCGAGAATTTCAGAACTGCGGGGAAAGAATATTCCGCCGATGAATGAACGGTAAGGCCCTTGGGCGATCAGTCTTTTCGTTTGTCGTCATAGTTCTGGTAGTTCTTCGGGATCTTCGGGTTTTCGATATCTTCCAGGGACAACTTGGAGACCATCTCGAGCCCCATGATGTCGAGCTTGAGCTGTTTGATCTTCTGGTCATAGAAGGAAACCTCCTTCTTCATCTTTTGCCGCTTCGTCACATCCATGAAGGGCTTCGTGTTCAGCTCGTTCTGGATCGAGTTCCGCGTGGCACTGATCTCCTTGAGTCTGGCCCTGAGGATTTCCATCTTGCCGGCCGCCCCGGCCTTTGCTTCCGCAAAATTGACGGGCTTCCCGATCCCCCCTTGTGTATCCGGGCGGATATCGATCCGGGGGGCGGAGGGCGCACCGGCTGCCGGCCTCCTGACATCGGCCGCCCCAGGGCTTGCCTGCGCAGGCGCCCGGGTCTCTGACGGGGGGGAGGGACTTGGAGCCTGCGCGGTCCGGGCACCGACAACGCCATAGGCTGCGGTAGATTTCTCGCCTGCCTCCGTAGTCTTGATGCAGACATCGATAAAGAATGGGCCGGCCGCAGTGGAAAAGGGGATCAATATGCTTGGACTTTTCAGGATGTGGGTGATCGTGTGGCCCTGGCCGTGCACAACGGTGGGGATGGCGGCATAGACGGCCATTCCCATCTTCTCGAGCTGGGTCCGCGACGCTCCGGAAACCATGTTGGTCAACTCGCCCACGGCATCGATGATGTCCCGTGTCACCTCGTGGTGTTCCTCGCCCAGCATATTGGAAACGATCTTACAGATGCATTTCTCGGAGAAGCTCAGCGCCAGGGACCCGACGGCGTCGCCCGTGATCCCGATGATGCCGGAGACATCCCCGGAGGCCGCCTCTTCCTTTTTCAAATAGGGTTTCCCCGGAATGGCATCCATAAAGGCCATCTTTTTCAAGACCTCCAGTGTGCCGTTCAGGAAGGGGTTGATGTATTTGACGTCCATATCCGATGCTTCAGCTCCTGATGTGGGATCCAATCCGTCTACGGCCGCAGCCGCTCGATGGCTTTTGGACTGATTATGCAAGTATTCAGCCATTGGAGCCGATGGAATACAGCCGACAGCAGCCAGCCGACGGTGAAGACGTAACTCGCAAAGAAGTGTGACGTGTCATGCGTTATGTGGATGAAGCAATGAGAAGCAGGCAGGGCGGAAGCGACCCGTGAAGAAAGGCCGTCCTTTCAATGGAGGACGGCCTTTTTATGTCCGGTCGTGGAATGATTCGAAACCGGGAAGGTCCCTGTGCGGTCGGCGGGAAGATTTTATGGAGCCATTTCGCTCAAGTCTTTGCCTGATCGTGATGGATCATCTCGGCAGAGGCAGCCCTTTTTGTCGAACCGTTAAGGTATTCCTTGAGTTCCGGCAACATGATGAGGGTCAGCTCTTCCCCGTAAATCCCGACTGAGATCTCTGCGAATGTCCTTTTCTCCTGTTCTGTCATTGATTTGATTTCCATGAGCTGACCTCCTTTCGTTCATTTGCCGCAGTCGATATCCCCTTTTGTGCTTATCTCATAGAGGAAGAAGGAATGGATGCCGGTAAGGACTGCTTTCTGCCATGGGCCACTCTGATTCATCGGCGTGAATACGGGGGTTTTCGGGTCATTCAAGAGAGTTGACAGGGAAGGTTGCGGAGCAAGAGGCTAAATCCAGAAGGAGCGGCAACCAAAGAACAGGTTACTAATTAAAGCAAGATAAATGCCAGGGGCAGCTCTTGTCGGAAGTTGCAGATAACCTTCCGCATTTTGGGGAGTTATGGCAAGCTTGGCCGGTTCCGCCCCATGGCGGATTGTGACTTTCCCGTCATGAAACCGACCCCTCTTTTTCGCACCCACGCGGATTGAAGTGACAAGTATGAGATTTGCCGGCTGATTCTCGAGCCGACATTTCAGGCGGGGCACAGGACATAAAGGTCACGGGGCGTGCCGCTTCGCGGCAGTGACTAAAAAAGTGACAAAAATGGCAAAGTGACAAGTGTGGTGGGGAGAAAAGAAAAAGGCCGTCCTCCTCGAGGGGGTGGCCTTCGGGTCTCTGTGCCAGTGCGGAAAGGGGCCGTTCTCCGAACGGCGCCCCCCTTCGGCCGATCCTCGGCCGAAGGGGCCTTTCATGGCATGTCCGTCGGGCGCTTCGACGCTTCCCTCGCGACTAAGACTTCTCGCCCCCAAACAGCGAGAGAAAGGGGCTTTTGATCTTCAAGGATTTGCACTTCTCTTCGACTTCCTTCCGGATCAGATCGTTGTACCGGTCGATGATCACGAACTCGGCGTAGTCGAACATGAGAATCATGCGGCTCTGGCTTTCCAGGGCGTGGCGCTGGTCGACGGCCGTCTCGAATACGGCTTGGTACTCGGCATACAGCCACATGTGGCGCCTCATGAGAATGAGCGCGTAGATGACCTGGGGCAGGGGGATGCGGTCCCTGTAGCAGGCATCGGCGTACTTGGAAAACAGGGTGAAGGCATCCTCGAAGGGCTTTTCCGTTGCGAAGAGCTTCCGGAAGCTGTCGTAGAAGCTCAGCGCCTGCTCGATGGCCTTGTCTTCCGGCATCGTGTGATAAGCCGGCGTCTTGGGATTGATCTTTACATTCTTATACCACTGCTGGGCGATAGTCTTTGCATTCTGTTCAATGATCTCGATGAGTTTTGATGCATGCGGTCTCATGGCCTGACCTCCTTCCTTTCAGCCATAGTGGGGAACCCGGTCAACGGATCTGCGGGTCTGCGGCAGGGCCGGCTAGGACGGCTTGCCGCTCTTGCGGTCCGTGCTTTTCTTCAGGGCATTCTCGGCCAGCTTGCGCTCCGTGATGTCTTCCAGGGTTTCAACGGCCCCGACGAGCGCCCCTCGTGAATCCCGGATGACGGCGGCCGTGAACCGCAGCCAGCGTCCGCTTTTCCCCAGGTCGGGGAAGAAATCCGTCGCCTCGTAGGCCTCCTCGATGAGATCGGATTTGCGGTATTTTCCCGAGTACCACTTGGGAACCTTGTCCGCCGAGCGATCCACGAGCAGGTCGGCCATGCAGGGCCTCTCCTTCCCGTAAAAGGCCCTCCACTGCTGATTGGTCCCGACCATGTCCTTGGCCTTCAGGTTGGTCAGTTTCTCCAGGGCCCGGTTCCAGTAGATGATGTTGTGGTCCTTGCCGATGACGAAGGCGGGAATGGAGAAGCCCTGGACGATGCTGTAGAGCCTCTTCTCACTCTCGATGACTTTCTGCTCCGTCTCTTTGCGCTCCGTGATGTCTTCCAGGGTCTCGATGGCGCCTACGAGCGCCCCCCGCGAACTTCGGATGGGGGAGACGGTGAAGCGCAGCCAGCGGCCGCCCTCGCCCAGGTCAGGGAAGAATCCTTCCGCTTCGTAGGTGTCCTCCAGCAGCTTCGATCTGGCCACCCCGCCGTACCATTCCGGGATGGTCTCCAGGGTCTGATCGACGAGCAGATCCGACAGGCAGGGCCGCTCCGTGGCGTAGAAGGCCTGCCAGTGCCGGTTAGTGCCGATTATCTCCTCGGCCGCAAGCCGGCTCAGTTTTTCGAGGGCCCGGTTCCAGTAGATCACCTTGTGATCGAGCCCGATCACGAAGGTCGGGATGGGTGAGCCCTCGATGATGCTGAAGAGCTGCTGTTCGCTTTCGCGCTGCGTCAATTCAGCCTTCTTGCGGTCCGTGATGTCTTCCAGGGTTTCGATGGCGCCGATAAGCTCGCCCTGCGAATCCCGGATCGCCGCGGCCGTAAAGCGCAGCCATACCCCTTTTTCCCCCAGGTCGGGGAAGAAATCGGTGGCCTCGAACGCTTCATCCAGGAGATCCGATTTGCTGTACTTGCCTTCGTACCACTTCGGGACCCTGTCTGCCGCCCCTTCGACCAGGAGGTCCGCCATGCAGGGCCTGGCCTCGGCATAGAAGGCCCTCCACTGCTGGTTGGTCCCGACCACCTTGCTCATCGGGATCTTGCTGAGCTGCTCGAGAGCCCGGTTCCAGTAGAGGATTTTGTGGTTCTTGCCGATGACGAAGGCGGGAATGGAAAAGCCCTGGATGATGCTGTGCAGCAAATAGGCGGATTCACGGGGTTCGTCCGAGCTTCCCCGTTTTCCCTTTGAGGCCTTGCCGCTTCCGCCTGCGTCCACTTTTTTTACGGTTTTCCTTTTCATAAAAAGCCCTCCTTTCGTGAAAAGCCCGCCTGATCACCCACGCATCCGGGGTCGACCCGGATATCCTGCGAACCTGCCTTGCACCGTCATTGCGGATCACCTCGGTGTGTCTGCCTGCGACGGGCGCCGGTTACGTCTCGTGCGCGCCATCGCTGCCGATGCGCTTCCCCTGGTTGAGACGATGGTGTTGCGAGAAGGAGCACTCCAGGGGAATTCTATGGTGGCAGGATGCGCCATTTCCCGCGGAAAGGCAATACTAGTAGATATTGAGTAAAACAATAGGTAAATACTCATACTATAGAAAGGGGCGGGCCCGGACATTTGTCTTCAAGAAATCCCTGCCCTCTGCCGATGGAATAAACATCATCCCACTGCGAGCCGAGAGACGATGGTTCAAAACATTCCGCCCATGGACAGACTGCTTCGCCCGGCCGTCAATGTCCTCATCGGACATGGCGCAACCCCCATCGAGCAGGAGTTCGGGGCGTGCCTGGAGGAGATCTTTCCCGAACAGTCCTGGCGGCTCGATGTTCATGAGGCCGCGACTTCCCAGGAGATCTTCTCGACCGTCCGGAGCGAGCGCATCCATCTTTGCATCCTGCTTCTCAAGAGCATAGACTGCGCCCCCACGAGGAAGGCTGTCATCGGGCCGGCGTCGGCCCTGGGGATGATCCGCATTCTCCGGTTGGCCTGGAACGTTCCGATCATCGCCATTGACGATTCCTTTGTCGAGCCCGGCCGCGGAGATGAGGCGCTGGGCTGCGGGGCCGACTGTTTTCTGAGATGGCCCTTCGAAATCAGGCGGCTCAAAGGCGAAATCGAAGCCATGACGTCGGTCTTTTATTCGCACACCCGGCTCGCGGCGATCGGGATCCCGGAGCCTGTGAGGAACCTGCTCCGGAACTGGGATGAACTGGGCGCCGTGGCATTCGAGAGTTTCAAGAAATACGGCCGCGTCGTGATCGGGATCGAAAGCGATGAAGCCCGCCCCGGCCGGGCGAAGCTGACGGCGATGACCTGCAACCCCTTCGGCGGGTGGCCGGATCGCGAGATCTCGCAAGGGGTCCTCTCCTATGACCCGGAGAGCGAGATCGTCATCCGCTTTACCGATAACGGGGGGCGTGTGCGCACAGAGAGGCTGCGGACCGGGCCGGGAGGGAATATCCCGAAGAAGGCCCACAAGAACGGGTTGCTCAGCAATGCCCTGGGGTCCGTCAATATCAAGCGCACCATGGCGCCGCTTGGCTGAGCAATGACTTGTGATGAGTGGCTGGCGGCCAGTTCAAAAAAGTGCCTGAGTGTAGGGACTGGGGAGGCCGGGAAAAGCCGCCAGCCAACAGCCGACAGTCGACAGTGAAGAAGTGAAAGAAGTGGAAGAAGTGAAGAGATGAAGAAGTGCGGGAGTGCGTTAGTGCGGAAGTGGAAGAGGGAAGCGCCGCACGGCCGGGCTGCCCGGAGACGGGCAGGGGAAAACCCGGTCTAGCCGTGGAAGCTTGTGACGTCGAAATAATATCTCAGCTTGGCGCCATCGCCGGTCTTGATGATCCAGATCTCGTAGCTGCGATCGCCGACATGCCGGGTTTCCTGCGAATCGATGAACCAGTCGCGGCTACGCAGACCGTGCAGGCTCGAGATGTAGGCGTACTCGGCAGGCAGTCCCTTCCGCCAACTGCGGGCATGGATGACGACGGCGCGTTCCATGTCGATGCCGTCGCCGCCCGACCAGGGCTGGCTGCACTCTTTCGCCACCGCGCTGTTGAAGCCGCCGCGAGGTTTTTTGGGTCGGAAGGTATCCAGAAATCTCATGGCTCACATCTCCCAAACATCTTCATGCAATTTCTTGCAAGACGCGTGCCCCTGGTGGACCGGGCAGGGTGGGTCGGGTGCGAGGCGGGCAGGCGCGGACCCGGTCGCTGTGGAGATACCCGTTGACATCCGCCCGAATTTCAAATATCAAATTCATAGATCCCTTTCGACCCTGCTGCGGCTTTTATCCCGTTCTTGTGGGGCTTCCAGCGATGCCGCGTTGATCCTCTTGCGGCCTGTCGTCATCCAAATCCGGTGTTGTGCTGCAAACCGGGACGTTATCTTTGGTCTGAAGCGGCTTGTCTGAAACATCCTGAAACACCATGACGAGGGTGCGGTCCGCCCCTATCCAAGGAGGTGCTGACATGTTGAAGAAAGCGGCGCTGGTAAAACAGATCTACATGACGGTGAATCATGAGATCGGTGTGCTGAACAAGATAGCCGATTACCTGGCGGATCGGGGAATCAACATCGAGACGGTAGCAGGCTATGAAATGACGGGGACCGACAAGGCCCGGATCATGATGGTCGTTGAGGACACCCGCCGGGCAACGGATTTGCTCAAACAGAAGGGGTTTTCCGACCTCGAAGAGAGGGAGGAGATCCTCGTGGTGCTCGAAAACAAGCCGGGGGCGTTGAAATCCGTGACGAGCCTGCTGGCGGCCAAGGACATCAACATCAAGCAGATTTACGGGACCATGAGTTCGGAAAAATCTCCCGTCCGGCTGGTCATGGCAACGAGCGACAATCAGGCGGCGCTGGTGACCCTGAAAAAAGCGGTCATGAAATAGCAACTCGAAGGGCTGCTGAAGAAACAAAGGCCGTCCCCTGTTGATGAGGACGGCCTTTCGACACGGATGCCCCCGTCACGCGATCATCGGCGGGGCACTATTTGTAGTAGCCGCACCCCAGGACCACACCGTCGACCTTCTCGACAAAGGACGATTTCTGCTCCACCACCTTGGTCTTGGGGTTTTCCCACTTATAGTCCATCGAGCCTTTTCCCTTATCCTTGGCCACGCCGACCATCTCCTTCATGAACAGCTTCCCGTCGGCATCCTTTGCCCCCATCATGTCCCTGCCGATCAGGGCGGCATTGGCTCCGTGGGCAAGGATCTTGCCGTCCATGTCCAAGGCGAAAATGTATAGGTCCTTGCTGATGAAGGCGCCCTTGGAGTCATTGAAGGCGGCGAAGGCCTTCGGCTGCCCGTTGGCCTTGTAATAGGCAACGGCCTTGTCCAGCAGGGCCTTGGCCTCCACGGCGCTGCCCCGGTCCTGCGCCCAGGCGATGCCCGCAACCAGCATGAGAACGATGATGCACGCAAACACTTTCTTCATTGGATTCCCTCCTTCGCTTATTTTTCACCGGCTGTTCCCCGGTGTGCGCCTCATGGTGCCGCAAGCCAAAAGCAACAAACCTCAAGGCCGTCGCGGGAGTTATTTAACGACGATCTTTTTGTTCTGGACGTAGAGGATCAGCAGGACGAGAAGAATGATGACCAGGACCGCCACGACGACTCCGCCGCCGTCTCCGCCGGCCAGCACCCGGTCCGATGCCTGGGCCATGAGGTGGATCTGCTCATCGGAGAGGCCCTGCAGGCGCTCCCGGGTTTCCTCTGCGGTGAGCCCGTAGGCCTCGAGCCCGGACTTCACGATCTCGGTCTCGAGGGCCCGCTGGATCCGGATCAGATCCTCTCCTTTGATTTTCCCTGCGTCGGGATTCGACGCCAGGGCCCCCACCATCCCCGCCGTTGCGGGGGCGGTCAGGAAGCTTGTCAGATAAAACAGGACAATGACGGCGAGGATGGGAGTTCTCAACCGCGTCAGCATGACATGCCCTCCTTTCCTGCACGCAGCAGCGGCCCAGCCGATCCGTGCGTAGTCGATGACGGGGGCCCTACGCGTTTCGTTTGAACGTTGCGCTGATCGTATGGTTCTCCGTCAGATTCGAGAACATGTAGATGCTCACGGGTCCCGCGGAGACGCCATCGATCACGACATCCGCGATGGAATAGCCCCAACGGGCTGTGATGGCGAACATTTTGCTCAGGCCATACCCGATGGCCACCCGAGCCGAAGGGGTGATGGATCCACCGTGCCCGGCCGATACGTTAATGGTGATGACCGACCTCATGCGTCCCTCGAAGACCGATAATTTTTTTGCAGAAATTGCCATGTTACACGCTCCGGGGCATGTCGCCGCATCCTGTCTGCGGCGTCTGCATTCCCTCCTTTTAGTAATTTAAAACCCTAATCTTCCTCTCCCTCCGTCCTTCCACCGGTTGAGAAGGGCAGCATGAGATATCTCCCCTGGGGAAAAAGGGGGGGGGGAGAGCATTCCCCAGGGGAGGTATCCGTCCGTTTCAGGTCTATCCGTGGCAGGCGGCTCCTATAGAGCCGCTGCCCTCTTTGTGCTGAAGTGGTTTTCGATAGCCAGCTGCAGCTCGATGAACTGCACCGGCTTCTGGTAACGGGTATGGGCCCCGGCCTTTTCGAATTCACGCAGCCTGGAGGAGCCGGTCAGCCCGATCACAAAAATGTGGGGGAACCGGTCTTTCACGACCCGGCAGAGCTCAAAGCCCGTCATTTCCGGCATGTCGCCGTCGGTGATGAGGATGTCGTAGGGTGATTTATCCAACTGATTCAAGGCCTTGACGCCATTTTCAGCCACGATGGCAACGTGTCCCATCCGCGCCATGAAGATCTTCAGGATTTCACGCAAGCCCGCGTCGTCGTCGGCAATCAGGACCCTCATCTTTTCCCCTCCTCGAATCTACCTTCGCAAGCAAGACATGGAGAGAGCAAGGGCCATACCAACGAGGATGGTGTTTGTGTAACATCAAGATATTATTCAATATATACTGATATTTTGGCCTTCATGGAAAGGCGATTTTCGGGACGAGCTGAAGGGTTTATCCTACAGCAAAAAAGGCGGGATCGGGGGAACGTAGGCAGGGGAAACAAAAGACGAGCTGAAGGGTTTATCCTTCACTCCTGTCTGAAATCCGGCGGGTTGATGCGGTATTTTTCCAGAAGCTCATAGAGGTCTGCCCGGTATTTGCCGGCCAGCTTGGAGGCCTGGCTGACATTGCCCCGGCTGATCTTCATGAGCTGGATGAGATAATTCTTCTCGAAGTCCTGCTTCGATGCCTTCAGGGTCTTGAACGCCGTCTCCCCCATTTCCTGGCCCGGCAGGATGATCATCTCCTCCGGGATGACCTCCTCGGGCGTCATGACGACGGCGCACTCGATCATGTTCTCGAGCTCCCGGACGTTGCCCGGCCAGGAATAGATCATGAGCTTTTGCAGCGCTGCGGGGGAAAGGGCCTTGATGGACCTCTTTAGCTTCCGGGCCACTTTGTCCAGGAAGTGTTCCACCAGCAGCGGGATATCCTCTTTTCTCTCCCGCAGGGGGGGGACCCGGATCGGGATGACGTGGACGCGGTAAAAGAGATCCCCGCGGAAGGTCCCTTTCTCGACCTCCTTTTCGATGTCCTTGTTCGAGGCCGAGACGATCCGGATGTCGACCTTGACGGTCCGGTGCGACCCCAGGGGGTAGAACTCCTTCTCCTCGAGCGCCTTGAGAAGCTTTCCCTGCATGGGCGGCGGGATCTCGGAGATCTCGTCGAGGAAGATGATGCCGCCGTCGGCCTGGACGAAGAGGCCCTTCTTATTCGCAATAGCGCCCGTGAAGGCCCCCTTCTCGAAGCCGAACAACTCGCTCTCCAGCAGCGTGGCGGGGATGGCCGCGCAGTTGATGGGGACGAAGGGCTTGTCCTTTCGCTCGCTGAGCTGGTGGAGGGCCTTGGCCACGAGTCCCTTGCCCGTCCCGCTCTCGCCGCTGATGAAGACGTTGGAGTCCGTCTCCGCGGAGAGCGCCACGGCCTCGAAGACCCTCTTCATGGCTTCGCTCTGCCCGATGATGCTCTGCCCCTCGAAGTCGGCCCGCAGCATGCTCCGCAGTCGCTTGACCTCCCGGGAGAGCTTCGCCTTCTCGATGCCGTTGCGGATCTGGATGAGAAGCTCGCGGTAGTCGAAGGGCTTGGTCAGGTAGCTGTAGGCCCCTTCCTTCATGGCCCCCACGGCGCTTTCGATCGTCCCGTGGGCCGTCAGGATGATCACCGGAAGGTCGGGATCGACCTCGCGCAGGCTCTTCATCAGCTCGATGCCGGTTCCCCCGTCCAGTTTCAAATCCAGCAGGGCGATGTCGAAGCTGCCCTCGGCAATCCGCTCCTTCGCTTCCCGGATCTCGGAGGCCGCCACGACGGCGTAGTGCTCCGATTCGAGGCGCATCTGCAGCACCTTGAGGATGCTCACGTCATCGTCGACAACCAGGATCTTCTCCATCGTGCAACCTCAATTACCGGCAGGGGCCCCTCTTCGCTTTTCCTCCAGGCTCCGGTCGATTTCCTTCATCTGTTCGATCTGCTTCTGCAGGCCCTCGATCTGTTTTTCGAGTGTCCCGACCTGCTTTTCGAGCGTCTCGACCTGCTTTTTCTGGGACGCGGCCTGGCTGTTGCGGTTCGCCGCTTCGCCGACGACGGACAGAAAGGCCTCGGCCGCCTGCCGGTAATAGCTCCGGGGATAGTCGTCGACTACCCGCCGAAAGGCCTCGAGGGACTTCTGGTAATCCTGCTGCGGGTTTTGGGGGTGGGCATAGAGGCAGCCCATCCCGAAGTAGGCCTCGTCGGCCGCCTGCGGGTAAAGCTCGATGATCTCCCGGTACTGCTTAAACGCGGCATCGTAGTCGCCGCCGGCCCGGTAATGATCGGCCTGCCA
Source organism: uncultured delta proteobacterium (assembly GCA_963705165.1). Lineage (GTDB taxonomy): Bacteria > Desulfobacterota > Syntrophia > Syntrophales > UBA2192 > UBA2192. The sequence continues at coordinate 132,247 of CAVPJD010000008.1, read as the reverse complement.
GTAATCCGGTTTGGCCAGTGCCCCCTGAAGGCCGGTGCAGCCGCAGATGCCGGCCAGGATCACGCAGGCAATGAAAATGTAAAGGTGCTTCCCTTGCCGAATTCGCTTTCGGCCCATACATGACCTCCGTGGGCGTTGATGATGTGCTTGACGATGGCGAGCCCGAGACCCGTTCCTCGAACGGCCCCCTTGCCGTCGTCGACGCGCCGGAACTTCTCGAAGACTTCCTGAAGCCCCGATTCGGGAATCCCCCTTCCCGTGTCGGAAACCGACACCTCGACGCAATGGGCGTCGGCGCGATGCCTTGCGGTGATGGCAATGCGCCCGCCGTCGGGGGTGAATTTCAGGGCATTGCTCAGCAGGTTCTCGAGGACCATCTCGATCTTCTCGGTATCCATCCGCAGCCGGGGCAGCTCCGGCGGGATTTCGAGCTGCAGGGCGATGTTCTTGCGCTGGGCCAGCGGCGAGAAGCGCTGCAGGTTTTTCTCCACGATCGGCAGCAGGCCCGCTTCCTGGAGAGAAAGGGGCATCATCCCCGACTCCATCATGGAGAAGTCGAGAAGCCGGTTGACGGAGCGAATCAGGCGCTCGCACTCCTGACGGATAAGGCCCTGAAGCTCCCGCTCCCTTTCCGGCGCTGCGGCGAAGAGGCCTTCCTGGAGCATGCTCGAGGCCTCCTTGATGGCGGTCAGCGGCGTGCGCAGCTCGTGGGAGAGATGGCCGATGTAATCAATCTTCATCTGGTCGAGCTCCCGGAGCCTGTCGCACATGGTGTTGAAGGCGTCGGCCAGCTCCCGGATTTCCGGGGGCGACACGATGTTCAGCGGCTCGCCGAAATCGCCCCGGGCGACGGCCTTCGTCTTTTCCCGGAGGCGGGAAATGGGGGCGCTGACGGAATGCGTGTTGAACGCGGAGATGACGATCACCATCATGACGGCCACGATGAGCGACACCAGAATCGCGTTTGCCGTCTGCACGGAAATCGCCTCGATCCGTACGAGCCTTTCGTCCCGCTCGGCCGAGGCGACCCTCGCGAGTTCCCGAAGGCGCTGTGCCGCCTCCGAGGCGATCCGTTCGCGCTCGGCCTGGAAGCGAATGATTTCCCGATCCGGTACGCTGCGCGCGCCCGTCGGGCCCGCCGTGTCGTCGAAGAGACTGCCGTAGTGGCTGTGCAGCTCCCGGACACGGGCCAGGAGCTCCTGTTTTTTCTGCGTGGCGGCAAGTGACGCGAGTCCCGTCATCCGCTTGTCGAACTCCGTCCCGAGCGTCTTGAACTGCCGGAAATAAGCCCCGTCCCTGGAGACGAAAAACTTTCCCTCGGCAGCCGTGGCGCTGTAGAGGATCTCCAGGCTCTCTTCCGAGAGATGGATTTCCCGGGCGTTCTCGTTCGTTACGGCCTGGATGAGCCGGTTGATCTCGCTCAGGTTCCAGATCGTGTAGATTCCGGACAGCAGAACGACGACGATAATCAGAAGATAACTGCTGATCAGCCGGAACAGGATGGAGAGATTCGAGGCCACCGTATTCCTTCCGCGCGGTGATGCGACCGGGGCCCTGCGGAAGACGTTCCCCGCGGCCCAGCCTCCGTGCTAGATATCAGAAAAATGCTTTTTTCCCAACCTTATCTTCTCCGACCCGTCCGAGACGGACATCCGGGCACCGTCCGCGGAAGCCCGCGACACCCGTTCCCGCCACGCAGAAAGGCCGCCCTCTTCACGGAGGACGGCCTTTTCTCGTGAACGTTAATGAAGCGGCTCCGGGGTACGGGCCGCGCAAGCGCGCTGTCAAAGGCCGGGCAGGTCCCGTCACACGATCTTCTTTTCCATGGACCACCCGCATCTGTCCGCCTTGATACCCCTGCAGGCGTCCCGGTATTCGAATTCGAAGATAACGCTGCCCATGTGAGGATCCTCCTGCTTGATCCGGAAACTCCGTATCGCCCCGCCGTAGAAGGAGGGTTCGGACTTTTTCCGGTGAAAGTAGATATGTCCCCCGACAAGCTTCTTCGCTTCGTCTTCCGTGAGCACCCACCAGCCGCTTTCCCATACCTTGTCTCGCAGCTTGGTGAAATTGTCCGCGTTTTCGATCAAATGGATCTGCATGGCGCACGCTCCTGGCCGGAACCCCGATATAAAAAAACCTGTCGCGTGGGAATGGACAGGGCTTCAGGATTCGCGGCGATTTCCCTGTATGGGAACAGAGTTTATCTGCTTCTTGAGAGATGTCAACGACTCTGACTTCAGACTATCCTCATTGGCAGTAGTAATGTCAAGGCATTTCTCCGCCGCCATCTTGTCCCACAGAGAATAAAAAAAGGCAGAGCCTTCCGGGCTCTGCCTTTTCGCTGTGCTTTCCAGGCGCCGGTGCCGTTAGAGAGGCTTTACGTTATCCGCGGCCGGGCCTTTCGGGCCCTGCTTGACATCGAAGCTTACGCGCTGTCCTTCCGCAAGCGTCTTGAAGCCTTCGGCCTGGATGGCGCTGTGATGAACGAACACATCGCCTCCCTCATCCTTTTCGATGAACCCGAAGCCTTTTTGATCGCTGAACCATTTGACTTTACCTTCTGCCATCGCTTGCATCCTCCTTTCTTGAAATTCTATAAGTCGGATTTCCACCATGACAGAAAGAAAAAACCACCGAGACTCCAAAGAGCACGGTGGCCCACCTTTGCACTTCAAAATGTCTTGATCCGAACTTATGTTGTTAAAATAATTTAGTATGCCCTTGATCGAAAGTCAAGGATTAATCACGGTTTGTTTCAACGATTCCCCCCGCCTGGCGCCGGGGCTCGATCGCCGAAAAGATAATATTTCTTGACTTCATGGCGGTTCGGATGTCTGATGAAAATGAAATCTCGATTTGCTGTCAGCAGGGCTGCCCATCAGATAGAAGAACCGCATTTTTATCGGCGTTCATGATTGGTACCCCGTCTCTCACTGAAGAGGGATGGGGTTTTTTATCCACCTTGTCTCAACAGAAGGATCAAACGCCATGACCGAAGACCTGCTTGATTACTGGGTCAGACTCATCAAGCCGTTTTTCCCTACGAACGCATGGATTGTCACACGCTACTCGAAGGACGATCATATCATCGAGATCGACTGGAAACTCGACGACGACCCGGGACAGCCCAACCGGCGTTCCCGGAAAATACAGATCACCATCTCCGACGGGGCCATTGAAGATTACCTTGACAAGAACAAGAAAGATCGTGAATTATTTGAAATCGGCCTCAAGAAGCTGATCCACGAACGCTACAATCATCCCGCTCCCGATGAACAGGTCCACCGGGGCTCCTCTGCACAGGCGGACAAGCTGCTCATCGCGAGGAACACGCTCAACGCATGATGACCGGGCGCGCGGCCCGCAGAGACCGCCCGGTTTCCCCTTGACAATCCGCCTGTTCTGTTTCTTAATGAATCATCATCCATGACCCGCTCCTCGGCAATGTCCCGCAACGTTCGGGGACCGATCGCTGACTTCCACTCCTGCCTCTCACGGACAACCTCATCCCCGACCAGGACAATCCTGAAGAGTAACGTTCTCACAAACCACACCCACGTAATCAACCCGATGCGCATCATCGGGTCCTTGTAGATTGGTTGCTCGTTCAGTTGCGCCTGGCAGCGGCGGGGCGAACGGGAAAAGGGAAACCAAAGAACCTTCAAGGAGGCAGGCCATGAAAGAGATCAACCGTATCCTTGTCGTCAGCCGGATAACGCGCCACTGCCGAAAAGCGGTCCGCTTTGGGGTTTCGCTTGCCCGTCACTACGGCGCCGTCCTTTCCGTGCTGCACGTCGTCGAGAATCCCTTCAAGAAGGGATGGAATCTGCCCACGATCGACTACGAGGAGCAATACCGCAAGGAGATGGAAAGGATCAGGGCGGAGCTCGATGAGATCGTCAGCCAGGAGAGGGAAAAGGGCATGACGATCCTCGAGATCATCGAGGAGGGCGAGCCGAAAGAAGAGATCCTGAAGGCCATCCGCAACGGGAACATCGACCTGGTGATCCTGCTCGCCCATGAGGAGGGCCGCCTGGAGCACTTCCTCTATGGGCGCGGCACCGACAGCATCATCCGCAAGATGCCCTGCTCGATCCTGCTGGTCAGGGAATAAGCAAAGGGACTAGGGTATTGGGTATAGGGTATAGGGGTAAAAGGAACATAGGATCAAGTCAAAACGGACGAGAACCGAGAGCCGGGAGGTTTTGAAAGCCGGCGGAGGACATGGATCTGTGCCCCTGACGGAATGAGCGTCAGGGGCTTTTCTTTGTTCGTGGGCATGGGCGAGGGAATGGAGTCGGTTCATCGCACCTGCGGCCCGCCAAGATTCCGCTTTAGGTTCGAGCGGGAGTGCGTTATGAAGGATACATTCTTTCTTTGCGAAGGTCGTATTCACGTGGATGGAACAGAACATCAAGGAGGGAGAGCATGAAAGCAGTTGCAAGAATGATGATGGCAGTCGGGATCGGTCTTGTGCTCACGGCGTCTGTGGCGTCTGCGGCGGATTACAAGTTTTCGGGGTTTTTCGGAAACCCGGCCGCCTATGAGATGCTGAAGCCCGGGCCGGAAGGCGGGGCCAAGCTGCGCTGGCTGAAGGGGGGCGTCGATCCCAAGAAATACAACAGCTTCATGGTGGACAGCGTCGTCTTCTTCCTGGCCGACGAGTCCGACTACAAGGGTATCGATCCCCAGGAGATGAAGGAACTGGCCGATGCCTTCAACCGGGAGCTCGCGGCGGCCTTCAAGAACAAGTGGCCGATCGTGGCCGAACCGGGACCCGATGTGGCACGGCTCCGCATCGCCATCACGAACATCCGTCCAAGCCGGCCCGGCGTCAGCGCGGTGACGTCGGTCGTGCCTGTCGCGCTGGGCGTCAGCCTCGTCAAGAAGGGCGCAACAGGGGGCTGGTCCGGCAGCGGCGATACCTGCATCGAGGTGATGGGCCTCGACAGCACGACCAACGAGATTCAGATCCTGGGATTCGACGAACAGAAGGCGGCCTTCGAGCAGCGGTTCTCGAAATGGGGCTCGGCCAATGACGCCTTCAAGCTCTGGTCCGAGAAAATGGTTGAGTTCATCGACCATTATAAGGGCGTCAAGAGGGAAGCTAAGAAGTAAAGGGTCAAGGGGACAGGGTATAGGGTAAGGTATAGGAAACAGTTAACTGCCAGTAAATAATGGGGAATGTTCAATAACGGGATTTATTGAAAAGCCCTGCCCGATGGCAGGGCTTTTGCTTCTTGCTATTTCCACCTCGGACGACTATCTTATCGGGCACGATGATGGAACTCAATCCCGGAATGACGCTATCTCCGGTTCACCTGGAAATCTTTTCTTCCGCCGGTCGTATCCTTGTTTTCTTCGTGGCGATCCTCGCCCAGATTTACCTCATTGCCCGCATCCGGCAGACCTTCCGCTTCCCGCGGCGCTCAGCGGGCTTCCGGTCCCGTGCCGTTGCTGCGGCAGGTGCCGCTGTCGTGCTTCTCTTCGCCCTGGGCGGCTACGTGATGGCCACCCCCATATCCTGGGTGGACCCGCCCCGCGCGGTGCAGCTGCTTTTTTTCTATCTTCCGGCCGTGTGGGTTGTCGGGTCGATATCCTCAGCCCTGATCCTGATCTTGTCCCGGGGTGCCGGCGATCTTGGGCGCAGGGCAGCCCGGATACACCGGGAGCACACCGGCAAGCCGGTTGACGCTGTCGTCGACACGGGCCGGCGCCGCTTCCTGCAGGCCGGGGCGGGCGCGCTTGCCGTGGCGCCCTTCGTCCTATCGGGCTACGGTGCCGCCTATGCGGGCAGGGCTCACGAGGTGCGCGAGCTTGCGCTGCCCTTCGGCCGCACCCTGCGGGTGGTCCAGCTCACCGACATCCACGCGGGGCTTTTCATGACCCGGCAGGACCTGCGGCGCTATGCCGACCAGGTCATCGCCCTGCAGCCGGATCTCTTCGTCCTCACCGGGGATTACATCACGAACTCAATCGCCTATCTCCCGGAGTGCGTCTTGGAGATGGCCCGCGTGAGTGCCCGTTACGGCACCTTTGCGACGCTGGGCAATCACGATCACTGGTACGCCGGGTCCGGCGAGTTGGCGGCCATTTTCCGGCAGCACCGCATCCCCCTTCTGCGCAATGCGCACCGCGTCATCCACACCCCGGAGGGGCCCTTCGCCGTTGCCGGCATCGACGATCTCCATGCCGGTGTGCCCGACCTCGAAGCCGCCCTGCGCGGCCTGACCCCGGCAATCCCGACAATTCTGCTTTCACACCGGCCGGAGATCTTTCCCGCGGCCGCCGAGCAGGGCGTTGCTCTGACCCTGGCCGGCCACTATCACGGCGGGCAGATCAAACTGAGCCTGCCGAAACGGGCGATCAGCGTGGCCCATCTCCGTTCGCCTTACCCGGAAGGGCTTTTCCGGATCGATGATTCCCGCCTTTACGTGAGCCGCGGGATCGGCACCTCGCTCACCCCCGTGAGGCTCAACGCACGGCCCGAGGTGACCCTGCTGAAGCTGTCTTAAAAAAGAAGCCGACAGCCAACAGCCAACAGAAAATCCCCCTCTTTTCCCAATCAGCTGCTACGCAGCGGTAACTGGTGATTAGTTGATTCGTTGATGAAGGAGAAAGCAAAGCAAAGAGGCAGGCTATCTGCTCTTCCCTGATCAACGAATTACCCAGTCAACCAATTACTGCAGCGAAGCTGCCTTGGGGGAGGAACGGGGGATTTGCTTTTCCTTGGTGCTCGCTGCTTGATGTCAGTTTCGTTTCAGAAAGGGCAGGGCCGAGCGCAGGAACCGGCCGAACCCCCTGTCGGTCTTGCCGAAGTGTCCGGCCATCCAGTTCACAATCCACTTCTGAAACTCTTCGACAAGCAGGGGCGTGGGCCCGTTTTCCAGGATCTCTTCCTTGAAGGCCGTGAAGTCCCGCAGAAAGGCCCGGTGCTCAGCCTTGTGCTCCTTTGCGTCCTCGTAGCCGCAGCCCTCTACATGAAATTTCGTCATGTACTTCTCTTCGAGCGAGAAGTGCGCGGTCGCATACGATTCCAGGTATGAGAAAAGATTCAAGAGGTTTCCATTCCCGTTCCCTTTCCGGATCTGCCCGAAGAAGACGTCTACGTTCCTGTATAGCTCCTTGTGCTGGTTGTCGATCTCCTCAACCCCGACGGAGAGCTCCGGTGTCCAGTGGATGCTCATGGTCAGACGTTTCCTCCCGGTTCAAGATGGCCGTGACGGGAGATTCCCCGCACACAATTCTTATCGGATCGATGTCGCGATTCTTGAGCGGTTCGGGTGGTCGAGGGCGCGGAAGCCTTTATCTTGCTTTACGCGGCCGAAAAGCAGTATCATGATGAAAAGAAGCGGTATCATGATAAAAGAAAGGAGGAAGAGCCATGCAGGACTTCATCAAGAAAGTGAAACTGCTCAGTGTCGGCCTTTTCTACATGGGTAAGGAGAAGGTTGAAGAGTCCGTTGCGGAACTGATCAAGAAGGGGGAGATCACCGAGAAGGAAGGCCGGGCGCTGGTGAATGAACTGGTGGTAAAATCGAAGGCAGCGACGAAGGACCTGGAGGGGCGGATCCAGAAGGTGATGTCCGACGCCCAGGACAAGCTCCACGCCCCGCTGAAAAAAGAGATCGACGTGCTCAAGAAGAGGATCGCGAAGCTCGAGAAAGAGGGGGCTGCCGCGAAAGCGAGGAACCTGAAGAAAACCGCCAAAACACCCAGGAAGTCCGCAAGGTAGTTCGTTTCATATTCCTGCCGAATGCAACCGTCGCAGGAGCCCCGCCGTCCGGCGGGGCTCCTTTTTTCCCCCGAACGATTTCAGGTGGTCTTGAGTGGGGCACGAGACTAACGGCCTGGACCATCCAGGGTTTCCGGAATCCCCTTGCCTTCTTCGGGTTTGCCATTGTCGATTCCGCTTGTTGTCGTGCGCTGGACGAACTCGGCAATGCTCATGCCGGTCGTTTTCTCGAACCGGCGGCGGTCCTCCTCGACGCGCCCCATCAGCTCCCGGATCCTGTCCGCATTTTCCGGGGTCCGCTCCACCTCCCGGAGGCTCTGCATCGATTCCCGGAAAGTCCGGATGGTTTCGGTCAGCCCCTGGATGTCCTCGTCCGACAGAGAGACCTCGGGGAGCTTCTCGCGAATGGCAAGGGAGAGGGTTGCCGGGAGGCGTTGCCACATCTCGTCGGAGTCGTTTGAAACGATGGGGGCAAGGGGTTCGTTCTTCGTTTCCCGCACCGCAAACTCAACGGGCGGCGGGGTGAGAGAGGGTGCAGCATCCGGGGCTGCCTCGACGGGGCTCGCACTGGAAACGCCTGCCTCCGGCCTCGGGTCCGGGAAACGCAACTCGGGGGGGAAGACCCAGAAGGCGGCCGTGACGGCGATGGCCGTGACGGCGAAGACGGCAAGAAATTTTTCCAGGCGCGGGAACATGGCTGCGGCCTCTCTGGAAGGAGGGAAGAAGCGCGCGATCAATAAGCCCAACGATAAGCCCGAGGACACGATTTCCATTCTTTTTATAGCAGAGCGTCCCTTGAGGGGTCAAGCGATGCATGCCCGCTGACTTGGTGCGGCTGCCCGAGGCTATGTCTAATTAGACATAATTGACAAAGGCAAATCGTTCCCCTAAAGTTAAATAAGCGCTTAATCCTGTCGTTTATCCCTTATTATACAACAGCCACTCCGATCATCGCAGAAGAGAGCCTCGAGTCGCCACTTGCCCCTGTCAGCTTTCCTTTGAACCTGCAGCTCAACGGCTTATGGATCCCCGGACAACTCCATCAAACAAGGAGGACGGATCATGGACAAACTGCTCCGAATCAACATGAGCGCGGAGGGCGGTCCTGCGGCCGGCGTAACACCCGTCGGGGAATACGCGGGGCTGGGAGGCCGGGCGTTGACCTCCGCCGTCGTCTCGAAGGAAGTGCCGCCCCTGGCGCACCCGCTGGGCGAGGACAACAAGCTCGTCATTGCCCCGGGGATGCTCAGCGGAACCATCGCGGCCATGTCGGGGCGCTGCTCCGTGGGCGGCAAGAGCCCGCTGACGGGCGGCATCAAGGAGGCGAACTCCGGCGGCCAGGCCGCCCAGGTGCTCGCCCGGCTGGGCTACGCAGCCATCATCCTGGAGGGAAAGCCGAAGGAGAACGATCTCTACAAGGTCTTCATCAACAAGGACGGCGTGAAGATCACCCGGGACAACAGTCTCAAGATGCTCGGCAATTACGACCTCGTCGAGAAAATGAAGGGCGAGTACGGCGAAAAGATCGCCTGCATGTCCATCGGGCCGGCGGGCGAGATGAAGATGTGCGCCGCCACGGTGGCCTTCACGGACATGGAGCTCAGGCCCACCCGCCACGCAGGGCGCGGCGGCCTCGGAGCCGTCATGGGCTCCAAGGGGGTCAAGGTGATCGTGCTCGATGACGCCGGCATGAACGCCCGCGCCCCGAAAGATGTCGAAAAATTCAGGGCGGCCAACAAGGCCTTCGTGGACGGTCTGAGGAAACACCCCGTCACGGGCGAGGGGCTTCCCGCCTTCGGCACGAACATCCTGGCCAACGTGATCAACGAGGCGGGCGCCTACCCCACGAACAACTTCCTCTGGGGCCGCTTCGAGGGGACCTCGAAGATCAGCGGCGAGACCGAGGCGGAGCTGGAGAAGGCCCGCGGCGGAAACCCGACGCACGGTTGCCACCGGGGCTGCGTGATCCGCTGCTCGGGAATCTACCACGACAAGGACGGTAACTATCTGACCAAGCAGCCCGAGTACGAGACTGTCTGGGCCCACGGCGCCAACTGCGGCATCGACGACCTGGACAAGATCGCCTTGATGGACCGTCTCGATGACGACTTCGGACTGGACACCATCGAGATGGGCGCGACGATCGGGGTGGCCATGGAGGCCGGGTTGGCTAAGTTCGGGGATGCCGACGCGGCGATTCAGCTTATCAGGGAAGTGGGCAAGGGCAGCCCCCTGGGACGCATCCTGGGAAACGGCGCCGGCATGACGGGCCGGGCCTTCGGCATCGAGCGGGTCCCCGTCGTGAAGAACCAGGCCCTTCCAGCCTACGACCCGAGGGCGATCCAGGGAATCGGCGTGACTTATGCCACAAGCACCATGGGCGCCGACCACACGGCAGGCTACGCCGTGGCCACCAACATCCTCAAGGTGGGGGGCTATGTCGACCCGCTGAAACCGGAGGGCCAGATCGAGCTTTCCCGGAATCTCCAGATCGCCACGGCGGCCATCGACTCCACGGGGATGTGCCTCTTCATCGCCTTCGCGATCATGGACCAGCCCGAAACCTTCCAGGCGCTGCTCGACCTGCTCAGCGCCTTCTACGGGCTCAACATGACGGGCGACGACGTCACGGCGCTGGGGAAAAAGGTCCTCACGTGGGAGCGGGAGTTCAATGCGCAGGCCGGCCTCACGAAAGCGCAGGACCGCCTGCCGGAGTTTTTCAGGAAGGAGCTGCTTCCCCCGCACAATGTCACGTTCCAGGTCAGCGACGCGGAGATGGATACGGTATTCGACTGGTAAGGATTGTACCGTTTCGCCGCATTCCGTTTCTGTGGGAGACCCTGTCGCGATGTCATTGCGAAGGCATCCCTTTTTCTGTCATTGCGAGGAGCGACAGCGACGAAGCAATCTCCTGTGAAAACCCTTTACCTTGATCTTCCTCTCCCCCGGTGGGAGAGGATAGAGGTGAGGGGGAAAATCCCATTCATCCAGCATGTTCGGGATTGCCGCGCTCCCGTCGGTCGCTCGCAATGACCAAAGAGGACTGCAACTCAGTCTCCGGCGGGAGGGGATGAGGGGAGGGTGTCTATTGCCCATGACGGAATCGAACCGCGCCGATGCAGGCGCTGAGGGCAGGCTGTGCATAACCGTGCCGGCGGACCGGCTTGCCTGTTTTTTCCCGCTGCTGCAGAAGGGGTTTGCGCTCGGGGTCCTCGCCGGATGCCCGATCGGGGTATTTCTGCGCGATGGGCTCGGCCTGACCGACGAGTACATCGAGGCGCGGATCCAGACCGTTTTCCTGGACGGCAAGCCCGTGGACGACATCGATGCGGCCCTTGTCCGGGACGGTGCGACGCTGGCCCTGGCGCCTGCCATGCCGGGCCTGATGGGCGCTATGCTCAGAAGGGGCGGGTACTATGCCCCCATGCGCAGCGGGATCACGCACCGGGGCGATGCGGCACCGCAGGGGATCGGGCAGGGCCGCATCGTCATTAAGCTATTCGGCATGGCCCTGCGGGAATTGGGGCCTCAGCTTCTCGAGCGCGGCATCGAGGTCGATGCCGGGGATCTCGCACAGATCGTCAGGGACCTGCCGGATAATTGCCGCGAGGGGCAGGGGAGCCTCGACGGGATGATGGGGCAGGTCTGGCTGCATGTGCGGGTTGTTCCGGCATAAGAAGCGTGTCGCGGGTAGCGTGTAGCGTGTCGTATGGAAAAACCTCGAACCTCGCTCCTCGAGCCTCGAACCTTTTTTCTAGCCGCCGGCAACGGGCGGGAAGACCCCCACCCGGTCCCCTTCACGGAGGGTTTCAGTGCCGCTGGCGTGGATGCCGTTGAGGAAGATGATCTTCACCTTGTCCAGCGGCACGTCGAGACGCCGAAGCAGCCCCAGGATCGTGGTATCCTCGCCGACCTCCAGGGACCCCGTGCGGGGGACGAAGCGGGCCAGGGAGGCATAGAGGTTCAGCTCGACTTTCATGGTTTCATCACACCTCGAATAGAGCATATACGACTGTGAGGATTTCCTCAAACGGATTCAGACAAGAGGGAAATGGGATGGCTGTGTCATAATCGGCTTCCGTCATTGCGAGCCACTGACCCCGGCCATACCCGGGGTTATCGATGGAAGAAACAGCCTTCAACGCGTAGGGCCCGATCCCCGATCGGGCCTGTTGGGCCGTTCGGGGAACGGCCCCTACATCTTTCGACCCGTGGTACTGCTGTTCATTAGGAGCGACCGAAGGGAGCCCTCTCAAGGGAGAGGGAGCTTGGAAGGAAAGTGGCCCGAAGGCCGCAGTCCATATTGCCGAAGAGGGGGTGGGTCGATGAGTTCGGACATTCTGGACCGGATTCGCGGGCGGGCGAAAAGAATAATGGACCCGGCAGGCCGCGACGCGGAGGTCTTGGAAGACCGCGCTGCCCGCGAGATTTCCCGGCAGAGCGGGGTTGCCCTTCACGAGATTTACCGCGAGTCGCTCAAGCTCGGCATCTACCCGTACCGCTACATCCGCAACCGGGATATCCTCTCCGCAGCGGAGCAACTCAGGCTTGCCGAATCGCGGGTTGCCGTTGTGGGAGCAGGGGGGCTGGGCGGGCAGGTCATCGTGTTGCTGGCGCGCCTCGGTATCGGGACGATCGTCGTCGTGGATTGTGACCTCTTTGACGAGACGAACCTGAACCGCCAGGCCCTGTGCGTCGAAAACATGCTGGGGGAGCCGAAGACCCGCGCCGCCGTAGAGGCCGTGGCTGCGATCAACCCCGGCGTTCATGTGATTCCCCACCAGGTGAGGCTGACAGCCGATGTGATCGACGGGATCCTTGCCGGCAGCGATGTCGTCGTCGACGGCCTGGACAATGTGCCCGACCGCCTGCTGCTGCAGGAGGCGGCAGGCCGGCTGGGCATCCCCATGGTGCACGGGGCGCTGGCCGGCTTCGAGGGCAGGATCATGACCGTCCTGCCGGGCGACGCCGGCGTGAAGCAGCTCTACGGGGAGGCCGCGAGCGGGGCCGATCCGGATCGGCCGGAAGCCGTCCTGGGAGTTCCCGCCGTGACGGCGGCGCTCATCGGCACCTTCCAGACCATGGAAGTGCTCAAGATTCTGCTCAGGCGCGGCAGCCTCTTCCGGAACACGATGGCTTACGTGGATCTGGAGAAAGGCCGGCTGGAGACGTTCCGGTTTGGCGAGGCGCCTGGAACGACATGATAACAGGAGAGGGAAACACCATGTCCGGCAACCTGAACTTCACCCTGAAGACCGTCCCTTCGACACTCCGCGTCACCGGGGGGCGGGAAATCCCATTTGCCAGGGCGATCCTCTCGCTGCACAATGCAGGCGACAGCACCGCCACCGGGGTCATCGCGCACGCAACACTCTCCGAGGAGCGCGGGATGGTTCATGACGCAACGGAGGCCCTGAAGCGCGCCACGCCCGCCGATTCGATCCCGCCCGGCGGAGCGCTCGCGTGGGACGTCTACGACCTGCTCCTCGCGGCCCATCCCGGGGTGGCCAGCAAGGTTCACCTTTGGGGTTACAAGGCGGCCCTGAACTGGTGGATCGATTTTTCCGTCTGGGCGGAGTACAGGCAGGAGGGCGCCGCTTCGCCCTTGCGGACCGGCATCTCCCGGTGGAGGCTGTGCTGGAGACCCGCGGAGCCGTCGGCCGAAAAGATCGATCTCGCGGTTGAGGCCGTGGAAAGCAGATAGACTCGCCGGTGCGCGATGCGAGGGTTTCTTACCGGCCGCGCTCCACGACCTTGAGCAGGGTGTTCGGGGGGATCGGCTCGTCCGGATCGCCGCCGTTGAGCAGCGACATCTCCTTGACCCGGTTCTCCGCGACGCCAAGCGCCCGGAGGGCATTGCCGAGGGTGTCGGCCTTTGGGGCGCGGCGCACCCGGACGCGGTCCGGCTGGACGTTGATCTTTCTCGCGTCGGTCAACTCCGCGAACCGGTTCATGGTGTTCTCGAAGAGACTCTCGTACTGCGGGAAGTTGCGCGGTGTGCTGATCCCCCCGAACGTGTAGATCACATCCCCCTTCTGGATGAAATAGGACAGGATCCGGACCGTGCCGTTGCGGGACTGCACCTCTGCGACGAGACGATGGGCCGCAAAGCCGCCCACACTGACGGACTGGCTCTGGAGGACGCGGGCCTTGGTCTTCGAGACAAAGATCCGGGCCGATTCGGACGGGGACTTGCCCTGCGCCGCGGTGAAGAGGATGACGGCGTTTTTGTCCTTGCTCACCATCTGCACGGCCGTCGGCGTGTCGTTCACCTTCCATTCGGCGGGCACGGGGAACTGGATGCGCATGGCGGGGTGGTAGTACACGCCCCCCTCCACGTAACCCTCGCGGGGGTCCTGGCCGTAGGCGAGGCCGTCAATGGCCCTCAGGTAGGCCTCGCGATCGATCCGGGGGCGGGTCAACCCCATCTGCCGCTGTGCCTGCTGCGCCTGGACCTTGATGGCCTTTTCGCGGTCTTCGGGGCTGGGGTGCGTGGCAAACCAGGCCGGCATGCCGCTGCGGTCCGACTGCGGGTTCATGCGCTGGAGCGTCTCGAAAAAGCCCGCCATCTGTGAGGCGTCATAGCCCGCCCTGGTCGCGTACTCCACACCCAGGGAGTCGGCCTCCCGCTCGTTGTCGCGGCTGTATTTCATGAAGAAGAGCCCCATCCCGATCTCTGCCAGCCCTGACAGAAGGGGAACACCAAGCACCTGGGGAATGATCAGCCCGATCTGCGCCGCCTGCGCCTTGCTCAACTGCTGGGCCGAGTGGCGAGCCGTGACGTGGCCGATCTCGTGCCCCATCACGCCGGCCAGTTCCGCCTCGCTGTTGAGGGTGGCCAGGATCCCGCGCGTGAAGAAGAGATAGCCCCCCGGGGCGGCGAAGGCGTTCACGACGGAGGCATCGAGGATTTTGACGCTGTAGTCGAGTTGCGGGCGGTGGGAGAGCTTTCCCAGTCTGCGGCCCATGTCGTTCACATAGGCGCTGAGGCGCGGATCGTCGTACAGGCCGTACTCCCGGGTCACCGAGGCATCGACCTTCCGGCCCATGTCGATTTCTTCCTGCTCGCTGATCAGCATGAAGTCCTGTTTGCCGCTGACGGGGTTGGCGGCACAGGAGGAAAGCGCGATGACGGCGCCGATCAGGAGGGCGCCAGCGGCCATTGTCTTGCAGCGTCTTCGGGGCATGGATTCCGTGCTCTCCTTTACCGGGAAGGCCGCGACGATCCCGGCCGCCGAGCGGGGCCGAGGGCTTCCCTCAAGATGCTTCTCATTTGCTCTCGATGCGGTGGATGCCGTTCCAGTTGCCGGGCGGCGGGCTCTCCAACATGAGCCGGCAGCGCTCCATCAGGATGCGGGCGGGCTCGTCGCCGTGGTTGAGCTCCAGGATCTTCCTGCAGCACTCTCCGGCCTTGTCCCAGCGCCGCTCGAGATAGAGATTCAGCGCCGTTTCGGCCAGAGCGGCGATCGCGCGCGTGCGCTCGTCGGCCGAGGCCGCCTCGGCCATCAGTTCGTAGATTCGCACGCCCCTCGTGCTCCCCTTGACGGAGACGAGGTCGAGGGGGCGGGCGATGAACTGATCCTTCACGATTGCCCGGGTGCTCTCGCCGATGATGATCCGGGTGCCGTAGATCTTGTTGAGGCCCTCGAAGCGGCTGGCCGTGTTCACCGTGTCGCCGACGACGGTGTAATTGAGCCGGGTGGCGCTGCCCATATTGCCCACGATCACCTCGCCCGTGTTGATGCCGATGCGCTGGTGGAACAGCGGCTTGCCCTCGCGGGCCCACTTCTCGTGGAGCTCCTCCAGGCGTTCCTGGCACAAAAGCGCCGCGCGGCAGGCCGTGACGGCGTGATCGGGATTGGGCAGGGGGGCCCCCCAGAAGGCCATGATGCTGTCGCCGATGAACTTGTCGAGCGTGCCCGGCGGCTGCTGCCTCAGCGCGCTGCTCATCGCCTCGAAATATTCGCCGAGCTGATCCACGAGGGCCTCGGGATCGAGGCCCTCCGAGATCGTCGTGAAATCGGCGATGTCGGTAAAGAAGATGGTGAGGGAAGCCTTCTGGCCGCCCAGTTCGGCCTCGCCGCCGGAGGCGAGGATCTCGCGGACGAGATCGGCCGGCACGTACTTGCCGAAGGAGCGCAAGCCCCGCGTCATGTCGTGTGTGGCCACCATCAGCTGGTCCACTTCCCGGATCTGCGAGCGCTCGAGGGGCCGGGCCTCGAGCTCGAAGCGGCCGATGGCTTCCGAATCCAGGGCGATCCGACGCAGGGGCTTGGAGACGAGGGCGGAGATCCAGGCGCTCGAGATCAGAATCAGGAAAAAGGCCGCGACCCCGATCAGCAGGGTCTCCAGGTTGTTTCGATCCACGGCCCCCATGATCTCGTGGTAGGGAATGACAAGGGCGATGATCCAGCCCGGCAGGTCCCTCCCGGCCATCCGGCGGTAGCTCCCGAAATAATCCGCGCCGCCGGCGCTGAAGCGGAAGGTCCTGAGATCGTGGCCCAGATATTCCCCGCTGTTCTCGGAGAAAAACTCCATGAAGCGTACGACCCGCTCGTCGCCCAGCTTCTGCCAGTCCGTAAACTCGAACTGCGAGCGCCCCCTTTCGTCCTTCACCTCGCGGGTGAGGATCTCCGGCTGCGGGTGGGCGAGGATCTGGAATTTCCCGCCTGCCGTCTTCTCGATGATGAAGGCAAATCCCGCCTTCCCGATCGGGTTGGAGTTGAGAAAGCGGGAGATGGCGCTGATGTCGAAGTCGACCGTCGTGACGCCGATGAACTGCTGGTCCTTGTCGTAAATGGGGGTGGCGAAGGTGATGCCCGGGACCGCCTCGGCGCCGCTGCGCAACGTCCGCCCCTCGGTCCAGATCGGGCCTCCGGCATCGCGGGCGGCGGTGTACCAGCCCGGCATCCTCCTCTCACCGGTCAACTGGAATTCCCGGCGATCATAGGCCTTTCGCTGCGGGTAGTCTTCGGGCCGGAAGTCGAGGATCTCCGCCTTGCCGGCCTTGCGGTCGTACCGGGCCTCCCGGATGCTGAACCCGCCGTCCTGCAGTCGCTCGACGGACAGCATCAGGCCGCTCTCGAAGCCTGCCGAAAGGAAGGTGAAATGGCTCTGCGTCTCCAGCACCCGCTGCATGTGACGGGTGATCCAGGTCAGCGATTCCGGGCGGAGCTGGACGGAGCCGAGGAGCTGGCGGTTCATCTCGCCCTGGTCCTTGGCGCGGGTGAGCAGCGTGCCGACCCAGTGCCGGATGCGCAGGGAGCTCTCGTCAAGCACCTGTCCGGAGAGGGTGTCGGCGTTTCTCTTGAGGTTGTAGTAGGAAAGGCCTCCGAGGAGGGCGACAGTGCCGAAGATCATCACCATGAGAAGGGTCGAGAGCGCCGTGCGGAAGGAAACGCGTTTCGTGGCGAGCTTTTCTGCGAAGGGAATTCTCATGACCGTATTGTAATACAAAACGCTTTGTGATGCTCTCAGAAAAATGAGACGATTTTTCGCGGTGCGCAGGACACGGAAAAAATGAAGGCCCCCGCCCGAAACGGGCAGGGGCCTTCAGCACAGGAAATGTCACAAGTTGTATTGTAGTCGGCTTTCGCCGGGTCCCTTACTTTCCCTCTTCCTGCTTGCTGCGTTTTGGCCCAAAGACGGGGAAGCTCATCGGGTCGTTCCAGAATTTCCGGTCGGTCTTCACGTTCTTGGCTTTCTCCTTCATGACGATACCTCCTTGATTGGTTTCGTTGCCCGGGGATCAGCGATCGATGTCCTTGCGTGGGTTCAGGATGGGGTCCGCCCACACCCTGTCCACCCGTTCGCCCATCAGGTTGATCCGGGGGTCTGTTTGAATCCTGCCTTCTGCTGCTTTGTGAATCCGGGTCATCATGACTCTTCTCTTTGGCTTGTTCCCTTTCGTTAAGTTTATTATCGATATTTTTCGCAGAAACAAAATCGGCGCCTGTCTGAATGTGGTCTAAGACGGAAGGACTCCCTTCCCGCAGACGCCGTCTGAGGATGCCATCAGACAGGCGCTGATGGAGGCCGCGAAAGGCAGAAGTTAAGAGGGTTTGAGGGTGAGAAGGTTGGAAAAATGAGGACATGCGATTGGCTGGCGGCATATCCAACCTTCTTACCCTCTCACCTTCTCAACCTCTCTAATCTCTCCGGTTGCGGGCGGCTTGAATCTGTGGCACATTGGGCCATCGACTTATGGCACCCACATTGACCTTCGGCACCCTTCGGTTCATCGTCGTCAGTCTCGCGGTATTCGCCCAGATATACCTCTTCTTACGCATCCGGCACGCTATCCGGTCCTCGGAGAGGTCGGCGCTCTTCAAATCCCTGGCCGTCGTCCTTGCGGGGGCGCTCATCGGCCTTCTCTTTGCCATGAACGTGCTGATCCTGCTCAAACCCATCCCCTGGGTCGACCCACCCGCCTTCGTTCAGATCCTCTTCTTCTATCTGCCGGCCGTCTGGGGCATCGGCTCGATCCTGTCGGCCCTGCTTCTCGTCTGCTCGCAGGCCGCAGGCTTTCTGGGGCAAGCGATCATCGGGCGCTGTCGCAACCCGGCCCGCCCTGCAGAAGGGCCCCCCGCGGACCCGGAGCGACGCCGGTTCCTTCAGGCCGGAGCGGGGGCGCTTGCCGCAGCGCCCCTTGTCCTTTCCGGCTACGGCGCTGCCTGGGCCGGAAGGTCTCACGAGGTGCGAGAGCTCACGCTGCCCTTCGGCCTGCCGTTGAGGGTAGTACAACTCACCGACCACCATGCCGGCCTCTACATGACCCGGGACGATCTGCGGCGCTATGCCGATGCGGCAATCGCGCTCGAGCCCGATCTTTTCGTTCTCACAGGGGACTACGTCTCGAATTCGATTGCCTTTCTTCCGGGCTGCCTGGAGGAGATGGCCCGTGTCAAGGCCCGCTACGGCACGTTTGCCACCCTGGGCAATCACGAGCACTGGGTCGGCAGCATCAGCCGGCTCAAGGCGCTTTTCCGCCAGCACGGGGTTCCGCTGCTCTACAATGCGCACCGGGTGATCCGGACCGAAAAGGGGCCCTTCGCCGTTGCCGGGATCGATGACATGCGGTTCGGCAACCACGACCTGGATGCCGCCCTGAGGGGGCTGGACCCGGCCATCCCGACGATCCTGCTTTCTCACCGCCCGGAGATCTTTCCGGAGGCCGCCGGGCAGGGGATTGCATTGACGCTGTCGGGCCACTACCACGGGGGGCAGATCAAATTGAGCCTGCCGGGAGGGGACCTGAGCCTCGCCCATCTGCGGACCCCTTGGCCCGAGGGGCTCTACCGCATCGGCGATTCTCACCTCTACGTGAGCCGCGGGATCGGCACGACCTTCACCCCCGTAAGGCTCAACGCAAGGCCGGAGATCACGGTGATCAACCTGACCTGAACGGATGCTTCGCAGCAGCGCAGAAGTGACTAGTGGTTTGTGGCTAGTGTAAGAAAAGAGGGATTCGGGAAGAATAAAGGGCTGTAAACAACGGGCAATACGCAATACGATGAGAAAAAGAGTTACCGCAATCCTTTTTACTGTCCTCTGTGGTATTGCCATGCTGGTCGCTGCAGGCACGGAGGCCGGGGCCTCGTCGCTTCAGCCGGCCGGGATGCGCGCCATCCTGCGGCAGGGAATTGACAGGGCATTCAACATGGACTACCCGGGCGCCGACGCTATACTCCAGAAGGCCGTGGAGTTGGACCCGGAAGACCCGACAGGCTATGCCTTTTTGGCGGTGAACCACCTTTTCGGCTCCGAGGTCAGCTTCGATGCGAAGCAGAGGGAGGCGAGCCAGGAGGCCATGCTGAGCAGTGTCGCGAAGGCCCTGGCCCGGGGGGAGCAACGGGTCGGGAAAAATCCCCGGGACGGCCAGGCATACTTTGCCATGGCCCTGGCCAGGATGGCGAAGTTTCGCTGGGCCCTGAGGCAAAAACAGCCGGTCACGGCAGCACAGGAGGCCTATGGCCTCTGGTCCTGCCTGGAGAGGGCGCAGCAGGAAGATCCGGAGAATCACGACAGCTATCTGCTGACGGGCCTGATCCGCTACCACATCGACCATCTGCCCGACCTGTCGCGCTTCCTCTCTTCCCTGTTGATCACGCAGGGGGACAGCCGCAGGGGGCTGCAGGACCTGGAGCGGGCGGCGACACGGGGAGACCTTCTCCGGGATCTTGCCCGGTCCGAGCTCATCTCGGTGTATCTGAATTTCGAGAAGCAGCCTGCCCGGGCGTTGCCTCTCGCCCGGGAGCTGCAGAAGAAGTATCCCCGGAATTACAATTTTTCCTTTGCCCTGGCCAATGTCCTGTCTGAGCTCAAGCAGTTCAGGGAGGCCCTGGCCATCGCCAGGGATCTCGAGAAGGGCATCACCTCGGGAAAACCGCCCTTCGCGCCGCAGCTCAAGTCCCGCCATGACCAGCTGATGGGAAGGATTTACCTCAACCAGGGCGACTATGCCAGGGCCGAAGACTATTTCCTAAGATCCCTGATGGACACCTCCGACTATAACGCCCGCGTCAGGGTCTGGTCCTATGTGCGCCTGGGGATGATCCACGACGTTCGCAACGAGCGGGAGCAGGCCATGGAGTTCTATTCCAAGGCCCTGGCCGTCGAGAGCGGGGAGAGCATTGCGAAGGTGGAGGCCAGGCAATACCTGAAGACGCCCTACCGCCTTGCGTCCGGATCCTGAGAATGCCGGCGCAAAACCTGCCCGGCCTGTTGAACCTTTGCTTTCCGTTTACCGGTGACCGCCTCGCCCAAAGCCTCCGCCGACAGCACCTCTCCCGGCTCCGCCACTGGCCCCGCCGAAGCCTCCTCGCTCGGCTCCGCCTCGCGCCCCGCCGCGTATGGCATCACCGACCGTACCGCCGCTGGATCTCGCGGCGTTCAGGCTTTCCCTGCCCCAGTTGCTCTGCCGCTGGACTTCGCTGCCCCTGCCGATACCCTCGAAGACCTGGCCCGAGCGGCTCCGCTCCACCGTGGAGGGTCGCACTGTGCCGTCCTGGGCCTGGCGACCCGCGGACGGCTGGGACATGGCGGCATCAGGCCTTCCCGAGGTTCTGCCTGTCCGGCCGGTGACTGAATCGGGTCTTCCCGTTCTGTTGGTCATGCTGTCGGGTCTGCCCGACCGGCTGGCCATGGTATCCGGTCTTCCGGTTCTCCCGGCCACGCTATCGGGTCTGCCAGTGGTGCCGGGCGCGCCGCTCGTCCTGCCGGCCCTGGCACCCCGTTCGATCCAGTTTCCTTCATACCCTCGGAAATTCCGCCTGCTCTCCACGGCTGCACGGTTTGCCTGCTGTCCGAACCGTTCCCGGGTGACCTGGTTCCGGTAAGCAACCCCTCCCCGATGGACGGGGTTATGCGTCCAGGGCTGCGTTGCGACGGCTCCGCCGACAGCCCCGCTGCCGGAGCCGCCATGACCGCCTGCGAAGGCTGCGCCGACGGACCCGCCATGGGCATAGTAATTCCGGTTCACATAGAATGCATGATTGTGCCAGCCCCAGTACCCCCAGTTGCCCCAGTAAGCCCCCACGAAGGGGCCAGCCCCGAACCAGATCTGCCCGGGGGCGATCGCCACCCCGGCTGGATATGGATAGACGACATAGGGAGGATAGGCAGGCAACCACCAGGGCCCGTAGACCCACCAGGGGTCGTAGACGGGCACGTAGACCACCTGCGGATGGACCGGCTCGACCCGGATGACTTCCCGTTCCACGATCACTTTCTGCTGTTCCGTGGACTTCAGGTTTCCCGCATCGGCTGCTCTTTTCCGGAGTTTCTGAACGGTGTCCATGACATCGGCCTGCTGCTCAAGGAATGCGTCACCCACCTTCTGGGTCCAGTCCAGCTTCTGGCTCATCATCGAGAGTACATCGGGGACAGGAACGAGGGCCTTCACGCTGGCATCCCAGGGCTGCTTGTCCAGGGCATTGTTCAGCGCCTCCCCCTTGAGGTCCTTGTTCTGCTTGACCCAGCGGTCTGCCGTCACCACTTCCAGGGGATAGGTGGCGGCGATGAAGACCTGGGCAAGGAGCGAATCCGGATACAGCGCGACGGGTGCCAGCACCTGGTCCAGTTCCTCCTGGGAGAACTTCTTTGGAGCTGTCTTGCTATCCTGGGCAAAGATCGGCGACGGCATCGCCATCAGCAGGACCAGGAGCCAGACAAGCATATTTCGAAAGGATTTCAATGCGTTCATGGTCATTCCCCGTTGGACTTCAAATTACCGACCGCGTGTGTTGAAAACGATTGCACGCGCATTGAAGCCTGATTCCGCACAGCGTGGCTTCCCGGTAATGTAAGGACTAGACATGATTGCGCACCCTGACGGGATGCGCCCCCGGTCCCCGCAGCGCCTGACGTGAGCTTGTCGAACGTTGCTGCGGGGTAATCGAGCATAATAACAGATAAACCAATTAGCAAAATAAATTTCTAAATTCCTGGCACCTTGGTGCGAGGAATTTTAATCCCGTTCCCACCAGTCACGGACGGGAAAAACTGCCGCGACCTCACGGGACATGCCCGCGTAAAACACACTATATTCAGATAAACGTTTCACGGCGTGTTTGGTTTACCGTGAGCAGGCGGATTTGCGTTTTCAATGGCGACAACGCAACCGGATCCGTACACTCATTCATTCTACATGATACGGCAACGGAAAAGCAGGCTCAAAAATCAGGAGACAAAAACAGTGGCAGGTGCGCATTTTCCTCATTATAATAATGATTCCATTGTCAAAAAAGGAGGTTCCTATGGTCGAAGACTGGCTGGCAAATGCGTATGAAGGATTGTCGCGGCGGGAGTTTCTCGCGAAGGTGGGTGTGGCAGGCGTCGGGCTCGCGGGGTTTGCCATCGCCGCAACCCCGGTGGCGGGGAAGGTCGTTGCCACCTCCGCGGAGGGCCTTATCACCGCCGATGCCGCGGTGCTCTCTGCCGGGTTCCAGGTCCCCATCTATGAGGCGCGGCCCGCAGCGCCGGGGAAATACCCGGTGGTCGTGGTCATCCCGGAGGTATTCGGAATGCACGAGCACATCCGGGACGTGACGCGAAGATTTGCCCGGGAGGGATTCCTGGCCGTCACCTTCGAGCCCTATGCGAGGGAGGGAGGCGTGCAGCATCTGCCCGACCTCGACGCCGTGCGCAAGGTCGTGGACCCCGTCCCCGATGCCCGGGTCATGGCCGACCTCGATGCCATCGTGGCCTGGGCCAAAAAACAGCCGTCCGCACGGCCCGACCGGGTCGGGATGACGGGATTCTGCCGCGGCGGGATGTACACGCTCCTCTATGCCGCCCACAGCCGGGAGCTGAAGGCGGCCGTCCCCTGGTACGGCCAGCTGCGGCCGGCCCTGACACCCGGTGTGCGCACCGTGGGGCCGCTCGATGTGGCGGCCAGGATCAACGCGCCTGTGTTGGGTCTTTACGGCGCCGAGGACCTGGGCATTCCCGTGGCCGATGTCAAGGCGCTGGAGGCGGCGATGAAAGCGGCAGGCCAGACGGCCGAGTTCGTGATCTACCCGGGGGCGCCGCACGCCTTTTTCGCCGACTACCGGCCGAGCTACCGCGCCGAGGCCGCCAAAGACGCCTGGGGCCGTTGCATCGCCTGGTTCGGCAAGTACCTCAAGGGGTAGAGCCGACTGCCGTCGGACGTTTGCGCGAAGCGCGATCTTCGAGAGAGACGGGAGGGAAATCCCTTTGCTTTCGGAGCGTGCGAGATGAGAGATACGCCGAGATGAGAATCCGCAATGAGACGAAACAAGATCAGAGAACTGACCCCGAAAACCGCGTTGTTTATCCTGATCCCGGTCCTGCTGATCATCGTGTTCGTCGGCTGGGCGAGCTATCGTTTCATCCAACCCGTTCCGCCAAGAACGCTGAGCATGACGACGGGAATGGAAGGCGGCTCCTTTGTCATCTTTGGTGAGCGCTACCGCCAGATTCTGGCCCGCGACGGGGTCCATCTGAAACTGCTTCCTTCAACGGGCGCCGTGGATAATCTCAGGCGCCTGAAAGATGAGTCCCGGTCCGTCGATGCAGGATTCGTCCAGGACGGCATGGGAAAACCGGAGGATGCCGCGAATCTCGAGTCTCTCGGCAGCATCTTCTATACCCCTCTTTGGGTCTTTTACCGGGGCGACGAAACGCTCGATGACCTCTCGCAGCTCAGGGGAAAGCGGGTCAGCATCGGCCCGGAGGGAAGCGGCGTGCGAAAGATCTCTCTCGATCTGCTGAAGGCGGCCAACGTCTCCGTCCCGCCTGCGGTCCTGCACGAGTACCCCAACCCCGAGGCGGGACGGGCGCTCATGGAGGGTAAGGTGGACGCGGTCCTGACCTTCGGCTCCACCGACAGCGCGCTGGTCAGGGAGCTGATCACCGCGCCGGGCATCAAGCTGATGAGCATGAGCCAGGCCGAGGCCTACACGCGGCTCTTTCCTCATCTGTCCCACGTGGTCCTGCCGAAGGGGATTCTCGGCCTGTCGAAGCGATTTCCGGCATCCGACATCCACCTGCTGGCCCCAACGACCAATCTGCTGGTGCAGAAGAACCTGCACCCGGCACTGGCATACCTTCTCCTGAAGGCCGCCGTCGAGATCCACGGCGGGGCCGGCTGGGTCCACAGGGCGGGGGAGTTCCCGTCGATGAAAACGCAGGATTTCCCGATCAGCGAGCAGGCGCAGCGGTTCTACCGGTCAGGCGGCTCCTGGCTCCACGGCTACCTGCCATTCTGGGCGGCCACTATTGTCGATCGCATGCTGCTGGTCCTGATCTCGATCGGGATTGTGCTGGTCCCCTTGATCGGGATCCTGCCGTGGTTCTACACGTGGCGGAACCGTTCGAAGTACTATCGCTGGTATCGCGAGCTCAGGGAACTCGAGGAGGAGCTGAAGGAGCATCAGCGCCCGGAGCGGGTCGAGGGCTACCACGCGAGGCTGGATCGGATCGAGGAAGCTGTCTGCAAGATCCGCGTGTCGGTGGCCTTCTATGATGAAGTCTTCATCCTGAAAGAGCACATTGAGATGGTCCGACAGAAGCTCATCCGCCTGATCGATCCGGAACTCGAAAGGACCGATCCGCGGTAACCTCAGGCGGGGAACCTTCGCGAGGGCCGTTCCCTTTGATGCAGCAGGGGAGTATCATCGGCCAGGGCGGGCAGAAAAATCCATTTTGACGTTGAGCAGGAGGCGGGCCATGGAACTGGAAGCGGCTGTGAGAGGCAGGAGAAGCATCCGGAAGTTCACCGACAAAGAGGTTCCCGAGGTCATCGTCGAGGAGATCCTCGATGCGGCCCGCTGGTCACCCTCCTGGGGGAACACGCAGCCCTGGGAGTTTTACGTGCTGACGGGAAGGCCCCTGGCGGAATTCAAGGAAGACAATGGGCGCATGCTGGAGGAGGAACTCCCCTCCTCACCGGACGTCCCCATGCCGGATACCTGGCCTGCAGCGCTGAAAGCGCGCTACGGCGAGCTGGGCAAGGGAATGCTGGACATGCTGGGGATCAACCGGGCGGACAAGGATGCCCGCAATCAGCTTTACGCACGCATGGCGTCTCTCTTCGGTGCGCCCTGCATGATCGTTGCCTGCATCCACGAGGGAATCGCTTGTCGAATACGCCATGCTCGACGTGGGGCTAGTCGTGCAGTCGATCTGCCTGCTCGCCCATGGAAAGGGTCTCGGAACCTGCATCATGGCGGCCGCGGTGCGGTACCCCGACCGGTTACGGAAGATCGCCTCTATCCCCGATGACCGGCGGATCGTCGTGGCGATCGCCCTGGGGCACCCCGATCCGGACTATCCCCTCAACCGGTTCGAGAGGAAGAGGGCGGAGCTCAGGGAGATCGTTCACTGGGTTGACTGATCGTGAGGTGGCCGCGGCGGATCGTCACCGGAATCCTGTAAACGGAAGGAAGAAAATGATGAAGAAAGTGAAACTGGGAGGCACGGGGCTGATCGTTTCGGAAATCGGGTTCGGCGGGATCCCCATCATCCCGCTGCCCCTCGAGGAAGGCGCCGAAGTCGTGCGCCACTGCTACGATCTAGGGATCACCTTTTTCGACACGGCCAACGTGTACGGGGACAGCGAAAAGAAAGTCGGAAAGGCGTTGAGCGGCGTCCGGGACAAGGTCGTCATTGCGACCAAGACCCTCAAGAGGGATAAGGAGACGGCGGAAAAGCACATCTGGCAGAGCCTCGAAAACCTCACGACCGACCGCATCGACATCTACCAGCTGCACAATGTCTCCAACGACGCAACACTTGCCCAGGTCCTTGCCCCCGATGGCGCCTACAGGGCGGTGGAAAAAGCCCGGAAGGACGGCACGGTCCGCTTCATCGGTTTTTCCTCCCATAATGTGAAATTTGCTGCCGGTGTGTGCCGCCGGGGCCTGTTTTCGACCGTGCAGATCCCCTTCAACTTTATCGAGACGGAGGCGGCCGAGGAACTCTTTGGCGTGGCCGATGAGATGGGTATGGGGGTGATCGGCATGAAGCCCCTTGGCGGGGGGCTGTTGCAGCGGCCGGATCTGTGCATGAGATTCCTGCAGCAGTATCCCCAGGTGATCCCGAATCCGGGCGTGATTTCGAAGGCGGAGATGGACGAGATCGTGGCCCTGTATGAAAAGCGGCGGAAACTCAGCCAGGCGGACCGTGCCGACATGGACAAGATCCGGGCCGACCTGGGGACGCGGTTCTGTCACCGCTGCGGCTACTGCCTGCCCTGCGAAAAAGGGGTCCGGATCCCCGAGGCAGTGGGCTTCAAGTCCATCCTCAAGCGGTTCCAGGGAGATTTCGCCTTGAATTTCTCCCGGGATGCCCTGAAAAGTGCCGAGAATTGCGACCAGTGCGGGGCTTGCATCGAACGGTGCCCCTATGAGCTGCCCATCCCGGAGATGCTCGATGAGAATCTGGCTCTGTACCGGGAGGCGCTGAAACGCAACACGCCGGTGTCTTCAGGGGAGGTCGCATTCTTGACTGCGGTGAAAAGGAGACGGACCGGCATTTCACGGAGTAGGAAGCCCGGATGAGGCCGGCATCGGAAAATATTCGTAGGCGGAAATCATGCTCTTGTCGTATTGACATTCGGCGGCGGGAAGGCGAAACTGCAGTCGAAGAGAATGATCTGGATCGAAAAAGAGGTTCTCAAGGAGGTTTGTTCATGAAAAAGACATCGATTGCAATGCTCGTGGTCTGTGCCCTGATCGTGAGCACGGCGCCGGCTTTCGGCGAGGCCACGGACGGCATGGGGATCGTGGCCGACGTCCTCATCGCGAGGCCCGTGGGCCTTGTCTCCGTCGTCTTCGGCACGGTGATTTACGTCGTCGCGCTGCCCTTCTCCATTCCAAGCGGCAGCGTAGAAAAGACGGGGCAGCTGCTCGTGGAGGAGCCCTTCAAGTACACCTTCTTCAGGCCCCTCGGGGATTTCAGCTTCAAGGCGGGAGTGGCCGCAATGCCGACAACGGGGGAGGCGAAGTAAGGCGCCTCACTCTCTCTCCAGCAGCTCCCGCAGGGCGGGGCGGATGTAGACGTTGGTGAGATCGAAGGGCTTGAGGGCCTGCACCAGGGTCCGGATGCGGTCCTTCGCCTTTGCCCGCGAGTCGATGACGATGACGTTCTTCCCCTTCAGCCGGTAGAGCCCCCCGGAGATCGTGACATCGTCCTGCGGGATTTTCTCGTACCGGACCTCGATCCCGAGGCCGTACGCCAGCGCCTCGAGCTGGTCCAGGGCGATGTGATCGTCCACGTCTCCCTCCGGCGATTCCGGTCGGCCGAAGCGGCGCCCCGCTCCTTCAGCCTTCGATCTTCTCGATCTCGATGTCCTGCCTGAAGAGATCGTCTGCGTACTCGCCGACCTTTTCCGTCATCCTCTTGGATAGCCAGGCGAACACCGGGGCCGTGGCCACGCAGATCCAGCGGCCGGCGCTGCGCTGCAGGAAGCTCGAGCCGATCCGCGCGCCGATGGCCGCAGCCACCTTCTGCGCCGCCTGGGTGCTCAGCGCCTTGATGATCATCCGCGAGCCCACCTTCTGCACCAGCAGGCGCCCTGCCGTCACCCCCAGCGCGCAGGCAAAGACGTAGAGAACGAGCGGGCGGTTCACCTTGTCGAGCTTGTCGTGGTACTTGGCGATCTTGTAGATGAGATCCATCTGGATCTTCGTGAGCGCCGCAAGTTCCGGCAGGATCGTCGCCATCCCGAAGGGGCCGGGCATCATCCCCGAGGCGAAGCTCAGCGAAAAGCACTTGTTGGAGGCAATATCCGTCATGTCACGGGGTGCGCCGTCTGCCCGGATCGTGTCCGGGTCGGGGGCCAGGCCCATCATCGTCTCGACGAACCATTTCTCGAAGCCAAAACCCTCCGTGCTCATCCCCGATCCCTCCGTCAATCGTTGTGATCCACGAGTTTCGTTCCCAGTGCCCTTGCCTCTTTCAGCAGGGTCTTGTTGGCCTTGATATCGCCTGCCTCCATGGCGCTTCCGTAGACCATCCCGACGAGCGTTGCGCCCGCGTAGTTGTACGCATCCTGAAAGGTCCGCAGGGCGTTGACACAGCCCGAGTCGAAGGGGTCCTCGCCGCCGTAGGTCATGGCCACGGCGATTCGCTTGCCCTCGAAGGGGTCCTTCCCGTAGGCACCGAACGCCAGGCAGCGGTCCATCCAGAGCTTCAACTGGGCGGACATCGTGAACCAGTATACGGGGCTTGCGAGCACCCAGGCATCGGCCTCGATCATTTTCCGATAGAGGGGCTGCATGTCGTCGTCGATGGAGCACCCCTTGCTCTTCGGCTTCTGGCAGGCATAGCAGGCCTTGCAGGGGGCGATGGCGAGTGCGTGAAGAAAGACCGTCTCAACGGCCGCACCGGCAGCCTTCGCGCCCCCGGCGATCTTTTCCGCAAGGATGGCGCTGTTGCCCTTTCGCCTGGGGCTTCCCAGCAGGACCAGGACCTTCTTTCCTTTCTTCATGGCATGGCTCTCCTCGCCGGGGATTCCGGACAGGAGATAGTTTTCCACATAGACGGGTCAAATGCAAAGCAATTTGCTCCACTGCGCGCGGCCCGGCAGGGAGATCGAAGAACAAAAAGCCCCGCGCAGAGGCGGGGCTTTTTGCTGAAGGGCCGGGGAAGGAGGGGGGGCCTGCCCTTCGGCATTTCTTCACTGGTATTTCTGACTGACCTTTCTGCCGCCGGCCGCCGTCTTTCCATCGCCCTCGGACTTCGTTTTCCTGGAGTCCGCCTGGGCCTTGAGGCTGTCGAAGATGGCGCCGGCTTTGCGCTCCGCTTCCAGCAGCACGGCGTTGCACTGTTCGACGGCGTCGGATTTTCGCTGCTGGGCGAACTGCTCCGCCTCCTGGCGGGCCGTCTTGACGATCTCCTCGGACTTGTGGACGGCGTTCTGCACGGCGGCGAGCAGACGCTCATGCTCCTTGTTGAGCTCGTTCAGGGTCTTTCCGATGAGGCCGCTCGTGATCATCTCGGCCTCGGCGCGGGTGTTCTGGATGATGGACTCGGCCCTTGCCATGGCCTCGCTGATGAGCCTGTCAAAGTTCTTCTGGGCCTCCTCGGCGTGTTTCATGTCCCAGTCGTCCACCTCGGTGCCTATGCTCTCGGGCGGTGTTGCGGGTTTCTCGGAGACGGACAGGGGGCGCTCGAACTCGGGCGCGGTTCTCGATGCGGCTGCGGTCATCGAGGCGGCTGTCGCCCTGGCCTCGGCCTCGATCTTCTCGGCCTTCTGTTTGGCATTGAGGGTGATCTCGTCGGCCATCACCTTCGCCTGTGAGAGCATCAGGGCCGTTTCTCTACGGGCCTTCTCCTGGGCCTCCCGCTCGATCTTTCGCCGCAGCTCTGTGGCCTCCCGCTCGGCCTTCTGGCGGATTTCATCGCCCTCTTCTTTCGCCCGGGAGATGACTTCCCCGGCAGTCTTGTCCGCATCCTCGATGGACTGCCTGTTCTTTTCGGCGTTCTTTTCCGCCTCCTTTTTGGTGGTGAGGGTGGACCGGACGGTCTGCTCGGTGAGCCTCTTCTCCAGCTGGGCATTCTGGGTGAGGATCTTGTCGAACTCCGTCGCCACGATTTTGAGGAAGCTCTTCACCTCTTCGGCATCGACTCCCATCAGGCTCTGCTTGAATTTCCGGTTCTTGATTTCGCGGGGTGTAAAGGTCGTCATGAGTCAGCCTCGTTTCGTTCAAGTTCGTGCCGGTGCCTGTCCCGTCTCGGGGGGCCAGGGGCACAGTCCGTCCGTCAGGAAATGCACCTTAACCATAATTCGGCCGCCGGGGACAAATTCTTTAGTGGAATCGCCACCAACCCGGATGCTTTCAAGAAGACACTTGACAAGCCGGCCGAACCATGTTTACATGAACGCACTTTTTTCTAACGGAAGCAATCACGATGGCAGGACAGGCGCACAAAATCATTTTCGGTTGGTGGTGGTGGGCCAACATAAGCGCAGGGGTCTGCCCATCGTAAAGGACACAGGCACAAGGTAACAAGCCGGAAACAAAGCCATGGGTGGATCAGATGCCGCCCATGGCTTTTTCATTTTGCAGAGGCCACGGGGCGGGACACCCGGTGGCCTTTTTTCATTCATGCAAAATCCACATAAGGAGGAGTTAAGGGTTATGAAGAAGCGGGAGGCATTCAGGAAAGTGTTCATCGTTTTGGTTGCGACAGCCGTGCTGATGGGCCCGGCGGTCCTCGCAGGGCCGGCCTTCGCCACCGAGGGAGGCGGCGGGGCATATCCGAACGGCGCAGAAGACTTCATGGTGGGGGCGCTGCCGCCGCCGGGGACCTATTTCAAGAACTACTTGCTCTATTATTCGGCCTCGCAGTTCAATGACAAGAACGGCAACGATCTCATCCCCGATTTCAATCTGAAGGTGGCGGCCAATGTGCTCCGGTTCATCCATGTGACCGACTATAAGATCCTCGGGGCCAACTGGGCCGTTCATGCCTTTATTCCTCTGGCCTACCAGGACGTGACACTCGGCGGCCGGGACGACGACCGCTTTGGGCTGGGCGACATCATCGTCAACCCGATCATCCTCGGCTGGCACTTCCCGAATTTCCACGTCACGACGGGCCTCGACATCTACATTCCCACGGGAACCTATGATCAAGACCGGCTGGCAAACCTCGGGCGAAACTACTGGACCTTCGAACCCGTCCTCGCCATGACCTACCTGAGCGACGGGGGTTTTGAGCTTTCGGCCAAGTTCATGTACGATTTCAATACGGAGAACAGCGACACGAATTACCAGTCGGGCCAGGAGTTCCACTTCGACTACACCGTCGGGTACCACATCGGCAAGCAGTGGGCCGTCGGTCTCGGAGGCTACTATTACATCCAGACAACCGACGACAAAGTCAACGGCGTGACCCCGCCCGACGGGTTCAAGGGACAGGTTGCCGCCATCGGTCCCCAGGCGCAGTACAGCTACAAGAACATGATCTTCACGCTCAAATGGCAGTACGAGTTCGAAGCGCAGTACAAGCCCGAGGGCAACAAGTTCTGGTTCAACTTCGTCTATGCCTTCTAACCGCAAGGGGCCGCCTGCCGGGTGCGGGCGGCCCCTTCTTCATCGAAAATCGCTTGAAATCCGCAGTGAATTCGTTTAGGGTACGCCGAAAGACAGGCGCTTTCCCGGCAGCAGATGCCATGGCCAGCAACAATGGCCAAGACCGATTGACGAGAGGCGCCTTTTTTGTGCCCGGCGCGCGCCTGCGGCGCCGAAACGGGGCAGCGGGGTTTTCAGCGAGTGATACCGGCGAAAAAAGCTCTCGGCCCAGCCCTCCTCGTCCTTGCAGGGATTGCCCTGTTTGCAGCCCTTCTTTTCCTCGGCAACTCTCCCGACCCGAACCCCGCAGGTCCGTCAGCAAAGGCCGAGCCGCCCCCCCTTTCCCGGATCACCGGGATCGTCGAGAAGGGCCAGTCGCTCTACGAGATCTTCAAGCGCCACGGCTTTGACCCCCGGGAGCTTTTCCACGTAAAGGAAGCCCTTGCCGGCGTACACAGCGCCCGGGAGTTCCGGTCCGGGCAGCCCTACGAGATCCACGTCGACCCCGAAAAGCGCCTGCACGCCTTTGTCTACTGGGTCAACGACGACTCTCTCGTGCGCGTCACCCGCGCAGGGCAGGGCTATCAGGCCGAGAAGCTCAACCTCGAGTACGAGAAGAAAATTCTTTGCCTCGAGGGCGCCATCGAGGACAACCTGATCGCCTCCATGGGCGGCGGGCAGCAGAACCTGCTCCTTGCGTTGAACCTATCGGACATCTTCGCCTGGGACATCGACTTCACGACGGCGCTGCGCAAAGGCGATACGTTCCGAATGCTCGTCGAAGGCCTCTACCGAGACGGCGAGTTCAAAAAGTACGGCAACATCCTCGCCGCGGAATTCGTCAACGACGGCGTGCTCTCCCGCGCGTACCGCTTCGAGGTCGACGGCCGGGCTGACTACTACGACGCCGAGGGCCGCTCGCTCCGCAAGGCTTTCCTCAAGGCCCCGCTGAGCTTCCGGCGCATCAGCTCCGGCTTCTCGAAGTCGCGTCTCCACCCCGTCCTCAAGATCCGCAGGGCCCACAACGGCACGGACTACGTCGCGCCGAAGGGGACGCCCGTCTCGGCCATCGGCAACGGGCAGGTTTTGGCGGCAGGTCACCAGGGCGGCTATGGCAAACTCGTCGTCATCCGCCACCCCAACGGCTACAAAACCTCCTACGGACACCTCTCGGGGTTTGCCAGGGGGGTGAGGAAAGGGTCGAGCGTGACCCAGGGGCAGCTCATCGGGTATGTGGGCTCCACGGGCATGTCCACGGGGGCGCACCTGCACTTCGAGATGCGCGTGAACGACCGGCCAGTCAACCCGCGCAAGGTCGAGATTCCCGCAGGCCAGCCCGTGCCGGAGGCGCTCATCGCCTCGTACAGGACCGCCCGGGAAGGGCTCGCAGGCCAGCTCGCCTCGGCCCCGCCGATGCGCTTCGAGACGGCATCGCGCTAATTTCATCCTGGGCAATGTTCTCGTTTTTCTTCTCAGTATCTCCAAAGGGATCATGTTCTGCCAATCGGGGTGAACCTATTCCAGGGCTTCCCCCTTTCCCTTTGTCCCTGACTCTTTTCTTTTTGATCGTTTCATTCACACCCGGTTGAACGTTTCTTTCAAGAAGAGGCCTTTCGAGGGCTTCGGAGGGAGCGCCCGGCAAGTCCCTGAAGCGTCATTTCCCATTTCATATCTTATCGTTGCAAACTATCTTTTTCTTTCTCCCCGTCTTGGCACGCTCCTTTCTATACTATCTGGGCAAGAAACAATGACACCGAGGAGGACCTGACCATGAAAAAGACGCTTTCCACCCTGATTCTTACTGCAGCCGTTGTTCTGATCACCGCAACCTTCAGCTTTGCCGAGTACGCCGCAGCCGGCGTCGGGAACTTCCCCTACTTCCACCTGGGGGCCCTGATTGTGGGCGGCATGACGATCGTTTCCCTGAAGCAGAAGTACGAGAAGCTCTACCTGAGCGAGGCGATGGGCAGCTTCGCGATGTACGCGGTGCTGGTGGCTCTGTTCACGAGCCCCGTGGCCGAGGCCGTAAAGAATCTGATCGGCTAACCCGAACGTGAAAGGAAGGGGCCGGATCCGCCCGGCTCCATGACTACCCCATGAGAACTGGAATCAAAGCATACAAGGGAAGCATCCTCTTCGACATCCTGGCTTACAGCGCCTGGGGGTTCGTGATCGTTGCCGGCTCTCTTTTCTTCTTCTGGGTCGGGCTTTTGATCGACGAGCAGCTCCGGACCGAACCTTACTTTATGTTCGGACTGTTCTTCCTGGCCATCATGCTGACCATCGGCAGGCTCTGGCAGAAGGTCTTCGAGGGGAAAGAGAGGCTGAAGGCCGGGCTCATCCCCGAGAACGAGAGGAAGGCGCTTAGGGCTCTGAGCAAGACGGGGATCTCCTTTGGCCGTCGTCAGGAACCGATCTGCCAACCATCAAGAGCGGACATGAGATAGACCAGACCCAACAGGTCCTCCAATAAAAAAGCCCCCATTCCGGAAAAGCGACGGGATGGGGGCTTTTTATTGGACCACGTAACTGTGAAATCGAAATTCGTTTAGTCCGATGCTCTAGACCTGCAGAGATCACCTGGCCCGCAAATCTCTTTCACCTACCTATACGTAACAAAACACTGATTGACAGCTGATTGGCGCAGGGCCCATCATCTGCCTGTTTTTCTTGTGGATTCACAGAAAAAGGAGGCAGAGATGCACGTTTCTGAGTTCAGCCTCAATCAGGCTTCGCTTTTGTCCGATGGGTTCTTTTCTGTCGATCCAATCGAGAACAGCCCACCTCGGATCGTCCCTTCTTATCCAAGTCACCATACCGAATCGAGCAACGTCCTGAAGACGCTTCAGCGGATTCTGAACCGGCTCGGCAGGATGGGCCTGCCCGGAGCCGATCAGTTCGAAGCATTTCTCCGCCATGTCACCCGCCGGAACCGCAGGCCCCGTACGCTCTGCAGCCTGTGGCAATCCAACATGCTGTTTCTGTGCATGCTCAAGGATGCGGGCCGGCACGAGTTGGCTGGCATCAGCCGCGCTGACGTGGAGGCGTTCGTCGAGCGGGAACAGGACCGGGGGATCAAGATCACGACGATCCGGACGCGGCTCGTCTGTGTGTGCGCGTTCCTGCGGTACCTGGCCGAGGAGAAGGTCGTCTCCCCGGAGATCTTCGTGCGAAGGATCCAGCTGAAGCTGCCCGAGCGGCTGCCGCGGGCGATGGCGCCCGAGGATACGGCCAAGCTGCTTTCAGTCATTGATAATCCCGAGGACCGGACGATGATCCTGGTCCTGCTTCGGACGGGCCTGCGGATTGGCGAGCTTCTGCACACCAGGGTGACAGACGTCAACGTCCGGGAGCGCCGCATCGAGATCTACGAGGCGGAGAAGAACCGGCTGGGCCGTGTGGTGTACCTGAGCGAGGATGCGCTTTCGGCGTTGGGGATCTGGATGAGCAAACGAAACGTCTTGAAGGAGTACCTGTTCTATGGACGTAGTGAGGATGGCCGGATGAGCTACAGCACGGCCCGGGCCCGGTTTGCCGGCTATCTCGGGAAGGCGGGGCTTGCAGATCGGGGCTATACGGTCCACACGCTTCGACACACCTTTGCGACGGAGCTTCTCAATGCCGGGATGCGCCTGGAGTGCCTGCAGGTGCTCCTGGGTCATCGAAGCATCGAGGAGACGCGGCGATATGCCTGCCTTACGGATAAGACACGGGAGGAAGAGTACTTCAGGGCCATGTCTGTAATCGAGAGGGGAAACGACGATGACGGATGCGATCATCCACTGGCGGCGCTATCTGAAGAGGCGCAACTGCTCGCCCAACACGGTTAAGAACTACCTGTGCGCGATCAGAAGCTTTGTGCTGTGGCTCGATGTGCCGATCGAGCACGTCACGCACTCCAAGGTCTCGCACTACATCGACGAGCTGATGAGGCGGCGCCTGAAGCCCAAGAGCATCAACTGCCAGCTCAACGTCATCCGGCAGTTCTATCACTTTCTGCGGGACGAGGGCGTCCTGGACATCGCAAACCCGGTGAAAAACACGCATGCCCTGAAGATGTCGCGGCCGCTGCCCCGGCACCTGAAGGACGAGCAGGTCGAGAGCTTCTTCCAGATCATCACTCGACCGCGCGACCGGGCCATGTTCATGCTGATGGTTCGCTGCGGGCTGCGGGTCGAGGAGGTCGCCCAGTTGACGCTCGGGGCTGTGGACTACAAACACCGGAAGCTTCTGATCGAGGACGGCAAAGGCGGAAAGGACCGCATCGTGTATTTGAGTCAGGATGCCTGCCAGGCGCTTGTGGCCTATCTTCGGGTGCGGCCCTCATCGCGAACTCGTCGGATCTTTCTCGTGGAGAAGGGCCCTTGCACGGGCCAGCCGATCTCGATTCGCGGCATTCAGAAGCGCATGGAGCACTATGGCCGCAAGACGAAGCTTCGCGTCTCCTGTCATCAGCTGCGCCACACAATGGCCACGCAGCTGCTCAATGCCGATGCCGACCTGTGCACGATCCAGGACCTCCTCGGGCACAGCAACGTCAAAACCACGCAACGCTACTGCAGGGTGTCAAACCTGAAAGTGCAGCGGGATTACTTCAAGGCCATGGAGGCGATCATGAGACAAAACATAGACAGCACTTGATGAACAGGAAAAAGGATGAGATGGTAAACAGGACTTAACAAACCAGAATCCGTGAGAAAAACAGACTTTGTTACGTATAGCACCTACAACTACCCACTTGTGATGAATAAAATATATTGAGTATTTGTGTTTGAAATGTTTGCTCAACGACTAAGCTCTGCCGCGGCGGCGCGTTAGAGCTGACGTCGGCAGGAGCGCATTGTTATGTGTTCTTGATTCTTTACACATCCTTTTAGGTCTAAAAACGAAAACGTCTTTGCCTTCTTCGCTTATTTGCCGTATATCTTTCAAAACCTGGCAACCCACTAGTACGGCCACGCATACTATTTACTTGTTCAATTCGCTTTCTTTTATTCAATTCTGCGTGAATTGGTAAAATTGTATTTTTAACTAGTTCATCAAATTTATTATTGTTATGAAATTCAATAAAATTCAGTCGTGAAAAAGGAGACATATAGGTGTCACCTGAAGGCATTTTAGGAAATAAAAACCAAAGCATTGATTGCTCAGAATCTTCCGTTTCTTGGAAGTCAAAAAGTACTAGCACGTCATTATCATGCCACTCTTTTAACAGCCTACATTCATCAGGAAAATGTACTTGTAGAATTGGAATTTGCGTAGGTAATCGAATGCTTTCGCTTATTATTTTTTGAAATATTTTTTTATCAGTTTTTCGCCTAGTTCCATCAACAACCCAAACTAATTTACGATAAAAAGCATTTCTAGCGCGACGTTCTTCTGGATTGAGATAGGAATGCTGGAATTCTATACACCAGTCGTCATTTGTTTTTACATCTGCAATGTGCTTTTCGCCGCTTTCGTCAAAATGTAGCTTTTCTTGCCAGTCTTTCGGAAATTTACCTTTCCACGACCGGTGCCAGTCAGTTTCATTTTCCCACCAAGGATCACAGATGCGGTTTCCTTTATGCGCCCAATGATTAATCTTAACTTCTCCACACCTAGCAATTAGCTCTGAGCCACAAATTTGGCACACCCCCTTTGCTCCTTTAGTTGCTTCTTCTTTTTCACCATTTACAAGTGCGAATTTCATTTTGTCTTCTGACTATTTTTTACACATAACCATTTAATATACGAAGTTCGCTTTTTCGATGATTTGGTTATTAACCTAGCATATGTTCCATCTCTACAAAATGGTAATCTACTATAATTACAACCAAGTAACTGTTTCCAGCATTTCGCATTTCATTGTAATATGGACTAAAAGCGAACCTCGTAATTTATGGAAAAATTTGAAAGCCACCATCAAATGCCCCGTAGCGCTAAATCATCACTGTCATAATTAATACGAAAGCATGGTCAATAATTGTCAGTTGAAATCGTGCATTTTAATTGATGTTGACGTTTTCTTTGTTACAGGAAGTACTGCCTGGTCTTGATCGCCGTATCTGCTAAAGACCTGGCCTTCGCAATCAGGGCTTTATCGGGGTGAAATAAGGAAGTAGTCGTACACGAGCCGTGCGATGTCTGCAATGACCGTAGCCCGGATACCGGGGGGCGCTTCCGAACCCTTGACGAACACGACAATGGCTATGTGCCCACTGCCATCGGGCAGTGTAATGAAGCCAACGTCATTAACGGTACCCGCGAGTGTCCCCGTCTTGTCGGCAACGACAGTCCCCGCAGGCAAGCGGCCCCGGATCCGTTTCTGTCCGGTTGTGCTGCGCTCCATCAGGGCAAGCAGCGTGGATCGTGTCGATCTGCTGACACCGTCCTCCATCCAGATCTTGCACAAGAGCCCCAGCATTGCAGATGGCGTTGCCTGATCTCTCGGGTCGGCATCATAGGTGGGATTCGCCCTATAGGCCTTTGCGCGGCGCTCTGAAGCCTGTTTGGGCGACATCCGCCTGAACTGATCCGCCAGGGACGTCGCCGGCGACTTAGGAGCAGGGATTGACAAAACATCCCGCAGCACCTCGCTGATCGTTCGGGCCGGATAGATTTCCTCCAGACTCATGGCTTGCAGGTAGGCATGGACGGCTGCGGGTCCCCCGGCTACCCGATAAAGAACATCGGTAGAGGTATTGTCACTCTTCGTGATCATGGGCTCGAGGAGGTCGGAAACCGTGAATGAAAGCCCGGGGCGCCAATGAATATCTCCCAGGGGACCTTCCGGCGCCAACTCCGTGCGCCCCACCGGGATAAGCGATGTCAGGCTGATCTGCCCCTTGTCCACCATGTCGAGGATCTTTGCCGCAACCGCTACCTTTACCGTGCTGGCCATGGGGAAGAACTCGTCTGCATTGAAGACAACCCTGCGGCCGGTTTCCAGATGGATGGCGGCGACGCCAACCGCTCCCCTGGCGGCCTTTCCGATACGCCCGATCTCGGCAACCACAGCACTCTTCGGGGGGCTCTGCTTTTCTTGAGCCCATGCCAGAGATTGCCCTGCAGTCAAAAGTGTAAAAAGAATTATCCAACAGACCCAAAGGGTTCGTTGTCTCATCAATTTCTCCAACTTCAAAGGGATATGGAATGAGCTGCCGCCAGACGTTGTCCCACACATGTCAAGTTAGATTACCCGCAAAGACCATTCATGAATCTAGACAATCTCTTCATTCCTGAAGCGGAGGAACAACAAGACTCCCAGGATAAGACAATAGAAGAGAACATTCATGAGTGGATATACAGGAACCCCCCCGTCATTTCCAATCAGAGTAGCGGCTGACTGCTGTGTTCCGAATAGATTCGGCCATAAATAGTAGACAGCTTTCCACCCTGTAAAGCCCGATGGTGCGCGATCCACAGACTGCTGCATCATCGCCTGCCCCATTTGGCTCTGGCTTAAAGTAGTAGATGCTGTTGGCTGCAAGGCTGGCTAAACCGATACCCACAGCGCAGAGAAAGGCGGCGATGTCAGGCAGCATAAGCGACAGCAGAAACACGGTCAGAACAACGAAAAGGAGATTGATAGAACAGAGTAGCGACGCGACGAGGTATGCGGGCACCAGGGTCTTCATACTCAGGGATGCGATGAAGAATACGATACTGTGAAGGATGAACATGAAGAGCACCGACAATGCCCACAATCCGAGTATTTTGCCCGTGACATACTGCCATCGGTCAATGGGTTTGGCCAAAATAGACGATAGCATCCCCTCCTCTCGATCACGCTTGAATACCCGCATCGTCAGCAACGCAGTAATAAACATTGCCCCTGCTGCAATGACATGGAAGATCACTTTCGACAGGGTCCAGGCAATGGCATCGGCGCTGAGCGCCTGCCCGTTCACCATGTAATCGCCTTGATAGCATTCTCGAAGAAGAAATACGAAAAGGGCGCTGATCATGAACATGACGATCATGCTCTTCTGCCGCACTTCGTCTGCAAACGCGTATTTGGCGATGATGAGAACGATGGAATGTGCTTTCGGTGTCTCCATGTCAACCTTTTACAAGTCTGACGAATACGTCTTCCAGCGTTTCGCCATCCTGGATGATAGATGAAATCGAATCTTTTAACAGGAGTTTGCCGCTGTTGATGATCGCGGCCGTATCGCAGATCTTCTCCACTTCTGACAGCAAGTGGGAATTGAGCAGGATCGTCATCCCTTGATGCTTGAGCGATTCCAGAAGCTGGCGTATCTCCCGGATCCCGATGGGATCAAGACCGGAGGTTGGCTCGTCGAGGATCAACAGCTTCGGATTTCCTGTCAGCGCGGCACCGAGCCCGAACCGTTGAATCATGCCCCTGGAATAAGTGCTTGCCTTCGTGTGCTCCCTGCCTTTCATGCCAATCAGCTCGACAATTTTCCCGCTCTGTTCCGTAGCCTCGGATCGCCGCATTCCCAACAGTTCGGCACAGCGGTGAAGATACTGCCATCCGGTAAGGTTCGGTGGTATGCGGGGGTTCTCAGCCAGGTAGCCCACGGCGGTTCTGCAGGCGGGATCTTTGCTTGAAATCCCGTTCACGGACAAGGTCCCTGAGGTTGGCCGGGTGAAATCGAGCAACATCTTGACGATGGTCGTCTTCCCGGCACCGTTTGGACCCAGCAGGGAGAAATACTCGCCTTTCGCGACGGAGAAGGAAATCCGGTCAACGGCCGTCAGGGAACCGTATCGCTTAGTGACTTCATGTAATTCGATCATAGCCCGCCGGTGTTAATGGATTGAAAACCGGAAGAGAGGTTCCGGATGAACAGACAACGTTTGTCACGCTGTCGGGATCCTGCAGCCGTTCCCGGGAGAATGAAAGAAGGCTAAAAATCATTGATCGAATCAATGAGACTCCTGAGCCTGCCGAAGCCCTTGCGGTTAAAGTCGATCACGAGCCGCGGAAGATGCATCACATCCGCATCCTCCCTTTCCGCTTCCAAAGCCCCGGACGCAGCGATTCTTCCCCCGGGCAGAAGGATGTCATGAAACTGATCTGTCAGATTCCGGATGTCATCGGGGCTGAGCGGCGATGTGAGCCGGATCACGAGTTGGCCATGCACATACCGAAGGCTGTGATAGCGGCGATAGAAATGCCGGATCTTCTCCACTGCGGCATCCACGGAACAGACCCGCTCAAAGAGCGCAAAGTCCGATGGGCAGATATAGTCACGGGCCAGGAGTTCTTCCTCGAGGAACCGGATCAGGTGCGGCCAGTAGGGACGGTCAGGGTCGTCCACGAGCACAAGCGGCATGGGATTGCGTTTGCCCGTTTGCACCAGGGTGAGCGTTTCCATCGCCTCGTCGAGCGTGCCGAAGCCGCCCGGGAAGAGCGCCACGGCATCCGCTTCTTTGAGGAAGGCCACTTTGCGGTTGAAAAAATATTTGTACGTGATGAACCGCGGGTTCCCCTCGCTCACGGGATTCGGCTTCTCCTCGAAGGGCAGGCGGATGTTCACGCCGAAGGAATGCTCGGGGCCGGCTCCCTCGTTGACGGCCTGCATGATGCCTCCCCCTCCGCCGGTGATGACCATATAACCCGTCTCGGCGAGCTTTTTCCCGAAGAGCGATGCCATCTCGTAGACCGGATCGCCCGGCAGGGTGCGCGCCGAGCCGAAGACCGTGACCTTGCGGACATTCCGGTAGGGGCCGAAGACCTTGGACGTGAACCGCATCTCCTTGAGCGTGGTGTTCATGAGCTTGAGGTCCGCGCTCTCGTCGGCCTCCTGCCCGGCCTTGAGTGAGGCGAGGATCATTTCGCGGACGTATTTCGGCCTCCCGATTCCCTCGGCGGTCTCCATCAATTTCTCGATGATCTCGTCGATGGGGCCGTTATGTTTGGTGAAAGAAATTTTCATGGCTTCCCTGTTATCGTGTCGGTTCCTGCTTAAGGGTCTATCTCTATTGATAAGCCTTTTTTAGCTTTTTGTCGAGGACGTTGACGGATTATTGCGAGAGGCGCTGCCGCTCGGCACCTCAGACGTTCTCCACGGTGACCTCGCCTGCAATGCGCAGAATCTTCCTTTCTGACAGCATGCAGAAGGCCGCCCCATGACAAGGGCGGCCTTTTGCATGCCGTGTCCCGATTTTTTCACATTAAATACTGCCGATCATTTTTGCCTGCAGAACGTGACTGTTTTCTCGATTTCCCGTTTGATGCTCTGGTTGTTACAAAAGCCGTGCTGCCCCCCACGTCCTGTCATCGCGGCGCTTCCGGCGTCGGGGAGTGCGTCTGATTCCCGTCGCGCCTGTCCGCCATATATACTTCGTACTCAACGAGGATCCGATGAGCCGTATCTTTCATTGCCAACGCCCTCCGGTAGAAGATGAAAGACAAGATTGCGAGCACGAGCAGTGCAACGGCGACGCCGATCGTCCAGTTGCGAAGCGGGAGCGCCAACGATACAGCCAGCCCGACGCCTATAAAGATCATCCATCCAATCCGAGAAAGGATCGCGGTGACCGGAATTTGACCTTCGGCCAGTGCATGGCCCCCTGTCCAGAGAAGGCGGCCATTGAGAGTCCATCTCCCGTCGTTAAACTGGGCGATGGATTTCTGGTAGAAGAGACACTCTCGCGGGGTGATGACCTTGAACCGGCCGCTCTGCGTTTCGAAAACGGATCCCTGCGGCAGGTCCGGCACGGTAAGGGGAAGGGGATACGCATACACCGGCAACCCTGTCCGGAACAGGTTCGGCCAGAAGAGCTGGAGACCGTAGTCCTCGACAAGTCTCAAAAACAGTGCGAGAAAAATCAGAATCCCCATGGACCAGATCAGCATCGAGTTTTCGGTCATGAGCGCCTCCGTGTGCTTCAACCGCCGATCGTGGCGGTGAAGATGATCATCATCCGCTCAGGGCCGGACGCGCCTTACTGCACCGGTCCGCAGACATTCTCCACCGTGACCTCGCCTGCAGCGCGCTGCAGGTTCTGCCAGTCCGTCGCGGGGCCGCACATGGCCGGCGTCAGGATCCGGTTTGCCACGGCGTAGGGTTGCGCCCCGTCGGGGATCCCCTGCAGGTAGCAGTTCACCGTGTCGTAAAACCCGCCGTAGGGGCACTGCGCCTTGAAGGGCGGCTTGTAGTAGAGGCCCGATTCCCAGACGAAGGCCTCGACGCCCTTCGGGAGATCGACGAGCACGCAGGCGTTGGCGGCCGCATCGTAGGTGCCGCCGTAGGGGCAGCGCTGGGGCTCGTAGTAGGCAACGCCCTTGATGGTGAACATCTTCACGCCTGACGGGTTACTGGTTGCACCGTCGGCACGGCAGGCCTTGACGCTTGCGTCATAGAAAGTTCCCTTCCACGGGCAGGGGTTTGCGCAGTTGGCCTGAGCCGTGGTGGTGCAGAGGGGAACCGTGTAGAAGGCGTTGCCCCACACGAAGGGCAGCCGCCCCGGGGGCGGGCCGCCCAGCAGGCAGCTCGATCCTTTCAGCGTGCCGCCGGAGGGGCAGGTGTACTTGAAGAACTTCCACGTGGCCTTGTAGGCATACTGGCCGTCGGCAAGCGTTGCCGTGCGGCCTGCAGGGGGGCTCCCCACGTAGCAGTTGTAGCCGTCGAAAAAGCCGAAGCCGCCGCAGGGGTTCGGGCATCCTGTGCTCAGGGTCGACTCGACGCAGGCCGGGTCGGCCTCGTCGGTGCAGGGCTCGAAGTAGCGGATGTAGTCGATGTAGAGCGTGTCGGGGCGCTGGCCCTCGGCCAGCGGGGCCGCCTCCTTCGCCCAGTCGTACTCCGCGATCAGGTTCCAGAAAATCATGTAGAAGGGGTTGCCGAAGATGCGGTTCTCGACGCACTGGCCGTCCAGCATCACCCGCTGGCCGTCGGGCCGGGTGCTGTCCTTCCACGTCACCAGGTGACGGTTGTCGAGGTAGTAGCTGAAGGAGTCGTCCTTCTTCCACTCCATGGAGTAGGTGTGGAACTCCTTCGAGAGGGAGTACTTGAACTCGTCGCTCAAGACGTGCCGGGCGAAGGTGCCGGGGCCCTGGAGCGAGTGGGCGCTCATGGCGGGCCAGTTGACCCAGTTCTCCAGGAGGTCGTATTCGCGCTCGTGGGTGCGCCAGTCCTGCTGCCAGGTCCAGAGGGCGGTCATGTTGCCCTGCGTTGCGGGGATGCGTGCCCGGACCTGGATGCGCCCGCCCTCGCGGAACACGTGGCCGTCGCCGGGCTGGGTTCCCTGTGTGCCGTTGACGGCTGCCAGGCCGTGCATACCGTAGGAGAAGACGTTTCCGGCCTCGTAGGGGCAGGCCTTCGTCAGGTTGGCCTCGTTGTTGGGGCCGTTCGGGGCGATCACGCGGCCGCAATCGATGGTTTTCGGACGGGTGCGGCGGGTGGTGATTCTCATCTCGCCGTTGGAGACGGTGACGCTCTTGGGGCTGTAGCGGGTGATGGGGCCGGCGGGGCCCTGGAAGTGGATCTTGTTGACATGATCCGAGACGAGCCAGGTGCACTTGTCGAGGTTTGCCAGGTGCGGGTGATATTGTGTCGTCCACTGCCTCGGGTCGTCGGGGTTGACGTGGAAGGCAAAGGGGGTAACGGTGCTGACGGGTGTATCCGGTGTGCCGTAGCACTGCACCGTCTTCTGCCAGTCTTTCGCGCTGCACCTCGAGGGGTTTGCGGGATCGCAGGGGGGGCCGTTGAACTCGTCGCTCCACACCAGGCGCCAGCGGTTGGCGGGCTTTGCCGGGTTTGGGTAGAGGCTTGCGGCGATCGCCGTGTCGGCCCCTGCAAATCCCGGCAGCACAGGTGACGGAAGGAAGTTCAAACCCGCCAGAAGCAGAGCCGTCGTCAGTACGGACAGGACGCAACGCCGCT
This sequence comes from uncultured delta proteobacterium, assembly GCA_963705165.1. Classification (GTDB taxonomy): domain Bacteria; phylum Desulfobacterota; class Syntrophia; order Syntrophales; family UBA2192; genus UBA2192. Next base: position 88,127 of record CAVPJD010000008.1, on the reverse strand, counting down.
TTGTCATAGTCTCCTCCTTGCCGCCGATGAGCGTGGATGCTGTTCGCCGGATGACGGAAAGACTACCACGGCGCGGCGTCCTGTGAAATACGACGCCGGTCTGATTTTGATCTACGACTTTCGTCGTACCGGGCCCGTCCTTCGTCCTTGTCATTTGCGCAGTTTTGTTTTATAAAATCGATGGATTAAGCGAACATCTCCAGGGGTATGCCATGGCACGGAAGATCGCCATCACGAACCAGAAGGGCGGGGTGGGCAAGACCACAACGTCTGTCTGTCTTGCTGCGGCCCTGAGGGCCAGCGGGGAAAGGACGCTGCTTGTCGACCTCGACAGCCAGGGAAACGCCTCGGCCGCCGTGGGGCTCATCATCGAAAACGACGAGCCGACGCTCAAGGACCTGATCCTCGAGAAGGGGCAGGCGGCCGACTACATCGTCGCGACGGGCTGGACCGACATCATCCCCTCCAACAACGCCCTCAAGGATGTGGAGGAGAGGCTTGTACGAAAGCAGGCCTGGGAGATGTTGAAGACTGTTCTGGAGCCCGTCGAGGCAGCCTATGACTTCATCCTCTTCGACTGCCCGCCGAGCTTCAACGTCTTTACGAAAAATGCCCTCGTGGCCGCCGGCGAGGTCATGATCCCCGTAGACTCGGGGTTTTTCCCGCTTCTGGGGCTCAAGCAGCTGCTCGAGGAGATCGGGTACGTGAAGCGGAGCCTCAACCCGAAACTCGAACTACTCGGCGTGCTCGCCTGCAAGTACGACCGCCGCAGCTCTCTTTCGGAGCAGACCTACGAGACTCTGAAGAGCCACTTTCCCGACAAGCTCTTCCGGACCGTCATCCGCGTCAACGTGGACATCGTGAAGGCCCAGATCGCCCAGCAGAACCTCTTCGAATACAACCCGTCGAGCAAGGGAGCCGAAGACTTCCTCGCCCTGGCCCAGGAGATCATACATGGCTAAAAAGACTCACGAAGACATCATGCAGAAACTCAGCGCGCTCAAGCCCAGCGAGCCGACCCAGACGAGGGGCAAGGCCGCCCGCAAGCCCGCGGCAAAAAAAATCAAGGTGAAGAAGGCCGCCCCTCCGAAAAAGCCGAAAGCGCAGGCCCCTCCGAAGAGCCCGCAACCGGCGGCCCCGCCGAAACGGGATATCCCGTCCCCGAGCCCCACGGCTTTCGGCGCTCCCGGCGGCGCGGTAAAGGTGTACCTGGGTGTTTATGAAAGCTGGTTTCAGATCGTCCGGAACTGCAACAGCATGGTCGCGGACTGCAACAACATGCTCCTGAGCAATCTCACGTCTCTCATGAACCCCGGCAAGTGGGGGCGGTTCTGATCCGGAAGCCCGAGTGATGCCCAGGGACAAGGGCCGCTCGGTCGAACGGGCGGTCTTTTTTCTCGCTTGCGGAAGGCGCACTTTGGCAATCCGGGGCACGAAAAGAGTCGTTGCGTATGGGGTAGGGAAATGGTAAAAAGGCAGCAAGAAATCACAGGTCACCGGGAGGGAGCATGCCCGACTACTGGATCAAGATTACGGAGCGCGAGGACGAGGACCTGCGCCACCATCATTACCTCATCGAGGCGAAGGACGAGCGCGAGGCGCGGAAGACGGCCCTCAAGTTCATGGAGCGCTTCATCGACGACGACGAAAACCCCGAGAAAATCGACGACGGGTATTCATTCTATAACAATGCCATCCTGGTCAAACTCTCTGACGTCAAGGAAACGACAAAGGCGCAGTTCAAGGAGTTCCTGCTGAAGACCCACACGATCAACCTGACCTGACAGCCTCCTGAAACAGGAGGGCGTTGAGTGAAGAAAGCGGCCTGCGGGCCGCTTTTTTATTGCCTGCCGTGCGGGGAGCTGCACCGTCCATGGGCATAAAACGCCTCAAGTTTGGCCCGCCCGGGGCGATACAGTAATAGGGCACTTTGCCGTTCGGGCAACGGTCCACCGGATTGCGCCGTGAGCGATCGGCATGGGGGGGTGATGGCAACTGCTGAAGATTTCCATGTCATCGTCGGAGACTTCAACGACGCTTTCGTCGAGATTGTCGCCGAGTCGGTTGCCGATGCCCTCGACCCCCGCCAGAGGCTGCGCGTCCACGGCACGCCGGAGGCCGACCGGATTCTGGCCTTGGCCGACGAGAGGCCCGTGGACCTTTTCGTCCTGTTCCTCAACAACGTGACCTTCGGGCATTGGGGCCGCGACCTCGAGGCCGACAGCTTCATCAAGGCCCTCATGCTGGTCAGGCATCTCAAGGGCGTCCACCGGAGGCCCATCATCGCCACGGCGGCCTTCCCGGCCGAGTTTCTCTACGAGGACATCGCCATCCGGGTCGGCGCAGACCGTTTTTTCCGGATGCCCTTCGACATGAAGGCCTTCACGGAAACGATCCGCGCGCTGTTCCCGGAACGGGCCCGGCAGGCAACGGACATGCGGATGGCCCCCCTGTCGGCCTTCCGGGCGGGCAGCCACAGCTTCAAGGCCTGAGGCATGCGGCAGGGGCGGCTGCAGAAGACGGAAAGAGAGAAGACATGAACCGGATCCGCAAGCAGGGTCACTGCGCTTTCTTCGTTTTTCCCGACGGCGAGAGCATCTCCATCGAGGACACCGAGAGGGTGCTCATGCGCATCCTGGAGGTGAGGAGCGATGAGATGGACATCGCCGGCGCGCTCTGGGGACTGGCCCAGGATTGTTTCGTCCAGGCCTGCAACGATGCCGGGGTGAGCTACATCCGGACGGCGATGCAGTTTTCCCGCGACGGGGCCGAGACGGCCAAGCGGTGCCTCTTCCTGGGCCTGCTGATGGAGCAGCGCGAGAATTACAAGGCCGCCGCAGCGGCCTATTCGGAGGCCCTGCAATTGACGCCCTCGCGAGACGACACCTGGTATTCCATTTACAACAACCTCGGTTACTCGCTGAGCCGCTGCGGGCGCCACCGCGAGGCCGAGTCCTACTGCCGGGCCGCCTTCGAAATTGCCCCCGGGCGCCACAATGCCGTGAGAAACCTCGGCCTCGCGCTTCAGGGGCAGGGCCGATTGGGCGATGCGGCCAGGGCGTTCCTGCAGGCCGTCAACCTCTGCCCCGATGACCTGCGCGCTTATGTCCATCTGGAGGACCTCCTTTACAGTCACGAGGAGCTTGCCGCCGATATTCCCGGAATCGTCGCCCACGTGGAGAAGGTCAAGGCGCAGGTCATGAACAGGGGATAAGAGAAGTACAGCCGACAGTTAACAGCCGACAGCAGACAGCAGAGAAGGGCGAAGAGTGGAAAAATTTGAGAGATCGTGGCAGATCATGAGGGCCTCCTGGGACGTGCTCAGGCAGGACAAGGAAATCCTGGTGTTCCCGGTGCTCTCGGGCATCGCGCTGCTCCTGATCATGGCTTCCTTCGCCGTTCCTGTTTTCGCCCTGGGCGGCATCGATACAGTCCAGCGGATCGCCCGCCACAACGGAGCGGTGGGAAACCTGGTGGTTCTCTTCGCTTTTTATTTCATCAACTATTTCGTCATCATCTTCTTCAATACGGCCATCGTGGCCTGCGCCACCATCCGGATGCGGGGCGGCAACCCCACGGTGGGCGAAGGTCTGCAGGCCTCGGGCTCTCGTCTGTTCGAGATCGCCGGTTGGGCCCTCGTGTCGGCCAGCGTGGGCATGGTCCTCCGGATGATCGAGGAGCGCTCGACGTTCGTGGGCCGCATCTTCGCGGGACTGCTCGGCATGGCCTGGGGAATCACGAGTTACCTCGTCATCCCGATTCTCGTCAACGAGCGCAAGGGCCCCATGGAGGCCTTCCAGGAGTCGGCGCGCCTGCTGAAAAAAACCTGGGGCGAGGAACTGATCGGCGGCTTCAGCTTCGGTCTCGTCTTTTTCGTCCTCTCGCTCCCGGCCATCCTGCTGATTGCAGGCGGCGCGGCGAGCGGCAAGGGATTCCTGGCGCTCGGCTTCGTCGTCCTGGCCGTGATCTATATCATCGCGCTCACCGTCGTGCAGGCCGCCCTCCAGGGGATCTTCCAGGCGGCCCTCTACCAGTACGCGAAAAAAGGCGAGACGCCCAGGGGATTCGACCGGGATATCCTGACCGAGGCGATTACCCCCCGGGCCTTCGGCTGACCGCACTCCTCAACCGGCACGGCCCTTGCAAAATTTCCTTTATCACCCAGAACCCCGCAGGAGGTATTTCATGAAGAAGAGTCTTTCCGTCTTTGTGCTCGCAATGGCCATGGTGGTTGCCGTCGCCGTTGTATGCCACGCACAGCAGGACCCGGCCAACGTGGGAACACCCGCATTCAAGCCGCTGCAGAGCAAGTCCATGAACATGACGCTCAAGTATGGATTCCTGGGCGCGTCGGTCTATGACAGCTCGACGAAGAAGTGGGATTTTCACAAGATGACGACGATCACCCGCCACAAGGTGGAGGGCTTCGTCAACATGATCAACGACAACTTCGCGCTGGCCGCAGGCCTCCACGAGGTGTCCCTTTACGATTACGGCAAGCACAAGTGGTTCACCTACAAGAAGCACGGCGCCGACGACAGCACGGGGGCGCTCAAGACGAACTTCGAGATGACGAAGGATTACGTCAAGGTGAAAACCCTCAACGGCCCCTGGATCAAGTACACGCCCGCAGCGGGCTGGCAGGAGGTATCCAAGTAGTAGAACGTAAGAAGGTTCGAGGGTAAGAAGGTCGGTGAAGCGGAAGGTTTGGGATTGACCCCTACCCGTCCAAGCTTCTTACCCTCTCAACTTCGTAGCTTCTTGATTCACAGGGGCGGTCCGGCGACCGCCCCTTTCTTTTGCCCGCCGATTGTGGCAAATAAGATCGGTTGGGATGCATCACCATGAAGGGAGGAGAAGGGGCCATGTATGATTTTCTGCTGACGGAAAAGCAGCGCAGCATCCGGGACGAAGCGAGGGCCCTCGTGAAGTGGGTCCCCCGGCAGATGATCCTCGACATGGACACGGATGCGATCAAGTTCCCGAAGGAGTTTCTCCAGGAGGCGGGAAGGCGGAACCTTATGGGGTGCCGCTACCCGGTGAAGTGGGGCGGCAGGGGGTTGGACTGGGTCACGACGTGCCTGCTCATGGAGGAGATCGGGACGCTCGGCTACGAGCTTGCCTGTGTCTTCGGCGTGGGGGCGGAGCTGGTCTGCGACGCCATTATCCTGCACGGCACCGACGCTCAGAAGGAGCGCTTCGTGAGGCCGCTGCTCAGGGGCGAGCGCTTCGCCGCCGAGTGCCTCACGGAGCCCCGGGGCGGCTCCGATTTCTTCGGCGCCACGACGAAGGCCGAGGATAAGGGCGATCACTTCCTTCTCAACGGCCAGAAACGCTTCATCGTCGGGGCCGAGGGTGCGGATTTCTTCCTCGTCTACGCACGCAGCAACCCCTCGGCAAAGCCCCAGGATGCGATTTCCTGCCTGATTGTCGAGCGGGGGCCCGGTGTGGAAACGAAGTATCTTTACGGCCTCATGGGATGCCGCGGTGGCGGGACGGGCCGCCTCGTCTTCAAGAACGTCAAGGTCCCGAAGGAAAACGTGGTCGGGAAGATCCACGGGGCCTTCGAGGTCTTCAACACGATGATGATCCCCGAGCGGCTGGGTACGGCGGCCATGACCATCGGCTCGGCCCGGGCCGCCCTCGATGTGGCCACGGCCTACACGACGCGCCGCAAGGCCTTCGGCCAGGTGATCAACCAGTTCCAGGGTGTGAGCTTCCAGGTGGCCGAGGCGGCCATGCTCCTCGATGCCTGCCGCGCCATGGCCAACATGACGGCCCGCGCCGTCGATGCGGGGGCGAACGTGAACCTCATCCGCAGGCTCGTCTCCGAATCGAAGAAGTTCATCACCGAGTCCTGCCAGAAGGTTGTGCACAACGCCATGCAGGTCATGGGGGGCATCGGCTACACGAACGTCTTTCCCGTCGAGCGCATCTTCCGCGACATTCGCCTGGCCTCGATCTGGACGGGCACCAGCGAGGTCATGTCACTGATCACGGCTCACGAGTGGTACCGGGAGCACTTCGAGCGCAAGGGGAAACTGCCCCGCGACTACGAGGCCGATGCCGCCGAGGCCCACGCCGCCGACGAGAAGGTCTACGACGACGAGGACATGTGGAAAAAGGGCTGGGAGTGAAGGGGACCCCACTCGCGCCTGTCGGGAAAAACGGGGCAGCACCCCCGGCACTGCCCCGCAAATCGACTGAACCTGCAGCCCCGTGTAAACCGGCGATGCCTGCACTCACGGCAATGCGGGCATGGTGATGACACCCGTGTTGTTGACGGACCCCCCTTGCTTGCCTGAGGGCAGTGCGGAGTGGGTGAGTGCGATCGAACCGGCGGCAAGGGTCAGGTTGCTCGTCCCGACGTTGATGTTGGGAGATTTCTGATAGCCGCCCTTCGACAGCATGTCAAAGCTGTTCACGGTTGCATTCGGCCAGTCGGAAAAATAAGCCTGCGCCGCCGTGTAGGCATTCTTGAGGTCGGAGTTGAGCTCGGCCCGGTAGCTGCGATAGCGGTACTGGACAAACTGCGGGATGGCGATGGCCGCCAGGATGGCGATGATTCCAATGACGATCATGAGCTCGATCAGCGTGAAGCCCTTCTGTCCCCTCTTTTTCGTGAAATAGCGAATCATGTAAACCCCTCCTTCTTTTTTTCGAAAGCGCTTCGCCTTCTCATTGACCCCGTCCGAAAGAGCGGAAGATGCCTTCACCGCCGGTATCACCGGCCGTGACGAGCGGCACCCGGCAGGCTTGTTGCGTACACCTGCCTGTTCGGGCGGCATCCATAAGATCAATAGGGATAGGCCGTCCGGTTCTTTCGTCACGGGTTGTGGAAGGAGGAATGTGAAAATCTACAACCCGATCGTTCGAAATGTAAAGCGCGAACAGAGGTGTTTTGAAAAATACGAATGGAGTATTAGGGAAAAAAGGCCAAATCTAATACCGCGAGCATTAGATGTCCGGACCTTGGTTGCACGATTGCCCGCACCTGTGGATAAGTGACGGGTCATCATTTTTGTTGACGGGTACGCATTCCCCCCATAGGATCATGCAAAATGATCCCGGGAGGCAGGACATGCTGAAGGTGAACGAGTATTTCGAGGGGAACGTGAAGTCCATTTCGCTCACGACGAGCGAAGGGCCGGCAACGGTCGGGGTGATGGCAAAAGGCAGCTATGAGTTCGGGACATCCCAAAAGGAGATCATGATCGTCACGACGGGCGTCCTGAAGGTGAAGCTCCCCGGCCAGGCGGAGTGGAAGGAGTTCAGGCCCTACGACCGTTTCGAGGTGGAGGCGAACAGCAAATTCCAACTCGACGTGCCCGCCGACGCTTCCTACATCTGCTACTACAAGTGAGCGTGACAAAGAGGGCGCAGGCACTGGAGAATCCCTCAGAACAGGTGGACCGACAGCGGTGCGAAGAAACCGATCAGGCTGAAGCCGATGGCCACGACGCCCAGCCCGCCCGACAGCCACAGCAGGGCGGCAACCCCGGTGATGATGTTGGCCGATGCCAGCACGATGGCGATCTGGAGGCAGGCCGATGCGATCTCGTAGTGATGGTAGGCGGCCATAACCCGTTCGCGGCTGCTTTCGGCGACCTTTGCCCTCTGGGCGAGCTCCTTGCGTCCTTCCTGCTTTTCCGGCTCGGAGTCGTAGGTCGCGGCAACCTTTCTCCACTCGTCGATGCGCTTCTGCAGGATCGCCCGCTTTGCGGGCGATTTTTCGAGTTGCAGCTCCACCTCGGCGGCTTCCGCGGCCGTGCGCAGCGTGGTCATGCGGATCGTCTTGGCCTGGAAGAAGGCCCAGAGGTTCGACGCCTCGATGTTGTAGCTGAGGGCAGACGTCTGGGCGCTCTTGCCGAGCGTTTCGGTGAGGGCGAGAAAGAGCGCCAGGATGGCAATGAGCAGGGCGATTTTCTTGTGGGCGGGATCGATGTGCCCGGAACCGTGACCCGACATAGGTTGAACCTCCCGTGAGATGGATGAATGTTCGTACTCGCTGTTCCCGGCGGGAGGTATAATCAGAACGCCATTTCCTGTCAATAGTTTTCCTTGCCGAGTTCTTCTCGCCGGCGGGCGCGGGTTTCAGAACGAATGCCGGCGATCAGCAGTTACCGTACTCGAATTCCCCGCCGTCGATGACGCTCTGGCCCGTTCCCGTGTGGACGACCCGCCAGAGGGCCTTGCCTCCATCGGTCTTCCAGATGAGAGTTTGAATGGGCTCGCCGGGATAGAGGGGCCGCGTGAACCGGCAGGCCATGCGCCGGGTGCGCTCGGGCTCGCCGGGGATGAGACATTTCAAAAGCGCCCGGCAGGCAAAGCCGAAGGTGCACAGGCCGTGCATGATGGGCTTCTCGAAGCCCGAGGCCCGGGCAAATTCTGGGTCCACGTGCAGCGCGAAGAAGTCGCCCGTAAGACGATAGAGAAGGGGCTGGTCGGGCGAGGGCAGGGCATCGACAGTGAAGTCGGGGGCGCGCCCGGGGATCTCGACCGTCCGCGAGGAGCCATCCTCACCGCCGAAGCCGCCGTCGAGCCGGCTGAAAATGCTCATGGTGTTGGTGTAGAGCTTTGTCCCGCTGGAGTGCAGGGTGACGCTCTCACCGCGGATGACGGCGCCCTTCTTGCCCTTGTCGAAGCAGTTCGTGATGGTCCCGTTGGTGGTGAGTGTCCCCGAGACAGGGATGGGGTTGTGGAAGAGGATCTCCTGCTCGCCGTGCAGGGCGCCCTTCGGGTTGAGGTTCGAGTGTTTCGCCACGGCCCAGAAGAAGTCGAAGATCGTGGCGACGGAGAAGGTGGGGATCACCTTGAGGTCCTTCTCCCAGGTGTAGCCCAACTCGTCGAATCCGGCGCCCACCGAGAGGGCGTAAAGGATGACGTCCTTCCAGCCGTAATCCCGGACGATGGGACCGATGGGACGGCCGATTGCCGACAGGTCCAGCGCCATGACAGCTCCCTCCTTCAATCATGGATCCGTGACCGGCGAGGTAACGGGAAGGATGTCCCTTTCCCCGTCATCGCAAACGCGAGCCCGGCCATGGGCCGTGCGGCAGGCTGTGCCGCCACAGGCAGTCTAGGGGGAATTGGATCCGGTGTCAATATGGGAAAGGGGAAGAGCGGTTACCTAAAACGCGTCTAACTTCGCTATCCAGAATCCCGCTCAAGCGCTAGTTCTAAGGAACAGAATTTGGACAACAGAACGAAAAACCATGACCCCGGCAGGGTGTTGGCGGGGGCCGGTCAGGAGCGATTTCCCGGATCGGATTGCAGGGCCCGCAGGGGGGCGCCGCCGCTTTCCGTCAGGAGGCTCTTTTCCTTTTTAATCATTTTCGCGTACTGCTCGGCCAGGTAGACGACCCGCTCGTTGGTGATGATCTGAGCCTCCGGGTCATCGAAGAGCGATGAGATCTCGATTTCGTGCCCGTCGGACCCGATGAAAAGCCGGGCGCCCTCCCAGTGCGAGAGGTTGAAATGCGCGATCAGGAAATTCCGGACGTAGCCGATTCTCTCCTCTTCGGCGGCTTTCGAGGCGATCTCCATCTCCTGCCTCGGGATGATCTCCCGCTCGACGGCCAGCTCGACGAGCCTCCCGGCCGTGCAGGGCCCATCGCTTTCCTTTTCGCAGTCCGATACCAGGCCCAGGAAACCGCTCATCCGCTCCCACTCCCCGTTGCCGAGCAGCAGGGCGTGGTCGCAGCGGAACTTCGCCAAAATCGAAAGCAGGTCGCGGGTCTTCGTCGAAATGATCCCTGCCCGCAAGGCGTCGTCGGCATTCATGAGGACGGCCTGGGCCCCCGGCGTGATCAGGTCGGCGAAGACCTTCGCTTCGGGGTCTGCCGTGATGCCGGCCCGGTTGACGAAATAATGCCGGAGCGTCCGGTCGAAGCTGTAGCCGAGGCTGTTCTCGAGGGGGTCCCTGTACAGGGTGGCAACCCGTTCCAGGACGGTCCCCGTATTGGGCTCGATTTTCCGGGAGCTCTTGCCGACCGCCGTGGCGTACTTCTCGATGTTTTCGCGGCTGAGAGGAAGGGGCTCGTCCTTCACGCCCGTGCAGGCCGCAACGCAAAGAACCAGGACGATGGCTGCAAGCTTTCGGTACGGCATGGATCACCTCGCCCCGGGGAATGTTTCGCAGGCTCGCCTGGCGATGGGCCGGGGACGAAGTTATTCCATAGCAAGAAAGATGCCTTGTGGCGGTTGGCGGCAGACACCCCGCCGAGGAAAAGACCCTTTGCAGGGATCAGAGCTGCAGCGTCAGGGAGAGGGCCGCCATGGGCGCCGTATCGAAGTCGTCGGAGCCCAGCTCGTTGCCGTTGCGGTCGGCGATCCTCATCTTGCCGTTGAAGGCCGCACCTCCGTAGAGGTCCAGCTTGAGGTCCCTTCCCATCCGGTACGTCAGCCTTGCATAGCCCACCGTCGAGTCCACCTCGCCGATCCCGTTGGGGGCAACCCCGCTGTCATCGAGGCGGAAACGGAATGACCGATAGGCGCCCCCCGCCGCGATCTCCCAGCGATCAGAGAGCCGCCAGGAAAGCTCCAGGCCTGCCGGACCGGAGGGGCTCGTCCGGAAGGGGTTGCTCAGGCGCAGATCCTCGGTGATCTTCCAGTCGATGGCGATGTATGGAAAGCCCTTCGTTTCCTCCATGCGGCTGAAAACACCTGCCCCGGCCCCCAGGGTCAGCCCGGGACTGACGCGGTAGGACACGGAAAAGACGGCCCCGTACCCGAAGGCGTCCTCCCATTTGGCGACGCCCGATTCGCCATACCACTCCACCTGCGGCGAGACGAAGAGCGACCAGCTGTCAGTCATGCGCCAGCTGACGGGCAGCCCGGCGGAGAACCGGTGGATGTCGCTCCAGGGGTCCGCCCCCGCGAAGGACGTCGTGCCGGAGAAGTCATATTTCTCGAAATCGTAGCCCAGGCTGATGCCCGCGCGCAGAGAGTTCGTAACGGGCGTCGAGGTGTCGAATTGGAACGCGTAGCGCTGCACGCTGAAGCTGCCGCTGCGGTCGAAATCGGACTCGAACTGGTAGATCGGCGAAAACGAGAAGGAGTACACCGTTCGGTTCGCGTCCCCGAAGCCTGCAGGCTGGGCCTGGGCGCCGGGGGAGAAGATTGTGAACAACAGGGCCGCGGACAGGATGGCAGGCAAAAACATGCGGATGCACATAAAGAATGCTCCTCGTGGGTGAAGTGCTTCGAGACTATAGCAAGTCATCGGCGGAAACGCAAGGTGGCGCGAAACCCGTGGTTGATCGCACAAATGATTTGTGGGAAGGTAGGGGGCAGAGTGTAAGGTTTCCCGGACGTGTCCGGGAACCTCTCAAGGACAGAAAAGATCTGCCGTAAGCGGTTCGGAAAGGCGCAGGATATGAAAACAAGACGGCTGGGGAAAGACGGCCCTGTCGTTTCGGCGATGGGCCTGGGATGCATGGGGATGTCGGAATTCTACGGCCCGCGGGACGAGGCGGAATCCATCGCCACGATCCACCGGGCAATCGACCTGGGAATCAACTTCCTCGACACGGCCGACGTCTACGGGCCCTTCACAAACGAGGAACTCGTGGGCCGGGCCATCCGCGACCGGCGAAAGGAGGTGTTTCTCGCCACCAAGTTCGGCATCCTGCGAAGCGCCGACCCGAGCTACCGCGGGTTCTGCGGCAGGCCCGATTATGTCCGATCGGCCTGCGAGGCGAGCCTGAAGCGCCTCGGCGTTGACGTAATCGACCTCTACTACCAGCACCGCATGGACCCGGAGGTGCCCGTCGAGGAGACCGTGGGGGCCATGGCCGGTCTGGTGAAGGAAGGAAAAGTTCGCTTCCTGGGCCTTTCGGAGGCAGGGCCGAACACCCTGCGGCGCGCCTTTGCCGTCCACCCCATCACGGCCCTCCAGAGCGAATATTCCCTCTGGACGCGGGATCACGAAGACGACAGCCTGCCCGTCTGCCGCGAACTGGGGATCGGCTATGTGGCTTACAGCCCCCTGGGGCGTGGGTTTCTCGCGGGAAAGATCACAAAACAGGAGGATCTGAGCGAGGATGATTTCCGGCGTACCAATCCCCGCTTCCAGGAAGAGAACCTCCGGAAGAACCTCGCACTGGCAAAAGGGGTCGTCGAGATGGCGAAGGAAAAGGGCTGCACGGCGGCTCAGCTGGCCCTTGCCTGGGTGCTGGCCAGGGGCGAGGATATCATCCCGATCCCCGGGACAAAGCGCAGGAAATGGCTGGAGGAGAACGTCGCGGCCCTCGGGGTGACCCTCACGGCAGAGGATCGGTCGCGCCTCGAGGCGATGGCCCCGAAAGGGGTGGCTGCCGGCGAGCGCTACGGCGAGGCCATGATGAACTTCATGAGAAAATCGACGTGAAGGAAGGCTGTGATTCAAAGGGGGTGAAACGATGTCCATGTCGCGGGATGAAGCGCTTGCGCTGCTCGGGCAGCATATCCAGAATGAACGGATGATCAATCACTGCCTGGCCTCGGAGGCCGTCATGCGGGCGCTTGCCCGGAGGCTGGGGCGCGACGAAGAAAAGTGGGGCCTCGCGGGCCTGCTGCACGATCTCGACGTGGAGCTCTGCAACGCAGATCTCAACGTCCACTGTCTGGAAACGGAGAGGATCCTGAAGGAGAAGGGCCTGGATGCCGAGATCATCGACGCTGTCAAGATGCACAACGAGACGGCGGCCGGGGCGAAGCGAAGCACCGAGTTCCAGCACGCCCTTGCGGCGGGCGAGACGGTCACAGGCCTCATCGTCGCCACCGCGATGGTCTACCCCGACAAAAAGATTGCCGGCGTGAAGTCAAGGTCGGTGGTCAAGCGGATGAAGGAGAAGGCCTTTGCCGCCTCGGTGAGCCGCGAGAACATCCTCGAGTGCGAAAAGATCGGCATCCCGCTGGAGGAGTTCGTGGAGCTGTCGCTAAAGGCGATGAGTATGATCAGCGATCGGCTCGGCCTGTAGTGAACCCTACCTCAATCTCCCTCGCCCTTGAGGGGAGAGGGCCGGGGTGAGGGTGAAAATCCAATTCCTCAAGCGGCCCACAATGCGAGGAGGGCTTCCTCGAAACCCCTGAGAGGAAGCCCTCCTGCTATAGCTACATCCCCGTCAGGCCGCGCGCACCCGCGGGGGATGCTTGGGGGAGATGCGAGGGGCTGGAAAATGAACCCCTGGAAGAAGAAAGCACTCTTTTCGAGCAATTTCGGCAGCGCTTTTTGTGAGTTGCGAGTTCAGGAGCCGGTACCCGGCTCGTCGTGGCGGATCAAGGGAAAAGCGAGATTTCGCAAGCAGATCGTTGACACAAAAGGGAAATGAAAGGGAAAGGTCGAAGAAAAGAAGTAGATCGGATTTCCGTGCAACTTGTTCTCTATTAAAAACACTCCCGCCGTTTTTGTCAAGCGCTCTTTTGGCCCCGGAGTTTCGCTTTTCATCGCGGGGTTTCTGTGGGATCATTCATAAGTATCAAGCCATGGAAAGGAGGGTTCAACCTATGAACAACAGAGTCATTGCCGTGATCGGGGCAGGCCTCGTGCTGGGCATCCTGTTGCTGCTTTCGGGCACCGATGTGTCGGCGCAGGTCGAGAAAATGAGCAAAGAAGAGCTCAAGATGATGCTGGGCAAGCCGGAACTCGTCGTCATCGACGTGCGGCAGGCGGCCGACCTGGCCAAGAGCAGCCAGAAAATCAAGGGCGCCGTCCGGGAAAACCCCAAGGAGGAAGTGAAATCCTGGGCGGCCAAGTACCCCAAGGACAAGACGATCGTCCTCTACTGTGCCTGACACGGAGAAGGGACCAGTGCCTGGGTGGCACAGGAAATGACCAAACTGGGATTCAAGAAGGTTTACGCCCTGAAGGGCGGGTGGAACGAGTGGTTGGAGGCCGGCTTCCCCACGGAGCCGATGTAGAACGCAGGGGCCTGAGCCTCGTCAAATGCGGCAGGGCCCCTTTTACGTGATGCCGCTCGGGTATGAGGAGAGATAGGTGGGGAGTTGCACTATGAAGAAAAGGCGTTTTGTCGATCTCAGCATCGCCATCGAGTCGGGGCTTCCGAGCGATCCCGCCTGGATGATCCCGAAAATAGACTACGTCGGCCACAAGCAGGGCGCCGAGCAGATGAAGGACTTTTTCACCGGGGTGAAGACGGAGCAGCTTCCCGGCGGGCTTGGCTGGGCGCTCGAATTTGTCCACCTCACGACGCACAGCGGCACCCACCTCGATGCCCCCTGGCACTACCACCCCACCATGGACGGCGGCAAGCCCGCCATGACCATTGACGAGATTCCCCTCGAGTGGTGCATGGGCGACGGGGTCGTCCTCGATTTCCGCCACAAAGCTGATGGCGAGCGCGTCACGGTGGACGACGTCAAGAAGGCCCTCGCGAGGGTCCGCTATGAGATCAAGCCCCTCGACATTGTCGTGATCCAGACGGGTGCGGACGCAGCCTGGGGTAGGCCGGAGTACCTCGTGAAGGGGCCCGGCATGGAGCGTGAGAGCACCCTCTGGCTGTTGGAGAAGGGCGTCAAGATCGTGGGCACCGATGCCTGGAGCTGGGACAGGCCGCTGTCTTATATCGCCGAGGAATTCAAACGAACCGGCGATGCGCGGGTAATCTGGGAGGCCCACTTTGCCGGAATCGACATCGGCTACTGCCACATGGAGAAGATGGCCAACCTCTCGGCCATTGGCCGCCCCCACGGGTTCACACTCTGCTGCTTTCCCGTCAAGGTAAAGGGGGCGAGCGCAGGGTGGTGCAGGCCGGTGGCCATCGTTGAAAGCAGTGACAGTGATTAGGGACCAGTGACCAGTGGGTGAAGGGAAAAAGACACCGGAAAGAATCTTATTCCTTCCCTGAACCCTGGACCCTGGCCCCTGGACCCGGCCTTTCTTTAAAAGCGGGCGATTGTTTTGGGGCAGGGAATGTGTTATGGGAGCGGCATCAAGTCCGATCCCGGACCGCAAAGCGAGGAGAAATCATGAACATGGAAGATACGGAAAAGGGTAAGGTCAAGGTCAACCTGCAGAACCTCTACAGGGAAGAGATGTACACGGACATGCGCACGGCGGCCATCCGCCAGCTCACGCCGTCAAGCCCAACGGCGAGATCGACAAAGCGCGGAAGTACGTCTTCGTGGGGCAGACGAACATCATGTCCCCCCAGGGGCCTCTGCCGGTTCAGTTTCCCATCGAGGCGAAAAATCTCCAGGAAGCGGCCGAGAAATTCCCCGAGGTGATGGACCAGTTCCTGGCGAAGCTGGCTGAGGAAATCAAGGAGGCGCAGCGCCAGGAGCAGTCGCGCATCATCGTTCCCAACGCGCAGGGACCGGATTCGAAGATCATCTTGAAGTAGGCGAAGCCTACTTCAGGGTACAGGGTACCGGGTATAGGGTACAGGGTATAGAACAAATCTTTTTCCTTCCCTGAACCCTGGCCCCTGGACCCTGAACCCGCCATCTGGACAGACCGAATAGACGGGACATACCATGTTAGACCGAGACAAAACCATCGCCCTGCTGACACGCTGGAATGACGCCTGGAATGAGCACGACCTCGACAGGGTCATGGAGCTTCTCCACGACGAGGTGGAGTTCGAGAACTGGACGGGAGGGAGCGCCAGGGGCAAGGAGGCCCTGCGGCAGGCATGGGCGCCCTGGTTTGCGAATCACGGCGGATTTCGCTTCACGACGGAGGATCTCTTTGTCGACGAGAAGGCCGAAAAGGTCCTCTTCCGCTGGTCTCTCGACTGGCCGTCCATGGAAAAGGGCCATGAAGGAAAGCTGGAGCGGCGCCGCGGCGTCGACGTGATGCACTTCCGGGACGGCAAGATCATCAAGAAGTACACCTATTCCAAGACCACCCTTGAGATAGGCGGGGAGCGGGTGAAGCTCTCGGCCCCAAACTCCTGAGCCCCCCTTCTCAATCCATCCCCCGATCCGATACCCTTTTGCTCAGGATTGTCTCCTGTTGCGCAGCTCGCGCCCGCGCGTTGCGCCGAACAGAAAGACGATGTTCACGACGATGAGCACCAGCAGGGCACTCGAGAAGAGGTAAACCGTCCCCAGCGACCAGCGGGTCGAGACCCAGCCGACGAGATAGACGGCGAGCGCCCCCACGCCGAAAATGAGGATCGCCGCAAGGCCGTAGCCCGTGCTTCGCCAGCGAGGGGGCGTGAAGGTGGCGATGAGGCTGTTCTCGATGGGCTGGATCCCCAATGCGAAGAATACGTAGGCCGCCGCCGCGGCAACAAGGTACTGTTCCGTGAGAAAAGCCATGAGCAGTGCCAGGGGCAGGATGGCGGCGTTGAACACGATGTAGAGGCGCCTCAGCTCGTAACGGTCTGCGATCCGGCCTCCCCAGAGCTGGCCGAAGATCCCCGCGACATAGATGAGCGACGTCAGGGCGGCCGCAGCCATTGTCGTCGTGGCCGCTATGTCCGGAATACTCAGCATGTCGTGAAAGGCTCGTGAGAGAAATCCCGCCTTGAACTCGAGAAAGGCCGGCAGGGCCACGATGTTGATCCGGTAGACGAGCCCGCCCAGCGTGACGATCCAGAAGAAGAGGATGACGGTCCCCAGCGGGAAGGCGTTGTTGTTCCCCCCGCCGCCGGCAGGGGCGCTTTCCTGCGTGACGGGGGTCTCGTCGATCCGGATGAAGATGAGGGCGATGCCCCACAGGAGGCTCACGGCGCCCATGACGGCGTAAGCCACCTTCCAGCCCGCCAGCCAGTTCATGAGCCCCGCCAGGACAGGCCCCACGATGAGCCCGACGGTCCCCGCCACGCTGAAAATGCCCAGGGCCGCCCCCCGGTTTTTCACCCCGTGGGAGATGAGACCCATGCCTGCCGGGTGGGAGATGCAGGAGAAAATCCCGACGACGGCCAGCGACCACAGGATTCCCGTGGGCGTCGACGACAGGGCCGTGAGGAAGGAACCCGCGGCACAGCCGAAAAAGCCGATCATGAGGGCGAGCCGGTTGCTGAAGTGATCGGCGAAAAACCCCCAGGGGAGCGCGAAGAGGCCGAACATGAGATACATCGGAAACCCCAGCGCGAGGACGTCCTTGAGGCTCATGTTCAGCGAAATCGTCAGCGGGATGGCGAGTGCCGGAAAGGCGATCTCGTAGAAGTGAAAGAGAAAGTGGGACGCCACGGGGAAGAGGATGATTTTGTTTTCGTTTTTCATCACGCGACCAGGAGATGGTTCACTGCGAAGACCAATAGGCCCAAGAGGATCGAATACCCCGCACAGTATAGGAACGTCGTGCGGACGATGGCGCGTTCCTCGGACTGCAGGCCCACCGTGGCGGCGGCTACGGAGATACTCTGGGGCGAGATCATTTTCCCCGCCGTGGCCCCCGAGGTGTTCGATGCGCAGATCCAGTGGACGTCGGCGCCGATCCGTTTGGCCGTCTCCCGCTGCAGTTCGCCCAGAAGGATGTTGGAGGCCGTGTCGCTTCCCGTGACAAAGGTCCCGATGGCCCCCAGGCCCGGGGCGATCAGGGGGTAGGCCTTGCCCGAGAGGGCCGCGAGCATCGTGGCCGTCGAGTTCACCATCCCCGAGTAGCCCATGATCTTGGCCAGGGCGACGATATTGATGATCGTCCAGGCGCTCCACTTGATCCGGTCGAGGGACTGGACAAAGACGCGGCTCACCTGCCTGAGCGACAGCCCCTGCAGCAGCGAGCCCGCAACGGCCGACAGGAAGAGAAGGGTTCCCGGCGTCGTAAGCCAGTCGATCTTCACGGGGTTGATGCCCAGGGGGAGCAGGAACGTGAAGGGGGGCCGCTTCGGGAAATCGAGCGGGAGCAGCCGCGTCACGAGGACCAGGGCAAGCAGGATGATGTAGGACGAGAGGGCCAGGAGAAGTTCCTTCCGGTCTCCCGCGGCCGTCCACCTGCCGGTCATCGTTTTCCAGGCGAGGTAAAACGCGAGCGACCCCAGCGAGCCCATGACGGCCACAAGCTCGGGCCCGAGCCAGAAAGCCGTGACGGTCTGGGCGGCGCCGAAAAGGGTTCCCAGGAGGAAGACATCGGGAAGGGATGGGCCAAGGCCCCGGGGGCCTCCGTTGCTGATCAGGGCGATGACCAGAGGGACCAGGATGCTGAAGGGCAGCAGCTGCAGGGCCACGTACCGCGTCAGGGTGGTGAGGTCCAGGCCCGTTATCTGGGCGAGCACGATGACGGGAATGCCCAGGGCGCCGAAGGCCACGGGAACGGAGTTGGCCAGCAGCGCAATCACGGCGGCCTGGATGGGGGCAAACCCCATGGTGATGAGGACCGCCGTGGGGATCGTGACGGCCGTTCCGAAACCGGCCACACCCTCCAGAAACCCGCCGAAGCAGTATGCGATGATGACGGCCTGGACGTTGCGGTCGGGCGAGAGCGTCACCAGGGTTGCCCTCACCGTCTCCATGGCGCCCGACTCGACGCCGGCGAAATAGGTGAAGACGGCGGCGAGGATGACCCAGACGATGGGCACAAGGGCGATGAGAGCGCCTTCGAGGGCCGATAAGCCGAGCCGCCCGGGATCCATGTTCCAGACAAAAGCGGCCAGTGCCGCAGTGACGACAAGCCCCGCGAGCGTCACGAAGTGCGACTTGATCTTCGTCGCCGTCAGGCCCGCGAAAAGAAGGATCAGGGGGATCGTGCCCACCAGTCCGAGGGTCAGGCTGTTCATCGTGGTCTTCGCCCCAGGGTGAATGGAAACTGCCCCGCAACATACGGGAGGGGCTGCGAAAAAGCAAGACGGAAGAGCCTCGAATCCGCTTTTCAAGAAGCAGCAGGTCGTGTATGATTTCTTCGTTTGACGCTGGAGCCCTTACCATGGAAGCGGATCGGAGGAAAAGGCAGGTTGCGCTGCTGTCGATCATCTCCAACACGACGCTCGTCGCGCTGAAGCTCGCCGTGGGCCTTGCGATCAGCTCCGTCTCCGTCATTTCCGAGGCGATCCACTCCGGCGTCGATCTTATTGCCGCGGCGATTGCTTATTATTCCGTCCGCACCTCAGGCATTCCCGCCGACCGGGAGCACCCCTTCGGGCATGGCAAGATCGAGAACATCTCCGGGACCGTCGAGGCGATCCTCATCTTTCTCGCCGCCGGCTGGATCATCTTCGAGGCGGCGCAGAAGATCGTCCGCCCGGAGCCCCTGGAGATGGCCGCCTGGGGCGCCGCTGTCATGCTCCTGTCGGCTGTTGTCAACACGTTCGTCTCCCGCAAGCTCTTCCGGGTGGGCAAGGAGACCGATTCGGTGGCCCTGATCGCCGACGGGTGGCACCTGCGGACCGACGTGTACACCTCGGCCGGCGTCATGACCGCCCTGGCCGTCATCTGGGCTGCGGATCTTGTTGCCCCGGAAGTCAACCTGCACTGGGTGGATCCCGCGGCGGCCATCGGGGTGGCCCTGCTCATCATCAAGGCGGCCTGGGATCTTACGCAGCAGTCGGCACGCGACCTCCTGGATGTCCAGCTGCCGGGCGAGGAGATCGCGTGGATCGAATCGTTGATCCTGCAGCGAAAACCCGTTGTGAAGGGCTATCACCAGCTGCGAACCCGGAAGGCCGGGAATTTCCGTTTCGTCGAGTTTCACATCATGGTGGATGCGCAGATGACCGTTGAGGCCTCCCACCGCATCACGCAGGAGTTCGCCCGGGAGATCCGGGAGCGCTTCCCGGGCGCGAGCGTCACCACCCACGTCGAGCCCTGCGACGGGTCCTGCAGCAAGCGATGCCTGGAGGGATGCCTGCTGACGGAGGCGGAGCGGAGCGTCGTTGCAGCCAGGCCGGTGACGTGACAGGCATTGTCCATCGGGCGTTCGTCGTCCCGGTTCCAATTCCGGCGGATTTCTGATATTTTTATAGCCCGTTCAAAGGATGGGGAAGGAGGCGGAAGAAATGAGAAGAAATGTCGTTTCGGCCTGCGTCGTGATCCTGGTGATTCTGGTTTCCGGCTGCGCCTCGCTCTTCTGGACGGGGGAGAAGCCTCACGTCGACATCGTCAACGTCACGCCGAAAGAGATGCGGCTCCTGGAGCAGACGTTTCTCCTGGAACTGCGAATCCAGAACCCCACGGAGACGGATCTGGACATCAGCGGCATGTCCTTCGAGCTGGAAATCAACGGACAGCCCTTTGCCCGGGGGGTCTCCAACCAGAGCGTGAGGGTGGAGCGCCTCAGCACGAAAGTCGTTGAGGTGGAGGCCTACACGGGGCTCACCAGCATCCTGCGCCAGCTCTCGGAAGCGAGAAAGGGCAGCTACGCCTCGGGGTTCAAGTACCGGCTCAAGGGGTCGATTCACACGGGCGCCCCGTCCTTCCGGATTCCCTTCGACGAGACGGGGGAATTCAAGTAGACCTTAGCGAATCCATCACCACGTGGAGGCGACAGGTAACAGGCTAACAGGTAACAGGTAACAGGTAACAGGTAACAGGTAACAGGTAACAGGTAACAGGAATATCCCTGCCTACGGTTTTCCCTGTCACCTGCAACCTGACACCTGTCACCTGGGTACGCCATTCCACAGTATCTCCGTCCGGCCGGGACAACCGGAACCCCCTCCGGGACCATCATTCCTATCGACCCCGCCCTTAATATTATCTGAAATCAGCCGACAATAAATAGTGGATTTCTTTCCGGGGCGGATGGGTATGCCGGGGCGACCCCCTGCCTGCGATATAGAACGGAGCGCAGAAGATGCTTAAAATTCTCATCGGCCTCATCCTGGTCCTATTTTTCTTCGTTGTCCTTTTCTTCAACAAGCTCAAGGAGGCGCTCAACACCGGCGGCATGGCCATCCTGCTGGCCCTCCTCCTGGGCCTGTCGGGTGCAGCTGCCTGGCTGGGCTTTGCGGACAAAGGCAAGACGGACATGGCGGCCGTCCCGGCGAAAAAGACGGCCCCCCCGGTTGCCGAAGCCCCCGTGCAGACCATCATCGTCCCCGGCGATGGGACCCCCGGCGCCCCTTTGAGGGGGGCAGCGGCCGGGGAGGGCGCCCTGAGCGTGCAGGAGATCTACGAGAGGGTCAGCCCCTCCGTTGTGGTGGTCTATAATCTCAATGAATCCGGACAGGTCCGCGGACATGGAACGGGGTTTTTCATCGATCCCTGGGGGATGGTAGCGACCAATTATCATGTCGTCGAGGGGGCTTCGTCCCTGAGGATCAAGACGAAAAACGGCGTGGTGATGGACATCAGAGGAATCGCTGCCTCGGATGCGGAGAACGATGTAGTCATCCTGTCCGCCAACCTGCCCATTGACAGTGTCCGTACCCTCAAAATGACCTCTTCCCTGCCGCAGGTGGGCGACAAGATCGTGGTGATCGGAACACCCTACCACCCCCAGCTTGCGCAGACCATCACCGACGGCCTCGTTTCCGCGATTCGCCCGCTGGCCGGGGGCAAACGGCTGATCCAGATCTCGGCGCCCATTTCCCCGGGCTCGAGCGGCAGCCCCATCGTGAACACGAAGGGAGAGGTCGTCGGCATAGCGACGCGCGTTCACCGCCAGGCATCCCACATCGGGATCGCCGTACCGGGGGAGATCATCTCGGGCCTGACCCCCTCTTCTCCATTCCCCGTGGCGAGCCTGCCCGTCCTTTACGCCGGACAAGTGGCGGCGGCGGGCGAGCCGGCTCCGCAGCCGGGCGAGGCGCAGCGCAGGATGGAGGAGGAGAGGCGGAGGGCCCTGGAACAGCAGACAAAGATCCAGGAGGAGCGCAGGAGATTGCGCGAACAACAGATCGGCGAAGCGGTCGACCTCCTCGACAAGGCGAAGCACAATATGAGCTTTGATCGCTACGAAATCGCTTTCGGCCAATACGAAAGAGCCCTCCAGATCTTTCGTGGCGTCGGGGAGACGCAGGGCATGGCCGTCTGTCTCGATCAGATGGGGGTCATCATGCAGAAGCGGGGACGCCAGGACGTTGCCACGGAGTATTTCCGTCAGGCGGCCACGCTGAGGGCACAACGTTAAATTTCATCGTCTATTCGGCCTCTTCCGTCCGTTCCGTCTATCCAGTCAGGATTCACCTGAATCAACAAACGGAAGACGGCTAGGATCAGTATGCAGGGCTTCGGTTTCCGGATGCCGGCCGCGTAGCGGCTGCCTGCCAACTGCAGCCTGCAACCTTTCCTGCTCAACTTCCGTCGAAAATTGCCGATAAGTGATTAGGGAGCCGCCCCGTTGCGGGAGGGATCCCTCTATAACGGTCTTTCAATGGAGGTCCGGGTGATCATCGTTGCGGCCCTGTTTCTCACCACGCTTCTGTTCGCTGTGATCTTCTACCGCAAGCTGAGGGAATCTTTCAGCCGCCGTGCGCTTTTTTTCCTCGGCGCGGTTCTTGCCGTCGTGGGCTTTGTTTTCGCCTTTTGCGATTTCGTCATGCTGCGCGACGCTGTCCAGATGACGCAGCGGCCGTCCATTCTCATCAGGGGGCCCTTTTACATCACGATCCTGCTCACGGTGCTCTTCTACCGGAGGCTCAGGACGCTCCTGCGCCGCCGTGTCGTACTGTCTTTTGTAATCGTCCTCGGCATCGTCACGTGCAGCTTCGCCAGTTTCCATTTCACGACGCTGCGCGAGTTCCTCAGCGGGAGCCGGGAGTACCAGTTTGCCAAACGGGTCAAAAATGCCGCCCAGAGCGCCGTCGTGAAATTCAACACGCAGGAACAGGAAAGCGTGTTCGCGCTCAACAACCAGGATCTCTACCGGCGAGTCGCTCCCTCCGTTGTCCTCGTCAGCTGCCCGGGCAAGGGCTACGGCACGGGGTTTTTCTACGGGCGTGACGGGATCATCGTGACCAATCACCATGTCATGCAGGGCGTGACGAACGCAGAGATCGTTACCCACCGCGGCCAGAGGTACCCCGTGCACGGCATCGTGGCCGAGGACCCCGCCAACGACCTCATCCTGCTTTCGACGGGCATCCCCCCTGACGAGGTCAGGGCCCTGACCTTGAATACCTCCGCCGATGCCGGCGACAGGGTCGTTGTCGTCAGCCGCCACAAGGTCTTTACCGATGTCCTTGCCGAAGGCACCGTATCCTCCGCGCCCGTCCGTCCCTGGGTGGGGATCCGGCTCGCCACGCCGCTGACCTACGGGGCAAGCGGGAGCCCCGTATGCAATTCACGGGGAGAGGTTGTCGCAATCATCCGGGCCGGTGATAAGGAGGACAACCAGACGGGTTTTGCCATCCCTTCGGCCAGGCTGTCGGCTCTCGCCGCGAAGAATCCCTACCCGCTTTCGCAGATGGCCGCCTCGGAGACCCTCGATACCAGCATCCTCACGACGACGTCCGCTGCGCGGCACGAAGAAGCGGAAGAAAACGGGACCGGGGCGAGGCTTGTATGGAAAGATTCTAAATCCCCATCCTTTCCCCCTTTTGCAGAGGGGGATGTCAGGCGGATTTTCTCGTCTTGCGGCTTCCTCATTCTTCCTGAGTCCGGAATCCCGAATCCCGACTTCTCCAGCCCCGGCAAGCCTTTTCATCTCGACCCCGAATCCCCTCTGATGTATACAAATAGACTGTTTGCCGAAAAGAAAGACTGCATGGACCAGGGCTGACCATGTCCGCCATCTTCGACGCCATTGAACTCGCAGCCCGCGCCCACCGCGGGCACTGCAGGAAGGGGACGAAGACCCCCTACATCGTCCACCCTCTCGCCGTGGCGAAGATCCTCATCGATGCCGGCTGCCCGGAGGACGTGGTCGTGGCGGGCATCCTCCACGACACCGTCGAGGACACGCCCTTGAGCCTCGACGAAATACGGCACAGATTCGGGGAGGCCGTTGCCCGGATCGTGGAAGGCGCCTCGGAGCCCGACAAATCAAAACCCTGGGAGGAAAGAAAAGCGCACACCATCGAATTCCTGAAGACGGCGTCGGAGGCCGTGCTCCTCGTATCCTGCGCCGACAAGATCGAGAACCTGGAAGCCATCCGGGAGGACAGGGAACGGGTCGGGGAGGAAGTCTGGGCTCGTTTCAGGCGGGGACGCGAACAGCAGGCCTGGTACTACCGCTCGGTTCTTTCAGTGATGGCGGAGCGCCTCACGGCCGCGCCGGGACATTCACTTCTCCTGCACCTCAAGAAGGCTGTTGCGGAGGTGTTCGGCTGAGGCCGTGTCACGACCTCTTCTCTTTCCCGATCTGCAGCACGACGATGGACGCGACGACAAGGCCGACGCCGACAAGCTGCCAGGGCATCATGATTTCGCCGAGGAAGAGAAAAGCGATCACGGCGGCGGAGATCGGCTGCAGGGTGGCAGTGACGCTGGCATGGGTCGACCGAATCAGGCGCAGGCCCTTGTTGTAGAGCCCCAGCGAAACCGCCGTGCCTGCGATGCTGATGAACAGAATCCAGAACCACTGGATGGCGCTGTAGGATCGGGTCAGCCCTTCGAAGGGCGGCAGCAAGATGTTGCAGGCTGCCGCAGAGAAGAGAGACGCATAGAAGAGAACCGTCCAGGGCTTGTACCGACGCAGGGCCGACTCGCTCAGAAGGGTATAGCAGGCCAGAAATGCCGCCGCGCTCAGTCCCCCGATGATCCCCGCCTTGTTGAGGCTCAGCAGGTCGAGTGTATAGGCGCCGACGGCCAGGTAGCAGCCGAGGCCGGAGCCCGCGATGGCCACGAGGGTTGCCGTCGAGTGGCGTTCACGGGAAAAGGCGAGAGCGTAAGCGGCAACAAGCACCGGCGACTGATACTGGAGCAAAATCGCCGCAGCCACCTGGATCTTGCTGATGGCGTAGAAGTAGGTGAACATGGTTGCCGCAAGCACGAATCCCAGGAGGATGAAGCGGGGCAGGCTCTGCCGGGAGATCTTCAGGGCGGAGGGGTTCGCGGCCGCAAGCCATGCCAGGAGGACCGCCGAAGCGATCACCGTCCGGATCTGGACAAGTTGGTACGGCGTGACGCCCTGGTGAAAGAGAAACTTGGAGGCCGTCCCCGAGATGGCAAACAACAAGGATGACAGGGCAACGTAGAGATAACCGAATCGTCCGGACGAACTCAAGGCGTCAATCCTCTCCTGGCGGCAGCGGCATCAAAATCATCTTATATCATATCATGTTCAAATCGTTCTGAACCCTTCAATTCTTCCTCAAGCTGTGATAGGGATTTTGTGTAGGGTTCTTTCCTGATTTCCGGACCATTCATTTCCCTGGGGGGGGTGTCTCGATATGGCCCGTCGAAAGCAGCCAGCCGGCAAGATCGATCTGAAGGCGCTCGAAGCATCGGAGATCCGGGTTCGATTGAAGGAACTCGGTCCCGTGGCGGAGATACGGCTCACCCGGGCCAACCTGCCGCTGTTTGAGGAGGACGAGTTCGAGCTGTTGCTCTCCTGGGGCGGTCAGCGCAAGAAATACAAGGTGCCCGTCAAGGACGGGAAGGCGCTTTTCAGCACCCTGCCCGATTCGGTGGCTCCGCTGACCGACAAGAAACCGCACAAGGGCAACGAGGGACTTGTCCGCGAGCTCACGCTGGCCGGCAGCGGGGGCGAGGCGACCTTCCCCATGAGCTGGGGCTATGCCGTTCCCGAGGAGTGGAAACCCCTGGAGCGGATTTACAGCCGTGTGATCGAGATGGCCAGGACGTTTAGCGGCTGGCAGGTGTTTTAGCAGGGTCAAGGGTATCGGGTTTAGCGTACAGGCAAAACCGCAATCAGCAAATCACCCTATTTCCCCCATGATGCGGTCGTCGAGAAACCCCCTGTTGAGCGTGTCCACGACGAAATGCATTCCGATCTGGAGGTGCATGAAAATGGCGCAGAGACATCGCTTTTTACGCTGCTCCCGTCGATCCCTGCAGACGGGAACTGCTTTCGTGTTTCCGATGCTGGCGGCGCTTCTTCTCGTCCTGGCGATCGCCGGGTGCGCAGGCCAGGACCAGAACCCGGTGCGAATCCCCGACGACCGCTTCGGGCAATATCTCCCCCTCACACTTCCCATCATTCTCGTGGGGGACACCCAGGAGCATGAGGCCACGGGCTTTCCGCTGCTCCAGAGCGACGGGGCGGTGGATTCGTATGTCGAAGTGGCCCAGCGCCCGCCCGAACAGCCTCTTTTCGGTCGGCGGCTCCTGGAATGGGCCATCGAGAACCACCCGGACGAGCCAATGATCCATCTCGGGGACGTGATCGACATGTCCTGCCTCTCCGAGCATCGCAGGATGCAGAAGATCTTCGAAAAGGCCAGGCAACCCATCGCCCTGACCACCGGGAATCATGACGGGCTTCTCTTCGGGATCTTCAACTACGACATCCTCGAGTCTTATATCAAAGGGGAAGCCCTGGACTGGCAACGGGGATGCCGCCCCGGCACGGGCCTGGAGGGAGAAAAGAGTGGGAATGGAAGGGGCCCCGGGCTCAGCAAGCGGAATTTCATCGCCGGCTACCTCAGGCGCCTCTCGACGGGGCACCTGCCCCAGGAAGGCCTGTCCGTTCCCGCCGATTCCGGGCACGTGACCGTGAGCTGGGTCAACCCCGATCCGCAGGGATTCATCGAGAGGATCGAGGCCGACCTCATCGACGGACGCGATTACGCACAGTCCTTCATCCTGCACAAGTTCCGCCTGCCCCCCGCGCCGGGGGCCCCGCTTCGCACGACGATCGTCGCGATGGACACGAGCCAGCTCAACGTGGCCATCGGATTTTTCAGCACGGCGATGGGGGAGAGCCCCGGGGATGTGGGACTCGTGATGGAAGGGCAGGCGAAGTTTGTCGCGCAGTGGGTCGGCGCAGCTCAAAAAGCCGGCGAGTTGGTCATCTTTGCCGGCCATCACCCCTGGGCCATGCTCAGCCCGGGGACGCGCCTGCGGCTCGAGCCCATCCTCGAATCCGTCGATCACCCGCTTGTGTACATCTCGGCTCACACGCACTCGGGCTTCTGGGCGCTTCACCGCGTCGGCGGCAGGGACCTGCTGGAGCTCAACGTGAGCTCGCTGTCCGACTGGCCCCTGGCCTACCGGCGGGTTTCCTTTGCCTACGACCCGCAGGCAAGGCGGATCCGGGTCACCGGGGAGATCCTGCCGTCGGCGGCCACCCCCGTTGAGAACGACCAGGAGCTGCTCGACGCGTGGACGAGACCCTCCTGCGGGCAGGCGGGCATTCCGGTAGCGAAGCTGACCCAGAAGAATATCGCCGAGGTCGAGACGCAGAAGCAAGCCAGGGGCTCTCTCGTCGAGTGGCTGCTCAGGGGTATGGCCGATCTGGCGATTGTCGATCCGGAGCAGATCGACGAGTCCACCGACCCGGCCGAGATTCACGACAGGGCCCGGCAGAAACACATCGGCGGCGTGCACCCTCACGAGCATTTCGGCAAAGGTTTCAAGCGGGAGGGAGACGAGGCGGAACAGTTCGAAGCGAATTACAACGCCATGCTGAAACATTACGAAGCCGCGCATCCCTACAAGGACGCATTGCTCGGGGTCATCATCGGGCTTTATGACGACATGGGCTCAACGGTGGAGGAACTCTCGGAGATTCGCCCGCCCGCTTTCTGCGGCGACGAAACCGTTCGCAACTGCGCCGCCTCCCTCCGTGATGCCAAGTGGGACTACCTCGCCGCCTCGATCGCGCTGTACCGCAAGAAGGCGGCATTCGTGGACGATGTGGAGCGGCAGCTCGACGATATCGAGGATCCGCGGGCCAAGGGGTACATGACGTGTCGCGCCGCAATCGCGGCAAAGCTCGACCACGAACTGACTCCCGAAGAAACGCAGCCCGGGACCCCGGAGAGCGAGCGGCGGCGCCTCGGGTTCTTCCGGTCGTCTGCAACGGTCGGGATGGATTGACCGGGCGGGTGTTTGCGGATGCAGGACGCGCTGCGGGCGGCTGTTCACCGGGCGGCGAGCAGGTCCTCCTCGACGAAACGGATCGCGGCCTCGAGGAGAACCTCCCGCGGGAAGGCGTTGCGGTCCAGGATGCCGGCCGACAGCGTCGGCCATGCGCGGTTGAAGGGCATCGCGACGGCCAGGTGGTCCGCCCGGGCATAGCCGAGGAGCGTGCTCCCGGGGATGATCATGTCGTAGAAAATCACCGAGCCGTCATTTCGGGAGTCGATGCGGGCAAGGTGATCGTATTTCGGCCGCATGATCGACGAGGTCTCGTCCCGGCCGGCAAAGTTCGCCAGCGAGTAGAAGCGAACCCCTTCGGGAATCGGGTGATTCGACAGCCAGAGGTGGCGCGTGCGGGGCCTCAGGCTTTCGATGCCGCCGCCGTCCCCTGCCGGGCAATGGGGGGCGGGGACATGCATCAGGATCGACTGATAGAAATCAGCCAGTTCATCGGCCAGGGGGCTGCCTCCCACGGCACCGGCGACGGACACAACGGCAGCAACTCGTGGAAGGACCTCGGGATATTCGACCAGGGCCTCCAGGATGTCCGGGGTCCCCTTGGAGTAACCGACGAGGATGGCTTGCTCGCCGGGATCGAGGGCCGCAGAAAGAAGATAGTCCCGGATCTGGAGCGCATTGCGTGCGCAGCCGGAACGGCCGTCGACGGGAAGATAACCCGTCTTGTACCCGAGTGTTTCGAGGTGGGCGAGGGCGTCGGAAAACACGGAGATCATGTGGGCCAGGCAGTCATTGAAGAGCCCGGGCACCACCAGGATCCTCAGGTTGGTCTGCGGTTTCCCCAGGTTGACGGGCCGTCCAGAGGGCGCGGGTTCCTCGGCCAGTTTCCAGAGGGCCTCGTCACAGGGCCGGTCATCGGGAAGCGATGTGCCGTGATCCTCGCGAACGGCGCAGTAGATTTCCCGGAAGCGCCCGCGCGCATCGGCCGTTGTCGTGTTCGATATCGGCGCCAGGATGAGGGGCACCGTGTCGGCAACCGGCGGCAGGACGGCTTTGCCGCCGCAGGCCGCAAGAAGGGTAATGAGCGCGATGGGCAGCAGGGCCTTGGCAATGCTCATGGAACAGTCCCACGAATTGTTTTCAGCGTTCCCTCGGACTTTCTTAACAGGGGCGTTGCCCGTTGTCAACACGGCAGAGGCGCCGCGCTCTCGGAAATGCAGTCCGTGATCGATTTCCGAGTAACTAAGGGTGCGACATGAAAAGCGACTCGCTGAGATTCGTCCTGGCAATCATCCTCTTCATGGTTCACTCTCCTGTGCGTCCACCCGGTCGATTGGAGACAAAGGCACTGAAGGGAAAACGGCGCCTCCAAGCACTGTGCAAGCCTCAGCGATTCGGGGCACGCCGTTCGACGACCCCGGGGAATTTGTCGGCAGCTCTAACGAGGAAGTTGGCATCAGCGGGCTGTTCAAGGTTCATCCCCCGGAAACATGCCGTATTGCCGTATTGCCCAATGGTGATGATTCCTTTGCCGCGCGCATCCAGACCCTCAGGAATGCCGATACCTCCGTTCGCATCCAGGCCCTGATCTTCACGGGCGATGAATCCGGGTTATATATTGCTGAACTCTTGAAGGAAAAGAAGGCCCAGGGACTGGATGTCCGGGTCATTGTCGATGCCATGTCCAACCCGGGACCCCAGACACAGATGATGTATTTTGATTTGAAGCAGCACGGCATCGAAGTGGAAGGCTATGAAACCTTTTATCTCCAATGGGTGAACGAGCTGCCCGTGATAAGCCATGACGCTCCGGACAAAACAACCGATCCGAACAAGCGGTACCATGAAAAGATGTGGATCATCGACGGGGAAACCGATCACGGAGTGGCTGTCGCGGGGGGATTGAACATTGCCAATGAATATTTTCGCGTCGATCCTCAGGAGCCCGGCCGTTACTGGCGGGACCAGGATGTGATCGTAAAGGGCGATGTCGTCAAGGACATGGTGACAACCTTTGAACGCAATTATGAGTATTTTCACAAAGTCAAGGAAAGCCGAGGCATTTTCAACACCGACAAGTACTGGAGCGCCACGCGCACCATGATGAAGATGACGGGAAAGCTCAACATGAGTCACATCACCGATGAGCGGTTGGACAAAGTGGTCCGCGAAATGGCCGACAAAAAACTGGACTTGAAAGATCAACATGCGAAGAGCCGCTTTTTCCAGAACCGCCCCCGGTTCGGCGAGACCTACATCGAACAGGCCTATCTGAAGTCGATCAAGGGAGCCCAAAATGAAATCCTCATCGCCAACGCCTACTTCGTTGCGTCGGCAACGTTGATCGAGACTGTGAAGGGTGCCGCACGCAGGTGCGTAAAGGTCATCATATTGACCAACAGCCCCGGAACCAACGATCTGCCCATGCTGACCATCGTGGGACGGGACTACTACGACGATATGCTGGTCGTAAATGATGAACCCGTTGTCAAGTCCTGTGATGGGGGTGGCGTGCAAATCTGGGAATGGCAGGGTCGCCGGACCCACGCGAACGATCAAACCGAAGGGACCATCCATGCCAAATATGCCGTTTTCGATCGCCGCGTCTCGATTGTCGGGTCTTACAACATGGATCCGCGCAGCAGGAGACTCAACAGCGAATCGGCGATTGTGTTTGAGAATGATGAGTTGTCCCGGCAGTTGGCAGACTCGTTTTACAAGAACGACCTCGATTTCAGCAAGCAAATAACCCTGGAGGACACCAAGGCGTTTGTCAATCCAAAGGATTTCCTCTATCAACTGCAAAAAGAACTTGGAATCAGTGTCGAGGATTTGCTGTAGTTTTATTTTCTGCAGACGGCGCTTCGGGATACCTTTTATTCTGTCGGTCGAGGCGTTCTGTCCATAAATGATCTTATCGGGCCGGGATCACCCTTCGACCCGTTACCAAGACGTAACGATGTCCCCGGTTCCGGCCTGCCCAATATAAACTCAACTCGCTGAATGTAAAAGGCTATTTCTTTTCAGTTTGCGCTTGATTTGGCCGGGGCAACCTTCTATAATCAGCGCCACTTTGACGTTTACCCATCTTGTTTCAAGCGCACATCGAACCGTAATTTCAAAAAAGGAGAGGCGACCTATGAAGAAAATTTGGACGCTCACGATTGTCCTGGTTGTCGCGGCGGCGTTTCTGGCAACGCCCTGCCTCGCGAAGACCACGTGGAATGCAAACTCGGTATGGCCCCCGAAGAACAACCACAGTGTCGGGCTGACGGAATTCGCCGAAAAGGTGAAGACGGCCACCAACGGCGAACTCGAGCTGGTGGTGAGCAGCGGCGGCGCCCTGGGCTACAAGGGGCCCGAGCTGCTGAAGGTCGTCCGGGACGGCCTCGTGCCCGTCTCCGACATGCTCATCAGCGGCGTGGCCGGCGACGAGAAGGTCTTCCAGATCGTGACGCTGCCATTTCTCGTCCGGGATTTCAAGGAACTGAAGATGCTCATCGACCTGTCCCGGCCCGCCTTCGACAAGACGGCCGAGGGGAAGTGGAAGCAGAAGATCCTCTACATCGCCCCCTGGCCGGGAGCCGGTCTCTGGACGAAGAAGAAGATCACGACCGTTGCCGACCTGAAGGGCCTCAAGACCCGCACCTATGACAAGAACGGCGCCCTCGTGATGGAAGCCGTCGGGGCAACCCCGCTGGCGCTTCCCTTCAGCGAGGTCTACACGTCCCTGCAGACAGGTGTCATCGACTCCGTCATGACCTCGACGCCCACCGCCGTGGACGCCAAGTTCTGGGAAGTGCTCAAGTACTTCGAGCCCCTGAACATCACGATCGCCACGAACATGGTGACCGTCAACCTGGCCGCCTTCCAGAAGCTTCCCAAGGCCCAGCAGGACGCCCTCGTGAAGGCCGGCAAGGAGATGGAGGCCATCATGTGGGAGCGCGGCCCCAAGTGGGACAAGGACATGGAAGCCATCAGCAACAAGAACGGCATCGAGACCGTTCCCCCGTCCAAGCAGATGTTCGCGGACCTCGAGAAGATCACGCAGAACATCCGCGCCGAGTGGCTCAAGATGGCGCCGCCCGAGGGCAAGAAGATCTACGCGGACTTCCTGAAGAAGGTCGGCCGCTGAGAAGCGAAGCCTGACGGAAAAACAGCGGGGACCACGGTGCAGAGAATTCCGTGGTCCCTCGCTATTTATACCTGGTGTTCCAATCGGCTCAATGGGGCGCGACATGAAAAAGCTGATCAACCTGATCGACAACCTTTCCGGCATCGGCGGCTGGGTAGCGGGGATCCTGATGGCTATAGCCCTCGTCATCTCCGTCAGCGAGATCATCTTCCGGAGCTTTCTGAACAGCACCCTGTATGTCGCCGACGAGTACACGGGCTACCTCATGGCCATGCTCACGTTTGCGGGCCTCGCCTACACGCTTCGCGAGCGCGGACACATCCGGATGATGTTCCTGCCTCACATTATCAAGGGCAGGGCCCATGTCATCTTCAACATGGTCTGCTTCATCATTGGCTTCCTTTTCTGTGTGGGCCTGACATCTTTTACCTGGGAGTTTTTCTGGGACTCCGTTGTCAGCGAGTCCCAGTCCATGCAAATCTCGGAGACCTACCTGGCGATCCCGCAGGCCTTCCTCCCGGTCGGGTCCTTGCTCCTGACCCTGCAGTTTGCGGCCGAGTTCCTGAAGGGCTTTGCCATGCTGCGGCGGGATACGGAGGGACTTCGCATCCTCGAGGAAGCGGATGATCTGGGGCGGTGATGTGACGACAGGAAGATCGGAAGCGCGGAAGATCGGAAGCGGGGGAAAAAAAGGAATTCGCGAGACGTTTTCAGGCCACCGAAGCATGCTCGGTTCCTGCAGCTCATGGAGATCAGACAATCATGCAACTTGATATGGGACCCGTAGCGGCCACGATCTGCGGCATGCTCATCCTTTTTTTGGGCGGCTCCGTCTGGATCGGCATCTCCCTGTTCCTCGTGGGGATCGGCGGGTTCTTTTTCTACAGTGACGTCGCCTTCGGCTCGATCATCGCCAACGTGGCCTGGAACAACACGAGCGGCTCGGCCATGATGGCCCTGCCCTTTTTCATATGGATGGGCGAAATCCTCTTCCGCAGCCGCATATCATCGGATCTCTTCCGGGGGCTTGCGCCCTGGATGGATGCGATCCCGGGGCGGCTCATCCACGTCAACATCATGGCCTGCACCTTCTTTGCCGCCGTAAGCGGCTCCTCTGCGGCCACGACGGCCACCGTGGGGAAGATCACCATCCCCGAGCTGGAGCGCCGCAACTACGACCACGCCCTCTCCATTGGCTCGCTCGCCGGCGCGGGGACGCTGGGCTTCATGATCCCGCCCAGCATGATGATGCTCGTCTACGGCATCATCGGCGATGTAAGCATCGGCAAGCTCTTCATCGCGGGCTTCATCCCGGGATTCATGATCGCGGGGATGTTCAGCGGCTACATCCTGATTCGTTGCATGATCACCCCGTCGCTTGCCCCCAAGGCGGATGACCACTTCACCTGGTTGGACCGCATCCAGGCCATCCCGGCCATCGCACCCGTGGTCTTCCTGGTGCTCATGGTGCTCGGGAGCATCTACATGGGCTGGGCCACCCCGACGGAGGCCGGCGCCGTGGGGGTCGTGGGGGCCTTCTTCTTCGCGGCCGTCACCCGGAGCCTCACCGTGGAAGTCTTCAAGGTGAGCCTCATCAACTCCGTGAAGACGAGCTGCATGATCATGCTCATCGTCATGGGCGCTTCCTACCTCTCGAATGTGATGGGGTTTCTGGGGATCACGAGGGCTCTCACGCAATACGTCGTCTCGATGCAGCTTTCGCCCTACATGCTCATCGCCATCCTGACGATTCTCTACCTGTTCCTCGGGTGCCTCATCGACGGCTTTTCGATGATCGTCATGACGGCGCCCCTGGTCCTGCCGCTCGTGGAGGCGGCCGGGTTCGACCTCATATGGTTCGGGATCTATCTCGTCGTCATGATCGAACTGGCTCAGGTGACACCTCCCGTGGGGTTCAACCTTTTCGTCATCAGCGGGCTCAGTAACGACGACCTGTTCACCATCGCCAAGGCGGCCTTTCCTTTCTTCCTGATCATGCTGCTGGCGACGGTGCTGCTCACGGTCTTCCCCGACATCGCCCTGTACCTGCCCAGCAAGATGAAGTGAGAAAAGGGGGCACGGAAATGAAAAAAATCGACCTCAACTGCGACATGGGCGAAAGCGTCGGCGCCTGGACCATGGGGATGGACGTCAATGTGATCCCGTATGTCACCTCGGCCAACATCGCATGCGGCTACCACGCAGGGGATGCCCATGTCATGTACAAAACGGTAAAGCTCGCGAAAGAGCATGGCGTGGGCGTGGGCGCCCACCCGGGTTACCCCGATCTCGTCGGTTTCGGGCGGCGAAACATGGATTGCACGCCCGAGGAGGTTCGCGACTACGTGGCCTACCAGATCGGCGCCATGAAGGCCTTCTGCGCCATTCATGGCGTGCCTCTCCAGCACGTGAAGCCCCACGGGAGCCTCTACAACATAAGCGTGGGCAACGAGCCGCTGATCCGCGCCATTGTCGAGGCCATTGCTGGCGTCGATAACAATGTCATCTACCTGGCCCTCGGCGGGGCCCAGGCGCCGCTCGTGACGAAGATCGCGAAGGAGGCGGGCATCCGGGTCGCCTTCGAGGCCTTCCCCGACCGGGCCTAC
The DNA here is from genome assembly GCA_963705165.1 of uncultured delta proteobacterium. Classification (GTDB taxonomy): domain Bacteria; phylum Desulfobacterota; class Syntrophia; order Syntrophales; family UBA2192; genus UBA2192. Next base: position 53,615 of record CAVPJD010000008.1, on the reverse strand, counting down.
ACGCCCGAAGGGAAACTCGCAACGCGAAGCCAGCCGGGCGCCGTCATCAAGGACCCCAAGGTGGCCGCCGAGCGTGCCCTTCGCATGGCGAAGGAAGGAAAGATCATCACGACCGACGGCGGTGTTCTCGAGATGCAGATCGACACGATCTGCGTCCACGGAGACAACCCCTCGGCGGTGGAATTGGTCAAGAATATCCGCTCTGCCATTGAAGGGGAGGGGATTGCCGTTGTTCCCATGGGTAAGTTCGTGAAGTGACCGTTAAACAGGTGACAGGTGACAGGATTTCCTGCTGTCTGCCCTTCTGACCTGGTACCTGATACCTGATACCTCGATATGACCATGGTAGAAAAACGGATGGGCTCGGAAAGCCGCATGTCTCACCTCTACGACAAACCCCGCATCCGCATCAGCGGCGATCGGGCCGTGCTGGTCGAGTACGGCGACGCGATCGACCCCGCCGTCAACGAAAAGGTCCGTGCCGTGGCGGCACTCCTGAAGCAGGGGCTTCCCGAAGGCGTCGAGGCCGTCATCCCCGCCTACCGCAACCTGTCGCTTATCTACGACCCCCTGGTCACGTCGCCGGAGAAGCTTTTCTTCATCTTGCAGCGGTTGGAAGCACGGCTTCACGAGATCGAGATCCCGGCGCCCCGGATTGTCGAGATCCCAGTCCTGTACGGCGGCGAGTTCGGTCCCGACATCGAGGTCGTGGCGCAGCACAACGTCCTGACCGTGGAAGAGGTCATCGCCATCCACGCGGCGACGGACTACCCCATCTACATGATCGGCTTCACCCCCGGCTTCTGCTACCTGGGCGGGCTCGACAGGAGGATCCACGCACCACGGCGGAAGACGCCGCGAACCCTCCTCCCCGGCGGCTCCGTAGGCATCGCCGAGGCCCAGACGGGCATGTACCCCGTCGACAGCCCCGGCGGCTGGCAGATCATTGGCCGCACGCCGCTCCGACTTTTCGCGCCCGAGCGGGAAAACCCCTTTCTCTACGAGGCAGGCGATCGCATCCGCTTTATGCCCGTCACGGGCGAGGAGTACGAACGCATCCGCGCAAAGGAGGGCACCTGATGGACGCCTTCCGCGTGATCTCGCCGGGTTCCTTCACGACGGTCCAGGACCGGGGTCGCTACAGCTTCATCGACCGCGGCGTTCCCCCGTCAGGAGCCCTGGATCTCTTCGCATACGGCATCGCCAACCTCCTGGTGGGCAATCCCGCCGGCACGGCCGTTCTTGAAATCACCATGATGGGTCCCGCACTGGAAGTTCTCGGTGAAGCCGATGTGGCCCTCGCGGGGGCCGACATGGCCGTCACGGTGAACCGGCAACCCGTCCCGATGTGGCAAACGGTGCGTGTGAAGAAAGGCGACGTCATCCGCGTCCGCCAGGCGAGAAGCGGCTGTCGTTCTTACCTCGCGGTCACGGGCGGCATCGACGTGCCCGTCGTCATGGGCAGCCGGGCCACCTGCGTGAAAGCGAAAATCGGGGGTGTCGAGGGCAGGCCTCTGAGGAAAGACGACGTGCTTGCCCGCTTCCCCGGGGAACTCCTCGCCAGGCCCCGGACGCTTCCCGCGAACTTCATCCCTGCGTATTCACCGGAGATCGCCTTGATGGCCGTTGCCGGTCCCCAGGAGGAAGCCTTCCGATCAGGGCTCGAGATCTTCTTCGGCAGTATCTACGAGGTGACACCCGAGGCGGACCGCATGGGCTGCCGCCTCCAGGGGCCTCCCGTCCATCACGACGAGGGCTTTCCCCAGAGCATCATCTCGGAGCCCACCGTGCCGGGCAACGTCCAGCTGCCGGCCGACGGGCAGCCCATCATCCTGCTCGTCGAACAGACCACGGGCGGCTACACGAAAATCGCCACGGTCATCTCGACGGATCTTTCGAAGATCGCCCAGGCCGTGCCGGGCAACCAGGTGCGGTTCCATCAAGTGACCCTCGCGGAAGCCCACCGGCTCTGCCGCGCGCAGGCCCTCCTGCTTCGGCAGATCGAAGCCCAATCGTCCACCAACCGCTAGCCCTCCACGCGACCGCCAGCAGTAATGGGTGGCGCTTCGCGCCCGGAATCGGGCATCCGGAATCCCGAATCCCGATTCCCTTCTTTCTTCACTTAGACACTCAGACACTCAAACACTCAGTCACTTTCCATCCTGCGTCAAGAACCTGGCGGGGTGCCGGGAAGGTCTCCCTGAAAGCCCACCGCCATGGATCCCGCATGTGGCGCTAACATACTTAAATTGAACACATTTTCTGAACCCCATTTTTTTTGAGGGCGCAGTGAAGTGGCATGGTACCTGCTAGTTAAAAGACATTTTCAGGACATCGCCCATGCGATGCCCATCCGGGGGGATCGGAACGAGACCATGTCCGTGAACGTTCAGGAGCTGAAGAGGATATCCTTCGATCTGGTCAGCGGCGGGATGAGCGACGATCTGGGGCGAGATCTGTACCGCAAGATCATCGTTTTCAACTCCTTCGCCCTGATCGGCATCCTCAACCTCGTCCTGCTGGGCACGCTTGCCTACTTCCAGAGAAACCCCTGGCTCGCCGCGCTGGATTTCTGCGCCGCCTTTGCCCTCGCCTGTCTGATCATTTACCTCCGCAGGACGAAAGACCACAAGACGGCATTCTATGGCGCGGTCATCATCGTAGGGGTGCTCTACTACTATCTGCTCTTCACCGGAGGGGTGAACAACACGGCCCACGTCTGGTACTTCACCTACCCCCTGATTGCGTCATTTATTCTCGGCTCCCGGCCGGGTCTTGCCGCAACGCTGCTGATGCTCGTCCCGGCCGTTGCCTTCTTCATGTGGGAGAACCCGCCGAGCCCCTTCACGACGTATTCGCTGGATTTCAAGCTGCGCTTCATCCCCTCCTTCCTCGTCGTCACCGCCTTCTCCTACTTCTTCGAGAGGACGCGGGAGAAGGCCACGATGAAGCTCGAAGGCGTCAATACGGAGCTCAAGAGCGCCGTGTCCGCCCTGCAGGATACCGAGGAGAAGCTGCGCAAGGCGGGCGAGCAACTCGAGCAGAGGGTGGAGGAGCGCACCGCGCAGCTCTACCGGGCGAACCTCCAGCTGGCGGGCGAGATGGAGGAGCGCAAGCGCTCCGAGGAGGCACTCCGGGCGAGCGAGGGCAAGCTCAACGCCATGCTTCGGTCCGTCGGCGACAGCATGATCATGATCGACCGGGACCTGAACATCGTCTGGTACAACGACAAGGCAAAAGAGTCTTTCGCCCTGGGCTGCGACGGAGCGAAATGCCACGAGGTGCTGTGCAACAAGGCATGGCCCTGCGAGCCCTATCCCTGCTACGCGCTGCAGACTTTCCGGGACGGCGAGATCCACAGCAGCGACACGACACTCAAGACCCGTCAGGGGCAGGAGGCCTTCTACCACTGCGCCGCAAACGTGGCCCTGCGGGATGCAACAGGAAGCCCTGTGGCCGTATTGACGATGTTGCGGGACATTACCGACCGCAAGGTCGCGGAAAACGCGCTCACGGAATCGGAGAGGAAGTACCGCACCCTCTTCGAGGACTCCATGGAGGCGATGAGCGTCTCCCGCGACGGCAAGATGATCGACGTCAACCCGGCCTGGCTGGTCCTGCACGGGTACAAGGACAAGGGCGAGATCCTGGGCAGGGATGTTGTGGAATTCATCCACCCCGATGACCGCCATATCCTCGTCGAGCGCAGGGAAACGTGGCCGCACCACGATCTTCGCTCTTACCAGATCCGGGACATTCGCAGGGACGGGGACATCGTCGATATCGAGATCTGCGCCAGCAGGATCGCCCTGAGCGGACAGGATGCGATTCTCACCACCATCCGGGACATCACGGAGAAGAAGCAGAGCGAGCGGGAGAAGAAGGCCCTCGAGGAGAGGCTCGCCCGCTCGGAAAAGATGGAGGCCATCGGGACCCTGGCCGGAGGTGTTGCCCACGACCTCAACAACATCCTCGGCGGGATCGTCGGCTACCCCGACCTGCTCCTGATGGAACTGTCGGACAACAGCCCCCTGCGCAAAGGCATCATCACCATCAAGAATTCGGGCGAAAAGGCCGCGGCCATCGTCCAGGACCTGCTGACCCTCGCGCGGCGCGGCGTGCCTGTCATGGAGCCTGTGGGACTGAACCGCATCATCACGGACTACCTCCGGAGCCCCGAGTTCCAGAAGCTCCGCTCGTTCCATCCCGCAAGCACAATCGAGAGCGACCTGGCCGGGGATCTGCTCCCCATCCAGGGCTCCTCCGTTCACCTCTCCAAGGTCGTGATGAATCTCGTCTCCAATGCAGCCGAGGCCATGCCCTGTGGCGGCACCATCCGGATCGAGACCGCAAACCAGTATGTGGACACGACGATCCGCGGCTACGACCAGGTCACCGAGGGCGAGTACATCGTCATGAAGGTCGCCGATACGGGCATCGGGATTGCGCAGAAGGACATCAAGAAGATCTTCGAGCCCTTTTACACGAAGAAGATCATGGGACGTAGCGGCACCGGCCTCGGCATGGCTGTTGTCTGGGGAACCGTGAAGGACCACAAGGGATACATCGACATCGAGAGCGTGGAAGGGAAGGGGACGACGTTCACCCTCTACTTCCCCGTGAACCGCGCGGCAGTCAAGCCGGAGGACCGGAAGATCCCCATCGAGCAATTCCTGTCGAGGGGGGAGACCGTCCTGGTTGTTGATGACGTGGCGGAGCAGAGGGAGCTCGCCTCGGCCATGCTGCGCAAGCTGGGTTACTCGACGGAGACACTCGCGAGCGGGGAAGAGGCCGTTGAGTACCTGAAAAACAAGCCGGCGAGCCTCGTCATCCTTGACATGATCATGGATCCGGGCATCGACGGTCTTGAGACCTATCGGAAAATCGCGGAACATCGTCCCGGGCAGAAGGCGATCATCGTGAGCGGTTTTGCCGAGACGGATCGTGTCAAAGAGGCCCAGAAGCTGGGAGCCGGGCAGTATCTGAAAAAGCCATACACGCTGGAAAAGATTGCCATTGCCGTCCGGGTCGAGCTCGACAAGGCGGCCTAGGAAAGGGATGTACAACGACACTGCGGGAGAGCGATTTGTGGAAAAAAACGAAATGATGACCCGGGAAGAGATTCAGGACTTCGGAGTCCAGATTGTCTACGAGGAGATGGCCAGGGACGGCTACGAGATTCTCGGCGCGAACCCATCGCTTGCCATGACCCCGCAGATCGTCGCCAGGAAAAACGGCCGGTTGTGCTTCGTGGTCGTCCGGACCGATGTCTACCCGAACAAGGGAAAGCTGGCCGACGACAAAGAGGCCTTCTACAACCTGGAGCACGCCGAGCGAAATAATGCCTTGTGTTATTTCGCAAGCGTCGGGATCTGCAACTCGGCGGCTGCCGAGGCGGGCGATGAGATGGCGATGGGCATCCCCGTCAGGGACGGCGGTTTCTTCGTGGACTATGATGGGCTCAAGGTGCTGACGACCATCGACCGCATCGGGGTCGCGAACGGTAACGGACAATGAAAAGGGGTATTGGGGATTGGGTATAGGGTATTGGGTAGAAGAAAAGAATGAAAAGGCGAAGAATCTGCTTCTTCGCCTTTTTTTTCTGTAGCCTGTGGCCTGTTGCCTTTAGCCTGTCTTCAGCGGTCGTCTACCATGTGGGCGAAGAAGCCCAGTTCCTTCGATCTGCGGTTGAACTCCTCCTGTGGCATCTCGGCTTTTCCGGATTCTGCAACGACCAGTGACTCCTGGACGCACCCGGGGATCCAGTACTTCTCGTACCCGGGAAGCGGGGGCTTGAACTCGACGCCGGTGCGGCCGATGGCGACCTTGTAGAATTTCACTTCGCCGGGTTTGACGGTGATCCGGGGATGGGAGTCGTCGATCAGGATCGCCGACTTCTTCAAGTCTTCGTAGTAGGGCACCACGTCATCGCCCCGGGGGGTCTGGACCACGATGAGATCGGCCTTTTTGAGCCTCGCCATCCCTTCATTGCAAAGCTCCACGCTTCCCTCTCTGATCTTTATGTCGATCCCGAGGGCACGGTAGCCTTTTTCCTCCAGGTTCCGGATGATCGCCTCGCCGATCTCCCCCACACCCAGGATGGCAACGGTGGTCCCGTCCTTGGGAAGGTTGTGCCTTTCCACCACTCGTTCCACCGTTTCCACCACGGAGAAAACCCTGCCCTTCAGGCCGTATACAAAAGGTTGCTCATAGGGAAAATGGGACTTGAAGAACCGCGGTCCCTGCCCTGCGACGGCGATCGTTTTTGCGCCCGTCAAGGTCTTGGTGAACTTGAGGCGCTTCATGATGTTCCCGACCAGTTTTCGGTCGGCCTTGAACTGCTCTACGGTGTTCGGAACGGCAAGGACAAGGCCGCGTCCCAGGCCGTTTCCGGTGGTGATCATGCCAGCGACAAAAGGCTTGCCCGAGGCGATGGGTTTCAGAAACCACTTCAGTCCCGTCGGGAAATACCCGTCCACATCACGTCTGAGAGCCGGGGTAGACGGTGAAGATGCAGTTGAAATTGAAAAATCTGCCGACGTCAGCAAAAAAAGCAGGGGCCAACGCAGCGTGACAGCAATGAATCCGAGAATCTGCCGGGACATTCTTTTCTTGTAGATGGAAACCACCTCCCCTTGTCAGCCCTCCATGTCCCGCGCTGAATCGGGACGAAGTGGAGGTGCCGGACCGGTAATCATCCTATATTTTTCTACATTTGTACTATAGTCCCATTGCATCCAGTGCAATGCAATCATCGGATATTACCAGAGCAACGTAAGTTCAATAATAATGTTGATGATTTTTGTCAAGCTAAATTTCCGTAATCATTCAGGACATGACCGTCGGTCATCTTTTTCCAGGTGTCGGATGATTTTGACATGCCGATGCTATCGTACATCCGCTTGACAATCCGGCCCGTCCCGATTCATATGGACGAAGGAAAGCGGGGAAGCCCTATGAATTCCTCCATCGAATCGTCCTGTCCGCGATCGTGGCCGCGGCAATCCCTCTCCTGGCGGGCTGCCAGGACGGTGATGTCGTGCGGCTGAAGGACCATGTCGCGATTCCCTTCGACCGGATGGTCGCGGAGACCTCGAAGAGCCGGGTCATCATCGTCGGCGAAACCCACGAAACCAGGCCCACCATGACCTGCAGCTCAAAATCATCCGGACGCTCTATGAAGGCGGTGCGCCGCTGGCGGTCGGCCTCGAGATGTTCAGGGCCGAGAGCCAGGAGCTGCTGGACAAGTGGTGGCGCTGGGGGATGCCGACGGAGCAGTTCGAGTCACTCTACCGTGAAAACTGGGGGATGCCCTGGCTGCTCTACAGGGACATTTTCCTCTACACCCGGCAGAAGAGGATTCCCCTGGTGGGCCTGAACGTGCCACGGGAGATTGTCTCGAAAGTGGCGCGCGAAGGCTTTGCCTCGCTTACGGAGACCGAAAGAAAGAAACTCCCGCCGGGTCTTACCTGCACGATTGACGAGGAATACCGTGCCTTCATCCGGAAAACCTTCACGGAGCACGCCCACGGATCGGGGCGCTCCTTCGATCATTTCTGCGAAGCCCAGATGGTCTGGGATACGGCCATGGCGATCTACGCCCTCGATTACCTGGACAAAAATCCGGGCAGCCGGATCGTCATCCTTGCGGGTTCTGTGCACGCCTGGAAGCGGGCCATCCCCAGGCAGATTGCGACGATGAGGCCCGATGTGACGGTCTCGGTCATCCTGCCGGATCCGGACGGCAAGGGGAGACTTACGGTGGAGGATGCTGACTACCTGGTCACAAAATAGGGTCCAGGGTAAGAAGCCGACAGCCAACAGCCGACAGCCGACAGCATTTCCCCCCTTTCGTAAAGTGGGGAAGGGGGGATTTGAGCCTTTGACGCGAAGCCTTGAGAAGGATGCGGGTCTGTACTGGGATCTGAGCCGGTACGACGAGCGTGTGCAGGATCAGTCCCGCTGGGCCGGTTCGGCCCGCTGGCAGTGGAATCGCGGAGGGTTGTACAAAGAGAGGGACGTCAATTGTGTTGCCGGGCCTCGATGCTCTGCTGCCGGGTCGTGTGCAGTACGAGGCGGCCCTTCGGGTCGATCTCGAAGCGGTAAGTATCCCGCAACAGACCCAGGAAGCGGGTTTCCTGCTCGCTCAGCGGATCCTCGCAAGCCATCATCGTGCCCCCCAGCTGGTGGAAAGAGAGGCCTTCCCCGTTCAGCCGGTAACCGCCGATGAAACGGTTGCAGGAGGCGTTACCGGCCACCCGGTCTTCCTTCAGGAACAGGATCGTCACGCTGGAGTTGGCGATCACCGGCTTACCGCCGATGCTCTCCACGGTCCATTCTCCACCGGTCAGCAGCGTTCTCGGGTCACCGCCGCAACCGGAGCGCGTCCCCCCGTCGAGCTCGTAACGCACCCGGTAGGGGTGGGGCATGCCGGTGGCGATATCGGCACAGATCCGGGGCTGAATGGAAACCGACAGGCGGCGGCCGTTGGCGGCCGTCCGGTAGAGGATGCCGTCGGCGGTGATCTGCGGTTCCGTCCACGGCATGCGGAGTTGCAGAGCCCCGAAGTCGGTGTTCAGGGAGATCCCGCTTTCGTCGATCCTGATCAGCCAGCCGGGCTCCTGGCCTCGGGCAGTGAACGGGAGCTCGGGCGCGGTGACGGCCCTGCACTCCGGGAGGCCCACGCCGCGCACGGTCACCGTGGCGCGATTCCCCTTGCTCCAGAAGCAGGGTGATCCGTGCCGTCGAGCGCCTCGTAGCGGGCGCCGGAGGCCGATGCCGCCGCTTCCAGGTCGAAGGCTTCGCCCCTGACAATCATCCGTACATGCTTGCCGAGCGCGCCGAAGATGACCGATGTGTCTCCGCAAAGGTACGGGGTGCCGAAGGCGATCTGTGCCACCGGCCTCAGCCTCAAGGCGCCCAGCTCCACCACCCCTGTCCGGGCGGTGATCTCCACGGCGTCCGTGGCGCGCACCGGGCCCGGCGTTGAAACGATCGCCCCGCGGAAAACATGGGGTGAGCGGCTCTTGAGTGTGGAAGGATCCACACTCAGCTCAAACGGGATCGGCAACTGCCGCCCGTCCAGTCGCCAGCGCTTCTCGGCCACCAGCTCCGAGGGCCCGGCATCGTCCGCGCGCAACTCCACGATGGCCACGCAGTCGGGCGTCAGCGCGAGGTGCTCCGGGAAGAACATCTCTCCCCGGATCACCAGGCGATCCTCCGCTGCCGGATCCGGGCGGACCGGTATGGCACAGCCCGCCAGGACCGCGGCAGCGACAAACAAAAGCGCAATTCTCGGAGCGATCATGATCCCTTCGCCGGTCCCATGCCGCTCGGGCAGGGGTTAGAGATCCAGCCGGGTGATGCGCGTCCCGTCCAGCGTGATGCCCGCCATGAGCCCGCGGTTGGAAAGCACGTATCCGACGACGGGCTGCTGCGCCGTGGCAGTGGTCACCTGGGCGCTCGCGCCCACGGAGATCAAGGTCACCGATGCGTCGGTGCCCGCCGTCCAGCCCCGGCTGTCCTGAAACCGCTTCAACGCCTCGTCCGTCATGAACAGGATAAAGACCGCCGTCGACTGGGCGCCGGCCTGCAGGCCCCACGATCCGCTCGTCGTGGCGTGATAGCTCACCGTATTTCCGCCGACGCGCAACACGCCATTGCCGCGCGAGGCACCGAAGACAAAGCCGGCCTCTAACACGGACGGGAACACCAGCACGCCTCTGGCCTGGCGCACCATCTGCTCCGATCCGGCGACCTGTGCATAGAGCCTGGAGAGCGCAGCGTCGGCGTTGGTGTCAAGGCCGCGACGCGTCATGTCGGGGTCGCCCGAACTCGTGCCCGTGGTGGTGCAGCCGATGGCCAGCATCAGGATTGCGGCCAGAACCGATAAAAGGATTTTCTTGTTCATGAAACGTCCTCCTTCTGATATTCGATTTGAGATTCGACAATCAGGGCGCCGGAAATCGGGCATCCCCCGCTTCATTTTCAGCTTGAAGCCACGATTTTTACATCGATCATTTTACCGGCGGTGCCCAATAATATCAAACAGAATATTACGCGAAGATGACAGCCCGCGCCGGGACAATACCCAACGCAGATCCCCGGTCAGGCAGATGGGAAGCCTGGCACGGCCAGAAAGACCGCCACGAAGATTGTTTCTCCCGGAAATTAGGCGAAGTGGCTAGTGACTAGTGGCTTGTGAAAAAATCTTAACGCCCCAATTGCCGTTCACTAACCACAAATCACTGACCACTAGCCACAGGGTCCAGTGGCCCTAGCCTTTCAGGACGAGGAAGCCCACCGGCAGCAGCAGTGCCGCCGTCCCGCCGGCGAGCATCCAGCAGAAGGCGTCGATTTCCTGCTCCCTCCGAAGGATTCTGTCCTCCCAGTCGCTCAACTCGACCATGTTCCTGAAGCGGCGGATCGGGGAGACCATCCGCGACGCCGCCCTGATGCTCAGCCTGCTGAAACCCTCCAGGCCTTCCAGACGATCGATCACTTTCGCATTCATCGCTGACGCCTCCGTCATGTTTCTTGTTCGTTCATGCTTTTTTTGTGAGGGCTTCCGGTCCTGAACGGCCGCAGAACCCTCAGCCCGGGTATTTGCGCACTACGGCGCTCACCACGCCGCCCACGCGCAGTTCCGACCGGGCGCGGATGGGCGGGTACTTCACGTTGGCCGCCTCCAGGAATACGTCCTTTCCCTTTTTCCGGAAGAATTTCAGTGTCCACTCGCCGTCAACCTCGGCGATCACGATGTCGCCCGATTTCGGCTCCCGGCCTTTCTCGATGACGACCAGATCTCCCTGGTGGATCCCCTCGTCGATCATGGAGTCCCCCGACACCCGCAGCAGAAATGATGTGCCGGGTTTCGTGATGAGGTACTCGTCGAAGGAGATGACGTCCCGGAGCTCCTCCTCGGCAGGGGAGGGGAACCCTGCGGCAACGTTGCCCACCATGGGCAGGCCGAAGGCCCTGCGCGACGGGTGCAGGAACCCCCGGGTATCCTTTTCCAGCACCCCATCGGCCAGGAGCTTCTGAACCCAGAAATAGACGACGGCCTTGGAGCGAACCCCCAGGAGGGTCATCATCTCCGCGTAGGTAGGCATTCGCCTCTGGCCCCGGTAGAACCCGGCAATATCCTTCTCAACGCTCTTGAGGGTCCTGTTTCCTCTCATAGAATCAGGCTCCGGGCATCGGGCTTCAGGCACCAGGAGGGATACCTTGCGTTTCTTCCCTGTTTGCATCGTGCCGTGATCCCGGCAAAATCGGTTTACGGCTTATGGCGTAAGGCACATTGAATGGGTGGATTCAGCTTCTTACCGTGAGCCCAACGCCTTTAGCCTTATGCCTGCTATATATAGAACGATCGTTCTATTTGTCAAGAAAAAAATGATGCTTCCGCAAATATCCTCTCACTCCTTTTTCGATGGCCGGGGAACGGGCTCTTAGGGCAGGCAGGCACCGGGTCGTGAAAGGTGCTTTACAGCCGGGCAAGAGGAGTTTTTCGTTGACAGGAAAACGAATCGACGATAAGGCTTCGTCGGCGTCAGGCGCTGTTGCCGTGCGGCCGTATTCATTCTATTCTGGGTATCAGCAGGGAAGGAGGAGAAGGATGAAGGTTCTCGTTACGTACTACACGCAGACGGGTAACACGGAGAAACTCGCCCGGGCGATCTATGACGTTCTCACCACGGACAAGACGATTCTGCCTGTTGCCGATGTGAAGAGCCTGGATGGCTATGACCTGGTTCTGTGCGGCTTCCCTGTGCAGGCGCACAGTGTGCCGGTCAAGATGCAGGAGCTGATCAAACGGCTTCCGAAAGGTCAGAAAGTGGCCTTTTTTGCAACGCACGGTTCCCTCCGGGGCAGTCAGCTGGCAAAGCAGGCCTTCGCGAGCGCCGAGAGCCTCGCCGTCAATCTCACTGTTCTGGGCCAGTTCGGCTGCCGGGGGAAGGTGGAGGACAGACTCATCGAAGCCCTGATGAGCAAGCCCGAGCACAGGGCGTGGGCCGAGGAGGCCCGCAGCGCCGAAGGGCATCCCGACGCCGCGGACGTCAAGGAAGTCCAGAGGTTTACGCAGGAGATCGTGGACTGGGCGGTGGGCCGATAAGACGGGGCGGAGCGATCTTTATCCGACGACTCCGCGAAGGTAGTCTTTCCGTTCTGCTTCGGGGAAGCGCTCGATGGCGTAGCGAAGCATTGTCCGGGGCATGAATGGGTAGCGTGTCCGAAGAAAATCCCGCAGCGTGTCGGCGCTGCAGCGTTTTCCCACCTCGCGGAGCATCCAGCCCACGGCTTTGTGGATGAGGTCGTGCCGATCCGCCAGAAGGACGTCCGCCAGCGCAAGGGTGTGATCGGGATTGCCCTGCTTGATGTCGTGAAAGGTGGCGAGAATCGCGATCCTTCGCTCCCAGAGACTCTTCGAGCGGGCCAGCCGGTACAGGGGCGCACGGTCGGTCCCGTAGAGGAATGCCCCCACTATGTGCTCCGCCGAAAGATCGACGAGGTCCCAGCTGTTGATGTAGCGGGTGTTCTTCAGGTAGAGGCTGTAGATGCGCTTGCGGGTTGCGTCGTCACCCCTGCGGTACTTCTCGACGAGGATGAGCAGCGCAAGGAGCCTTTCCTCGTGGACGGGCGATTGCACGATCTTCGCCGTGTCCTTCAATGGGAGGTCTCGATGCTTCCGGACAAGCTTCCGGATCACGGGAACCGTGACCCCCGCAAAAATATCCCCCTCGCCGTACTGCCCCGGGCCCGTCTTGAAGAATCGCTGCAGCATCTTCGCCTTTTCGGGGTCGGCAAGTCGTTTGATTTCCTTCCCGATGGTTTCAATGCCGGCCATGGATTCCCTCATAATAAGATGCGACAGTATAGCCGATTGCACCGGGAAGTTCACCTGTGCGGCGCAGGCCTTTTTCATTTCTTTCTTTTCCCGCTCCGGATCCTGGTGTATACCATTTTGCGAAAGCACAAGGCCGGGGAGAAAACCCGTCAAGAAAGACGCCTTTCCGACCGAAATTAAAAAGGGGATCACATTCTCGATGATCAGGTGCAGCTGACATGAGCTTCTTCAACCAGGCCCGCATGGGAGGGAAGAAAAGCCTCTTCTATTACAAGGATTCGGGCACTCTCGAGCTTCGCAGCGGGGGCGGCTGCCTTTCGATCTTCGGTCTGCCCTTCCTGCTGGCAGGCCTCTTTGTCATGCAGATTCCCCTGGGTCTCATCCCCATGGAGGGCTCCCCGGGGCCTCTGCCTTCCGTTTTCGTCGTCCTGTTTGGCTCGGTGTTCGCCGCAGTCGGGGCCGGTCTCGTCTTCGGGCGCAGCGGGATCGTCCTGGACCGGGGCAGGGGTCGAGTCGTTCAGTGGTGGGGGCTCCTCGTCCCCATGAAGCGCACAGAGTACATGCTGGATGCGATCCGGCAGGTGGAGATGGACTATTCAAGCGGCGACAGCGACTCCGCCGCAACGTGGCCCGTGAAGCTCTCCGGCGAGGGGATCGTGAAGCCCATCGCCGTTGTTCAGCCCGTGAGTTTCGCCGAGGCGAGGCAGGTGGCCGAGGAGCTCTCGAGGTTTCTGCGAAAACCCCTCGTGGATTCGTCGACGGGTGAGCGGGTCACGCGCGACCCGGACCATCTCAACGAATCCTACCGGGACCGGGTGCGGCGAACGGGCGAGGCCGTGGCCGTCGTGCCGCCGGAACCTCCCGGGATGCGCTCGCGGGTGGAGCGAACGGGGGAAGGGTTCATCCTTCACATTCCCGGGCCGCTGATGAGCTGGCTTCGTTATCTTCCCGTGCTCTTTCCCATCGCTTTCGCAGGGGCCGTGGCCTGGTTTTTACTGCCGGCGCTTCTCACACTTCCTATGCCCGACTGGATCCGGTATTTTTTCCTGGGGTTCATCGGCCTTCTCTTCATTGCAGGTCCCGTCGTGTCGGCTCTGCTGAACGTGCTTCGTCTGAAGAACCAGTTCGAGCGCATCACTGTCACGAAGGCTTTTCTCCGCGTCGAGGCCCTGAAGCAGGGCAAGCGTTCCACCGTCGAGATCCCCGTCGACGAGTTGGAGGATCTCGTGGCGCCCACAACACGGGCACTCATGGACACTATTGAAGTCCCCGGGATGAAGAAAGTACACTTGGGCAACACGGGGACCCCCCGGATGCCCGACGGGCGACCCGTCCCCCGATTTCTTTTGTCGCTGATGAAAATGGCGGGCTCCCGGGGCGTCACTGCCCGGAGCGACAAGGCCGTCGTCGAATTCGCAGGCGGTCTCGACGAGGCGGAGGTTGCCTACCTTTTTGCGCTCATCCGGAAGACGATCGCGGGATGAGTTAAGAAGCGTGTAGCGTCTAGCGGGTAGCGTGTGAACAAGAGCCGGGAGCGGGCCATCGGATCCCTGATTGCCAAAGATCCCTACACGCTACACCCTACACGCGACACGCTTCTTCTCTGCTGGCCGCGTCACGGTGCCGAGAAAGACAGGTCCGATTCGGGTGCGGCGGTCGTGGACTCTTTTCCCCGTGCATACATGGTCTCGATCAGGTCGTGATATTTCTCGACGATGACGCGGCGCCTGATCTTCAGGGTCGGCGTCATCTCGCCGGCCTCCTGACTGAAGGGCCAGGGCAGCAGCGCGATCCGCTTCACCTTCTCGTAGCCCGCCAGATCCTTCTGCAGGGCTTCGATCCGCCCCTCGAAAAAGCGCACGACGATGGGGTCCCGCACCAGCTCCTCACGGGAGGAGTAGGCGAGGTTCCAGGTTTTCGCGTAGGCTTCGAGCGCATCGAAGGCGGGGACAATGAGCGCCGTTGCGTAGGGGCGCCCGTCGGCAATGACGATGAGCTGTTCGATGTAGGGGTCGCCGGCCAGTGTCGATTCGACATACTGGGGGGCGATGTACTTGCCGCCGGAGGTCTTCATGAGCTCCTTGATGCGGTCCGTGATCGTCAGGTACCCGTCCTCCAGGACGCCCACATCGCCCGTCTTGAGCCAGCCGTCCTCGAAGGCCTCGGCCGTGGCCTCCGGTTTCCGGTAATAGCCCGACATGACCGTTTCGCCCCGGACGAGGATCTCGCCGTTGGGCGCGATCTTCACCTCCACCCCGTCGATGGGCTTTCCCACGGTACCCGGCCTGAAGTGATAGTCCTCGTGGCAGGTGACGGTGGCCGTCGTCTCCGTGAGGCCGTAGCCATATGTGATGTGGATGCCGGCCGAGTGGAAGAACTCCTCGATCTTTCGGGCAAGCGGCGCCCCGGCGCAGGGCAAAAACCGGATCCGCCCCCCCACGATGCCCTGCAGCTTTCTCAGGACGAGGGCCTCGGCCGCCAGCCACTGGAGCCGGAGACGGGGCGACAGGAATTGCTGTTCCTTCCTGCGCAGGTAGACCGCCTCCCCCACGCCGAGGGCCCAGAGAAACAGCTTCTTGCGCCAGCGCTCGCCGTCGTCGAGCTTTTCGAAGACGGACGTGTAGATCTTCTCGTAGAAACGGGGCACGGCGCACATGATCGTGGGCCGGATTTCCCGGAGGTAATCGATGATTTTTGACATGTCATCGACATAGACATTCGTCATGCCGTGACCGATCACGTAGTAGCTCCAGGCCCGCTCGAAGACGTGGGCCAGGGGCAGGAAGCACAGCGACACGTCCCGGTCGCTCACGTTGAGGCGCTTGTCGTGGGCGATGACGGAGTGGTGGAAGTTCGAGTGGTGGAGCATGACTCCCTTGGGCTCCCCCGTGGTGCCCGAGGTGTAGATGAGCGTGGCCAGATCGCCGGTGGAGGCGCGCTGAAGCCTTTCGTCGAGCTCGGCATCCCGCGCCGATGCCCGGCCTTTCTCCAGAAAGTCGCTGAAATGAATCCCTTTCGGGTTTTCCCGCAGGTCCGCCCCGTCGTCGAAAACGATGATTGCCGCCAGGGTCGGCGATTTCTCCGGAATGCTTGTAATGCGATCGTACTGGGCCTGGTTCCCCACGAACATGAACCGGATATCGGCGTCGTTGACGATGTAGCCGGCCTGCCCGGCTGTGCTGGTGGCGTAGATGGGCACGGAGACGGCCCCGGTGCTCAGGATCGCAAAATCGGCGATGGTCCACTCGGGGCGGTTGCCGGAGTAAATGCCCACCATCTCGCCTGCCCGGACGCCAAGCTCCAGGAGGGCCTTCGCCGCTGTCCGGATGCGCTCCCCGAGGGACTGGTAGGATATGTCGTGCCAGTGATCGCCTGATCTGTAACGAAGGGCGGTCTTGCTCCCGTAACGGGCGGCCCGGTTGTGGACCATGTGGGCCAGGTGTGTGTCTATCATTGGTTCCTCCCCGGTTCCCGATTCGGCCCTGACGGGTCGGATGGATTCCATTGATGCGGCAAACCCTTGCACAAAAACACGTTGCTTTCAAGTCAAATCGGGCATGCCAAAAATGCCTGCGGAATCGCGCTTGACAAATGGTCCAATCCGTTATTTATGGCTAACCTGGTTTTTTCTTTTCCAGGACAATGCGAGGAGTTTCCATGGCCGCAACCGTGTTCGAGAGTCCTTTTTGCAGCGGTCTGCTGTGCGGGTTGGCGAAATTTTATCTGAAAATTACCGGGTGGCGAATGGTCGGCCGTCTGCCCGACATTCCCCGGTGCGTCATGATCGCGGCCCCCCACACCTCCAACTGGGATGCGCCGATCGCGCTTGCCATCGTGTTTGCCTTCCGGTTCAAGGCCAACTGGCTCGTCAAACACACCGCTTTCCGATGGCCTTTCCAGGGGGTTCTGAGATGGCTGGGGGCGATCCCCATCGACCGGACGAAGTCGACCGACGTGGTGACCCAGATGGTCGAAGAGCTCAAAAAACGGGCGGAGCTGGTGCTGCTGATCGCGCCCGAGGGGACCCGGAAAAAAGTGACCCGCTGGAAGACGGGGTTCTACCACATCGCCTGCGGTGCCGGTGTGCCCCTGGTGCTGGCCTTCCTGGATTACGCCCGCAAGGAAGGGGGGCTCGGGCCCGTCATTCAACCCACCGGCGATCTCGAGGCCGACATGGCCAAGATCCTCGGCTTCTACGCCACGATCACCGGCAAACACCCCGAGAGGATGGGCGTGGTGGAGATTCCGCGCAGTTAAGCGGGACGGCGATGCGATGCAAGGAGTCCCGAACCACGGGTCATGGGCTAAAGATCGCGGGGGAAATGCCGATTTCCTGAGTAGATGGACGAAGCATGTCGCATCGCTGCAGGGGAGGTCGGCGTCATGACTGGGGCAAAACAGAATGGTTACAGGGCCTCGGAGCACTGCCCCGTCTGCGGGAGCCGCCGGAGCGGATGCACCACGGGAAAAGTTGCCAGCGCACTTCCTGTCATGCGCGCTTTTTACATCTGCGGCTACACCGTCACGGCGGCCGGGACGCTGCCAGGGCGGGTGATGATTATGGGGATTGGCTGCAGGGGCAGGAACGCAGTGGCTAGTGATCAGTGATTAGTGATCTGTGGAAGATGAATCCTTCACAAGTCACTAGCCACTAACCACTTCTTCACTCAGACAACTTAGACACTCAGACACTTCTCATATCACTTTCTTCATTGCCGCCACCGCCACCTCGATCTGGTCGTCGGTGGGCTCGCGCGTCGTGATTTTCTGCAGCAACAATCCCGGCCAGCTGATCATTTGGACCCAGCCTTTTTCCTTGTGCTTCCCGCTGAACCGGATGATCTCGTAGGAAATCCCCGCGATGAGGGGGAATAGCGAGAGCTTGTAGGCGACCCGCGTCAGGAAATCGGGACGCCCGAGCAGCGAGAAGACCAGAATCGAAATCACGAACACCACGAGGATGAAGCTTGTGCCGCAACGGGGGTGCCGTGTCGAGAACTGCTTGATGTTTTCGATGGTGAGATCCTGGCCGTGCTCCCAGGCAAAGACGGTCTTGTGCTCGGCCCCGTGATACATGAAGACACGCCGCATGTCCTTCATGAGCAGTGTCGTGGTCAGGAAGGTGAGGAAGATCCCGAGCCGGATGAGACCCTCGGCGATGTTGAGCAGGATCGTGTTCTCGATGAAGTCCCGCAGGAATGCGAAGCAGTATGCCGGGATCAGGACGAAGAGGGTGAGCGCCATGCTGAAGCTCAGGCAGAGCGAAAGGGCGATCTCCCAACCCTGAGGTTTTTTCTCGCCCTCCGGCATGGCGATCTCGGCGGAGTACAGGAGCGTCTTGATGCCGAGGATCATCATCTCCACGAGCGTCACGGAACCGCGGACGACGCGGATTCCCAACACGGGGTAGCGCTTCGTGAAGGGGACGTAGTCCTGCTCCTTGATGACGATGTCCTTGGCGGGTGTGCGCACAGCCACGGCGATCCGGTTGCCGTGGCGCATCATGACCCCTTCGATGACGGCCTGACCGCCGGCGATGTCCTCGGGGCCGGTGGGCTTCGAGTGCCCGCAGGCTGGCTCGTGCCCGGAGGCAGGTTCATGATTGACGAGATGCAGTATCCCGCTGAAAAAAGATCGGGTAAGGCGAGCGATCGTCATGGCTTCCCCGTTTTCTCCGGTCCCTCTCCTGTCTTGTTGTCGGGGTCGGACACGGATTTCTTGAAGCCGCGGATGGCCTTTCCCATGGCGCTTCCCAGCTCGGGGAGCTTGCCGGGGCCGAAGAAGACCAGCGCGATGACGACGATGATGAGCAGTTCGGGCAGTCCAATGTTGGGCATGAAACTTGTACCTCCATCTGTAACGAACAGTAACCATATCATAAATCGTTGATAATGCAACCCGTTCCGTGATTCCCGAAACGCGCGCCGACCCTGTCAACGGACCCGGATTCTGTGCGTTAAAGAGGTAAAATATCTTTTTCAAGGAGGTGTTGATGCGACAAAGGATGAGGATCATTTCGATGAATCGGGTGGTGATGGCTCTTGCCGTTGCCGTGCTGTCTGCCGGTCTGATCGCCGGAAACGATGTCCTGGCCGCTCAGGGACCCTGCGCCGATGACGTTGCGAAGTACTGCAAGGACATGAAGCCGGGCGACGGGCGGATTGCCAGATGCCTCAAGGAAAACGAGAAGCAGCTTTCGCCTGCCTGCAAGTCCAGCATCGAAGAATCAAAGAAGAGGGTAAAGGAAGCCCATCAGGCCTGTGAGAGCGACGCCCGGAAATTCTGCAAGGATGTAAAGCCGGGCCAGGGGCGCATTGTTAGATGTCTCAGGGAGCATGAGAAGGAACTTTCTCCCGAGTGCAAGGCAAAAATGACCGAACCGAAAAAGAAATAGTGTTGCAAGGACAGGTCCCGCACGGCTTCAGAAACCTTCCACCTCGATCTCCGTCTCCCCCGGGGGATACGGTGCGGGGTGAGGGGACGGCATTTTGAGAAAAGAAAAGGCAGAGCATGAAAAAACTGGAACTCCGGAGGCTCGGAGGAGCAGAAGAGCGGATAAGGAGAAATGATTCTGCAGTCTTGTTTCTTTGCCGTCCGATCTTCCGAGCTTCCGCTCTTCCGATCTTCGCAGGCGGAGATTCTGACGCTTTCCAGTAAGCGGCGGGCTGCAACCGGGACGAATGACGTTGGGATGGGTTCAGGCCGCCCGTTTGATCGGACCCTTTGAGCCCCAGCGGGCCAGGCCGACTTTCATCGCGATGAGCGCGCCCCGGAATTCCCTCTGGGTCCGCTCGCACTGCAAAAGCGCCCGGCAGTATGCCTGTTTCTGATCGTCCTTGATCGCGGGGTTGATGAGGGCGAGCTCAAGGGCCTTCTTCACCACGATGAGCTTTCCCATTTCACCTTCGAATCTCTCTACGTCGTCCTTCGTGAGACAGCCCTTCTGCATTGCGACTCTCCTTAGGCCTTACGTATTATGGTCAAGATCAAAAACTATATCACGGGTTAAAGCAAGATGTGTGCCGGACGGCCCCGGCTGCTTTTTTTCGTGAAATCATACGCCTTGCGAGCTATAATCCGGGTCCGGATCGGCCGGTAAACAGAAAGGATTCCGCCGACGGGATTTATGATGAAAGCGATGATGATCGACCGGATCGTGAGCCTTGCCGCTGAAAGGGCGCCGCTGTGCCCCGTGGAGCTCCCGGTGCCCCGGCCAGGCGTCGGGGAGACCCTGATCCGGGTTGCGGCCTGCGGGGTGTGCCACACGGAGCTCGACGAGATCGAGGGGCGAACCCCCCCGCCCCGGCTTCCGGTCATCCCGGGCCACCAGGTTGTCGGCCGGGTCGTGGAAAATGGCCCCGGGGCGAAGCGCTTCCCCGTGGGGGCGCGAGTGGGGGTTGCCTGGATCTTTTCGGCCTGCGGGACCTGTGGCCACTGCCTCGGCGGCCACGAAAACCTCTGCACCGGCTTCAGGGCCACCGGGCGTGACGCAGACGGCGGGTATGCCGAGTACATGACCGTGCCCGAGGCCTTTGCCCACCCCATTCCGGAGGTTTTTTCCGACTCCCAGGCCGCGCCGCTTCTCTGTGCCGGCTCCGTCGGCTGGCGGTCTCTGAGGCTCACGGGCCTTCGTGACGGGCAGACCCTTGGGCTCACCGGCTTCGGGGCGTCGGGTCACCTCGTGCTCAAGGCCGCGCAACACAAGTACCCCCGGTCGAAGATCTTCGTTTTTGCCCGGAGCGAGGCCGAGAGAACCTTTGCCCTGGAGCTGGGCGCAGCCTGGGCAGGGGAGACGGCCGAGAGACCGCCGGGGCCCTGCGATGCCATCATCGACACAACCCCCGCCTGGGGGCCCGTCGTGGAGGCGCTGAAGAACCTCAAAAGCGGGGGCCGGCTCGTGATCAACGCGATCCGGAAAGAAGACATTGACCGGGACCGGCTCTTGCATCTGGACTACGCGGCCCATCTCTGGCTCGAGAGGGAGATCAAGAGTGTCGCCAACGTGACGAGGGCTGATGTTCAGGAGTTCCTCGATCTTGCCGCCGCGATCCCCCTGCTGCCGGAGGTGCAGGAGTACCCGCTTGCCGAAGCGAACCTCGCCCTTGCCGAACTTAAGGCTAGGAAGATCCGGGGCGCCAAGGTCTTGAGAATGTAAAGATTTTGTGTCAACCAAACGATTTATTGGACGTTTAACCCACTAGACGCCCCCTTGCGGCTGCCTGTCGCCGAGGGGGCGGGGAGAACAAGAGTCTGGACCACAGCGCGGCACTGAACCGGTTCCTGGCCCAGGTGGAGAGACGGGCCTTCGGGATGGCCCGGATGGCCTCGGGGAGTCCTGACGATGCCCTCGACATCGTGCAGGACACGATGCTCGACTTTGCCCGGCTTTACGCCAATCGGCCCGAAGGGGAGTGGAACGTCCTCTTCTACAAGATCCTGCACAGCCGTATCACCGACTGGTATCGACGCACGGCAGTGCGGAGACGGTTCCATGACTGGTTCGGCAAACCCCGGGACGACGAGAGCGACGAGGAAGACCCGATGGCCCGGGTGGCGGATTCGACCTCGCCGGACCCGGCCGAGGGGGTCATGAGGCAGGAGTTCACCGGGGCCCTCCAGGGGGCGCTGAGGAAACTCCCGCTGAGGCAGCAGCAGGCCTTCGTCCTTCGGGCTTGGGAAGGGTTCGACACGGCCCAGACCGCAAGCGCCATGGGCTGCTCGGAAGGCAGCGTCAAGACGCACTATTCCCGGGCCGTCCACGCCCTGCAGCTTAAATTGGAGGAATTTCAGCCGTGAACGAGAAACTGAGCGAAAAAGAAGCGCGCTTCCTGGAGAAGGCAAGACAGAGCCTTCTGGCAAGCGAGGAGCAACTCGATGCCGCAACGGCTTCTCGGCTTCGCGACGCCCGCCGCAAGGCCGTCGAGGCCGCAGGTGAGCGTGAAGGGGGGTTCTTCCGGATCCCGAACTGGGCACGGGTCGGGGGTGTTGCGACGGCAGCTGCGGCGGTTTTGGTCTTCATGATCTGGTTCGACACGCCGAAGCAGGATCTGCCCGTGAAGAGCCCCGACGAATTGGAGATCGTGCTGAACGCGGACAACATGGACCTTTACGAGGATCTGGATTTCTATGAGTGGCTTGCAGGCGCCGGCAACGGCGGCAGCAGCTAGCCTGATCGAAGGAGAAAACCAGCGAAAAGGATGCCGGAAATGAGTAGACGGATCGCAGCCCTCGTGGCGGTGTTCATCCTGTTTCTCGCGGGGCTTGCCTGGGGTCAGGCCGGCGGCACGTCATGGGACCGGCTCAAGCCGGAGGAGCAGAAGACTCTGCAGCCCTTCAAGGAACGCTGGAGCACCATGACCCCCGATCGCCAGGAGCGACTCCGGAAGGGGGCCGACCGCTGGCAGCAGATGACGCCTGCCGAGCGGGACCAGGCAAATCAGCGATACCAGAAGTGGCGCGAGCTGCCCCCCGAGCGCAAGGAGACGATCCGCAAACGCCAAGAGGATTTCAAGAAACTCCCTCCGAATGAGCAGCAGCAGATCCGCGAGCGGTCGAAGTGGTACCGGGAACTCCCCCAGGAGGAGCGGCGCTCGATCCGCGAAAAGTACCAGCAGATGACGCCGGAGCAGCGTCAGGATTCGAGGCAGAAGTTCCAATCCATGACGCCCGACGAGAAAAGAAATTACTTCAAGGGGAAAAAATAATTGAGGCCGGATGTCAACCGGTCGTGCCAACCTTCGTTTTCATCCCCAGAGGCGAAACTCACTTTCTTCAGGAGGCACTTATGCATTCGGCATTCAAGTTCGCATTCATCGCAGGTCTTGCATTCCTTGTTGCGGCGGAAGTCGCTTACGGCCAGGCCCAGGCCCCGAACTACGGAACGAATGACCCGGGAATCCAACAGCGCATGCAGAACCAGGAGCAGCGCATCGACCAGGGCGTAAAGAGCGGCGCCCTGACGCCGAAGGAGACGGGCAGGATCGAGGCCGAGCAGGCGAAGATCCAGCAGACGGAGCAGCGCATGAAATCCGACGGCCAGCTCACGCCGAAGGAGCGCCAGAAACTTCGCAACATGCAGGACCGCTCGAGCCGGCACATCTACAACCAGAAGCACGACGCCCAGACGGCCAACGTTGGCAGCAGCGGCGCGGACATAGGCAGCATGAAAGACCCCCGCATCCAACGGCGCATGCAGAACATGGAGCAGCGCATCGACCAGGGTGTAAAGAGCGGCGAGTTGACGCCGAAAGAGGCCGGGAAGCTAGAAGCCGAGCAGGCGAGGATCAAGCAGGCCGAGTCGCGGATGAAGTCCGACGGGAACCTCACCGGCCAGGAGCGCCAGAAACTTCACAGCATGCAGGACCGCTCGAGCAACCATATTTACAGGCAGAAGCACGACCGCCAGAAGGCGAACACGAGATAGACCCCAGCCTCTCTCCCTTTCCATCCCCCTCCAGGCCTCTCCGCAAGAGAGGCCTTTTTTTGTGCCGAAACCCGGCTGGATGATGGTGCAGCAAAGTGCGGAATTTTCATCCGGAATGTGATACAGGACCCGGAGCCGGGTCTGTCGTCGTGAATGACCCTTGGGTGTACATCGTTGGAGGAACGTGATGGCAAGAATCCTTGACCTGAGAAGCGACACGGTTACGAAGCCCACCGCTGAAATGCGGGAGGCGATGAAAAACGCAATCGTCGGGGACGACATCCTGAGGGACGATCCCACGGTCATCGAACTCGAGGAACTCGCGGCGGGGATTTTCGGAAAAGAGGCGGCGCTCCTGACGATTTCGGGAACGATGAGCAACGAGATTGCGGTCATGATCTATACGAAACCCGGCGATGAAATCGTCGTGTTTGCCGATTCCCATCTTTATAATCTGGAAACCGGCGGAATCTCCGCGCTGTCGGGCGCCCAGCCGCGGCCCCTGAAAAGTGATTCGGGAATTTATGATACGGGAGAATTAAGCGAGGCGATCATGCCCCCCGGTGTCCAGAGGGCCAGGACGCGCCTGATCTGCCTGGAGAACACCTTTCACCTGAACAGGGGGCTCGCCGTTGCAAAGAGCCGGTATGCGGATACCATCGCCATCGCGCAGAAACACCATCTGCCCATCTTCATGGACGGAGCGAGGATTTTCAATGCGGCCCTGGCTACAAACACGACCGTGGCCGATCTGGTAAGCTTTTGTGACTCCGTGGATGTCTGTCTCTGCAAGGGACTGGCCGCTCCCCTGGGCTCCATGCTGGTGGGCTCGAACGATTTTATCGACGAGGCCAGGCGAATGCGGCAGAGGATCGGAGGCGGCATGAGGCAGGCGGGGGTGATCGCCGCCCCCGGCATCCTTGCCCTGACGAAGATGGTCGAGCGGCTGCCCGAGGATCACGAGAATGCCGAAAAGTTGAGACTGGGCCTCGAAGCGCTGGGGGGCCGCGTCGACCGGGGGGGAGTCCTCACCAATATCGTCAATCTGGACGTCAGCCTTGCAGGCTGGAAGGCAGCCCCCTTTGCGGATCGATTGAATGGATACGGGATCAAGGTCAAGGTCTGTTCGGAGCATACGCTCCGGATGGTAACCCACAACGATATCGGGTCCCGGGATGTCTCGTTCATCCTGGATACGATCGGCAACGTGTTGCGGGAGCGGCCGACGGCATAATAATGCATCGATCCACATGGTTGTCTTTTCACGGCGAAAGACATTGTGCAGCGAAGGCGATGATCCGGGCTCGGACGGCCATGTTGATGCCTGATGCTGGCAGGCAATAAAAAACTTGGAGGAGATAATACAATGGGGCTCATACTAAAAATCTTCGCAGGCATCGTGGTGGGCATTCTGCTGGGCTTATTTGGACCCATGGAGTTGATTAAAGTATTATCCAGTATCGGATTTGTCCTGGGGCAGTACATCCGGTTCGTCATTCCCCTTCTCATCATCGCCTTTGTGGCAAAGGGGGTTGCCGAGTTCGGCAGGCAGGCCGGGAAAGCCCTGCTTCTGGGGCTCATACTGGCCTATGTTTCCACTATCGGCGCAGAGCTTCTGGGCTTCTCCGTTGCCACGGCCTTCTTTCCCCATCTCGGTATCGTCCCCGGATCGGTGGTTTCGGCCGTGAAGATCACGCCCTACCTGCGAATCGAAATTCCTGCGGCCATCTCCATCATGGGGGCCCTGGTCTTTGCCATCATCCTGGGCCTGGGGATCACCCGGATCAAGAGCCCGACGATCACGGGCTTCATCCAGGAATTCAACGGCATCATCGCCGATCTGATCCGGCACGGATTGATCCCCATATTCCCCTATTTCGTCGCCACCGTCTTCATGGAGATCACCGCCAAGGGACAACTGATCCCCACCATCAAGGCCTTTTTCCTGGTTCTCTTGCTCATCATCCCGACGCAGTGGGTCTGGCTTGCCGTCCTTTACACGATTGCCGGAGTCTATACGGGCAAAAACGCGTTCTCTGTCCTGAAAACGATGATTCCGGCCTATTTTACGGCGATGGGGACGATGTCGAGCGCGGCGACCCTTCCCGTGGCCCTGGAGTGCGCCGGCAAGGTTCCCTTTCTCAAAAAGGAATCGGTCAACTTCTGCATCCCCCTGTTCAACGTTGCCCACCTGCCGGGTGCCGCGGCGGCCATCACCATGTCCGCCATGGTCGTGACCATCCTGACGAAGGGGCAGACCCCGTCCCTGGAAGTATTTTTGCCGTTCATCATTCTCCTCGGGTTCATCGAGGTGGCGGCTGTAGGGGTGCCGGGGGGGTCTGTCACGGCTGCGCTGGGCATCCTGGAAAGCGTTCTGGGATTGGACCAGTCGGGCCTGGGGTTGATGGTTGCCCTTTTCATGATCCAGGATTCCTTCGGGACGGCCACCAATGTCGTCGGGGACGGGGCCTTGACGATGATCGTCGACAAGGCGATGCACGGCGAGGAAGCGAAGGCATCGTAAGATTTACCTGCCCGGAAAAAGCCGCCCGCTCGAAACGAGGGGCGGCTTTTTCGTTCTTTGCCCCGGCCGTGAGGCATATTGACATTTTCCCTCAGGCTGATACGATCAATAAAAATAGGCTTAAGGCGCAGGGCATAAGGTGATTTCGAAAATAAGAGGTTATTCCCTATTGCCATAAGCCCTGGTCCATATGCCGTAAGCCATGTACAGGACTTCCTGCCATGAAGATCCGTGTGGAAACCTACGACGGGTACCGGTCGGGCGAGAGGCCCCTGCGGTTCCGTCTCGGCGAGAAGCGCCGCGAGGTCGTCGAGTTCCTCGACCGCTGGTTCGGCGAGGACCATGACTACTTCAAGGTGCGCGCCGATGACGGGGGGGTCTATGTCCTGCGCTACAACCGTTGCGAGGACGGTTGGGAATTGACTCAGTACCGTGCCCCAGGTGCAGGTCAGGAAAGCGTAAAAGAAGGTCAGGCGGGCCCCCAAGACCTCTTGAACTAGGGAGGAGACGCGTGTGGTGAAGACGGAAGCGAAGAAGGGGAAAAAAACTTCCGCTGACGCTCGCGCACAGCTCGGCGAGGGCATGGGGCAGGCCGGGCTCGAAGCGCGGCTTCGCGCCATGATCGACTCCTTCGACGGCTTCATCTACATCTGCTCCCGGGACTATCGCATCGAGTACATGAATGAGCGGCTCATCGCGCGGACGGGCCACGACGGTACGGGGGAGCTCTGCTACAGGGTTCTCCATGAACGCGACGAGATCTGCCCCTGGTGCATCAACGAGCGCGTCTTTGCCGGCGAGACCGTGCACTGGGAGATCCAGAGCCCGAAGGACAGGCGCTGGTACTCCATCGTCAACACGCCGATCTATAACCCCGACGGCACCCTCTCCAAGCAGGCCCTGATCCTGGACATCTCCGATGCCAAGAGGACCGAGGGCGACCTGAAGCATGCCCTGGCCCGGCTCGAGCACGAGGTGGAGATCCGCACGGCGGAGTTGCAGATGAAGAATCGGCAGCTCATGGAGGAAATCGCCGAGCGGAAACGGGCCGAGGAGGCTCTGGCCGCCTCGGAGGAGCGCTACCGCAGCGTCATCGACAACGTCGGGATCGGCATCTCCCTCATCAGCCCGAACATGGAGATCCTGGCCCTGAACCGCCAGATGCGGACCTGGTACCCCGATATCGACGCGACGGCGAAACCTGTCTGCCACCGGGCCTTCAACGACCCTCCGCGGGAAGAGATCTGCCCCTGGTGCCCGACGGCCGTGACCCTCCGGGACGGGCAGGTTCACGAATCCGTCACCGAAACGCCGACGAGCGACGGAGTGAGGAATTACCGCGTCGTATCGTCTCCCGTCCTGGACAAGGACGGTTGCGTCACGGCGGCTATCGAGATGGTCGACGACATCACGGAGCACCTCCGGGCTCAGCAGGCCGTCTCCGATTCCGAGGCGCGATACAGGACGATCTTCGAGACGACGGGCACGGCCACGATGATTGTCGAGGAAGACATGACCATCTCCATGGTGAACGCCGAGTTCGTGAAGGAGTCGGGATTCTCCAAGGCCGAGATCGAGGGCAGGAGGCGCTGGACCGAGTTCATCCACGAAGATGACCTGGAACAGATGAAGGCCTACCATGTCCAGCGGCGGCTTGATCCGGAATCGGTGCCCCGCAGCTACGAGATCCGGTTCCGGGATCGCGGTGGCCGGATCCGCAATGTCAACATGACGGTCTCCCTCATCCCGGGAACGAGGAAAAGCGTGGCTTCTCTCATGGACATCACGGTGCGCAAGCAGGCCGAGGAGGGGCTCAAGGAATCGGAGAGGTTTCTCGCGGACGTGATCAATTTCCTGCCCGATGCCACCTTCGTCATCGACGGCGACGGGAAGGTGATCGCCTGGAACCGGGCCATCGAGGAGATGACGGGAATTCCCGCGCCGGAGATGATCGGCAAGGGGAACTACGAGCACGCCATCCCCTTCTACGGCGAGCGCCGGCCCATCCTCATCGATCTTGCCCTGAAGCCCGACAGGCGATACGAGGGGACCTACGTCTCGACGGAACGAGGGGAAACCGTTCTGATCGGGGAGGCCTACATGCCGGCCCTCAAGGGGGGAGATGTCTACCTCCACGGGACGGCGAGCGTGCTGCGGGACTCTGCGGGGAACGTTATCGGGGCCATCGAGTCGATCCGCGACATCACCGAGAGGCGGCGGATGGAGGAGGCCCTGCGGCGCCGCGAGGAAGATCTGGAAGTCAAATCGCGCAACCTCGAGGAGATGAACACGGCCCTGCGTGTCCTTCTCAAGCACCGCGAGGAGGACAAGAGCGAGCTGGAGGAAAGGCTTCTCTCCAACGTGAAAAAGCTCGTCGTGCCCTATGTGGAGAAGCTTCGAAAGAGCCGGCTTTCCGACGAGCAGTCCTCCTATGTGGATATCCTCGACGATCATCTTCAAGACATTTTGTCTCCATTCCTGCGCAACCTGGGAACGCGACACCTGAATCTCACGCCCAAGGAAATCCAGGTGGCGAGCCTGATCCGGGAAGGGAAGACGAGCAAGGATATCGCCGAGGTTCTGGGTGTGTCGGCCCGGGCCGTGGACTTTCACCGCGACAACATCCGGATCAAGCTGGGTATCAAGAACAAGAAGGCAAATTTGAGATCCTACCTGCTCTCTTCATTCTGAGGGTACAGGGTACAGGGTATAGGGTATAGGGCCGCTTCGCCACTCCCTTCTTTCTTCACTCAGACACTCAGACACTTAGACACTCAGGCACTTCTTCTTTGTTCCCTGGGGCCCCAAGGCTGTAAATACCCCCTTCAATACAGCGCAATCGAAATAATGTCAGGTATTGCCTGATAAAATACCGAATCTAATCTGATATTGCCTTTTTCGCCTATTTCGGTTATGGGCTTGCTCGGTACAAAGAAGTGCCATGGTTTCCGCAGAGGGTAGGAACGGGAGAGAGACCCTCCATCTTAGAGGACCGGGAAGTGCGACGTCGAGGATGACGCGGAAATGCCGATTTTGTGGAGTCCGATCATGAAAGATCAACACCAGGCCTCAGCCCAGGACTTGGAGAAGAGGCTGAAATTTCTCGACGAGTACAAGCGGATCAGGGACGAAGAGACCGGGGGAACCGACGGGACTGAAGAGGAAAAATACGGCGAAGAGTCCCAGGATGTGAGCCCCAGCACGCAGTTTTTTCTCACGAAATAAGGTCCGTAACCGCTCAATTACACGAGTGAAAACTTTTTCAGGGGTCTTTGGGACAACCCTGTTCTCCTCATCAGGTCTAATGCCCCCTCACCTCATATTTTCTTACGCCAGGAGAGAGGGAGATCAGGGAGACAAGAAGCACAAGGAGAGAGTGCAGGTGAGGGGGCATCCTCATTCGAGGGTAAAGGGTTAAGGGGCTAGGGTATAGAGACAAGGAAGAAGTGTCTGTGTGACGGAGTGTCTAAGTGCCGGAGTGAAGAAAAGGCAACAAGACTAAAAAGAAGGATCGGGGAACATCTCTCCGATCCTTTGCTTTTTCTGAAGCCTGATGCCTGGAGCCTGCGCGCAGCGCCTTAGATGCCCGATTCCGGCCGCGACGCGGCACGTCAGATATTCAATCCGTATTGCAGCGCCTTCCGCTGGATCCCCAGCGGGATCTGCGGCTGGATGAGTTCCCCGCCCCTGGCCCGGAATGGCAGATAGACCAGAAGGGCCTCTTTCATCACAATTCTCATATTCGAAAGTCTGGGCAGCAGGGTCCTCTTGTCGGCGGCGAGGTCGGCCAGGGCCGTCTTGAGGCTTTCTGCGCTCTCCTGGGCAGGCAGGGTCACCGGGTGGCATTTGAGAGTGCCCAGGCGCTGTTCGAACTCCCCCTGCCACTGGTAAAGCGTCACCCGGCGAATCAGGGTCAGAAAGAGGGCCGCGTTGACCATGAAGGCTGGCACCCAGAAAAAGAAAGGCGTCTCCGCCATCGCTGGTGTGAGTGCCCGGGGCAGGTTGCAGAAACGGACGTAATCCGCAAATGACGCAAGCGATATTCCCTCCACGTCCACCCGGATGCGCCAGAAGGGCAGGCCGAACTGTTCCCCGCCACCTTGATCCGGGACGACGTGAAACGATATCTCCTCGAGACCCTCCGATCCCCGCTTCCAGGCACGATCGCAATTCCGGCAGGTCAGCACCAGGGTGTCCCGGTCTCCGTCGAGGTCCACGCCGCAGTCGGGGCAGGTTGCCGCGTAGAATCGTACTTGAAAGTCGGGCTTCTTCGCCGCCGGGGCACGGGCCTCCCACTGGCCGACGGACTCGAAAATCCTGCCCTGCAGAGCGTCGACGATCTGCCCGTCGCGCCGGGCAAGCGGGTAGTACAAAAGGCTTGTCTGCTCGCCGATCCAGGCCCGGTGCAGGGCGGTTTCCGTCCAGGGGGGTATGCCGAGCTGCTTCAGGTTTGCCTCGCAGCCGGCGATCGCTTCCCCGATCGTAAGCGTTGGCGCGAAGAACGTGCCTGCCACACCCGGCGCGAGGAAACGGAGCCTTGCCAGCTGCGTCTGGATTCCCAGGGACCAGGGGAGCGTCTTTGCGGTGAGGGCGATGTGACTCAGGTCGACGGCGCCCGACCGGATCGAGCCGGCCGTGCAGGTGAAGGCCATGCCTTTCAGGCGCCAGTACGGCACATACAGGACGTTTTCACCCGGACCGGGCGGGGCGGGTATATAGCACTCCAGCGGGCCGCGGCTCCCGAGGCAGAGCTTCACCCGGCACCAGGCACAGGTGAAGATCCGCTCCGTCTCCTCGAGGCTGACGTTGCCTGCGCAGCGGGGGCAATGGAAGTCGATGAGCCAGCGAGGGCTATCCGATCTTGATTCCACAGTGGTTACAGTACTCGGCGTCGGGCAGGTTATCTGTGCTGCACTGTGTGCACTTCTTCGGCACCGGCGTATCGCCGGCGGGGCTGCCGCAACGGGAGCAGAACTTCGCATGGGGCGTGAGGTTCTTGCCGCACTTCGGGCAGCGGCTGAAGACAATCAGCTGGTGCCCGCAGGCCGGGCAGAACTTTGCATCGGCCGCGACGGGCCCCTGGCAGTCGGGGCATTTCATGGCATCGGTCTGGCCGCTCTGCTTCAGGGTTTCCGCGTAGAAGGCGGGCATCATGAGTCCCAGGCCCATGCCGATCCCGGCGCCCGCCTCGGTCTTGGTCTCGGCGATTTTCTCCAGGGCCATGGCGGCCTTCATCTTCAGGAGCTTGTTCACGTCGTCGAAGACGGCCAGGCGGCTCTTGTCGTCGATCGCCTTCTGCACCTCGGCGGGCGGCGTGATGGAATTGATATAGAGAGCCTGCAGCCCCAGGCCGAAGTTGCTGAAGTCCTCCTGGAGACGTTTCACGAGGCCGGAGGAAAGCTCCTCGTAGCGCCCCGGGAGCTTGAAGACCGTGTCGATCATTTCGCCCATGAGATCGTTGAACCGGGAGACGATGGCCTCGCTCAGGTAGTCCTCGATCTCGGTGGTGCTGAACTTGCCCTGCGTGCCGACGAGTCGGTTGATGAGCAGGGCCGGCTGCAGCACCTGGATGCTGTAGACGCCATGGGCCCTCAGGCGTATGAGGCCCAGCTCGGAGTCCCGGAAAGCCACGGGATCGCGGGTCCCCCACTTGAGGTTGGGGAACAGCTTCATGTTGACGAAGTAGACCTCCGCCCGCAGGGGGCTCGTCATGCCCCAGGGGATGCTGAGGACCTTGGTCAGGACGGGGATGTTGAGCGTCGACAGGGTGTGGCGGCCGGGGCTGAAGGCGTCGAAGGCCCTGCCCTGGTAGAAGAAGACGGCCGACTGGCTCTCCCTGCACGGTGAGCTGGGCGCCGTATTTGATCTCGCCGGAGCCCTTCTCCGGGAGTCGGTGTACAAGCTCCTGCCCCGTCTCGTCGAACCACTCCAGTACTTCCAGAAAAATGAGATTGTCGTTCCCCATCGTCTTATCCCTCCAGGGGTGTATTTCCGCGAAGCCCGCGTTCGGAAAAGGATATCATGCAATAAGCATGCGTAAAACAAGGGTCCAGGGTAAAGGGTCCAGGGGTCAGGGTGGCGGGCCAAGAAGCGTGTAGCGGGTAGCGTGTGCGGGAAAGACAGCCGTGCAACTGCATCCGAGGGCATCAAATTCTCGACAGGGGAACAGAGATCGGGTATGCTTCCGCCACGTTTACGGAAGGAGCGATAACCATGATCCGGCCGGAGAAGACCATCGCGAAGCTCAAATCGGGCGAGGACGTGAAGATCGTCGCCATCGGCGATTCCCTCACCCACGGATGGCTCGTCAGCAAGGGATACCTCGACTTTCTGAAGGAGATGCTCAGGAAACGCTATCCCGGGGCATCGTTTCAGCTCGTGAACAAGGGAATCCCCGGCGATACGGCGTCGGGGGGCCTCGACCGGATCGACACGGACGTCTATTTTTACAACCCGGACTGTGTGCTCGTGGAGTTTGCCCTCAACGACGCCTTCTGCGGCTTTACCTCCGAGCTCTTCGGCCGCAACATCCAGGAGATGATCGCCGGCATCCGAAAAAACACTCAGGCCGAGATCGTCCTTGTCACGGCCGTCTGGCTCGACGACCCGAAGTCCTATGATTTTGTCGAAAAGTTTTTCTACGGGAAGCTCGAAGAGATGGCACAGAAATTCGGCCTGCCCGTGGCCCGCGTGCACGAGCACTGGAAGCGGCAGGTTCAAAGCGGGGCCGTCGATTTCCAGGAACTCGTCCAGTTCGACGGGGTGCACCCGACGGTGGTGGGTTACAGGCTTATGGCCGAGGCAGTCATGGATGTCTTGGGCGAATGACATCCCGGGAGATGTTCCCGTTTGTGCCAAGCTGTTTCATGTGGCCCATTTCAACTTGAGCTTCTTCTGGTTCAGCGCGCAGTCCCTGAGGTACAGATTGATGAGGTTCTGATAGGGCATACCCAATTCCTCGGAAAGATTCTTGAAGTATGCCACGGTCGACGTATCGAGGCGTATCGTGATCGGCTGTTTCATCTGCTTTACGTAAGGGTTCTTCTCGCCTTTCATTTTGTCAAAATCGTAATGTTTTCTCATCGTTTATCCCCAATAGTCCCGGTAGGTTGCAGCTTCCTTTCTGTTTGCTTTGCGGGCGGAGATGATCCGGATCACGGAGTCATCGACCCGAAAGCAATGGCATACGACTAAAACCCTCAACCGGATGCTGATTCCCAGCATCAGAAAGCGATCCTCGTCGGCCGGCCGTGGAAAAAGGGGACTGTCCCCTTTTTCCATCCTTACCCTTTGCCACTCAGGAACGCCGTGACCCTCGCCTTGATGCCCTCGATTTCCTCGAGGGACCAGGAGGATCCCGAGTTGAACTCACGCCCATTCTCCAGCCGGATCTTGAGCGAGTAACTCGGCGCGCTGTCGCTCCAGTCATGCGTTTCGATCTCAACGGCCCGAATGGACCGGATCGGACATTCGTACTTCCGAAGCGCTACGATCGGGGCATCCCACGAGTAGGTGAGGGTGTCCCGCGGCCTGTCGAAACGCATGCGTGAATTCAGACCGGCCATCGCCGCCCAGGCGAGCAAGCCGCTGAGCGTCATGGCTCCGATGGAGATGAAAGCACAGAGGAGAAAAAAGAGATTCCAAGGGTCTTGCCATTTCGGCCGGATGAGAAGCTCGTAGGGGGCCAGCAGGGGAAACAGGGCGATGAGGGCGAAAATCACCCTCGTCGGCAGGGACACCCTGTCCCGAATCTCGAGAACGTTTCTTGTTTCAATCGTCTCCGGCATGTTGGTCCTGCGCGAACCGGGCCATGAATGCATCGTACGGGGTCGCGTCGCCGACAAATTTCTGAAACCGCATTTTCACGTCTCGCAGCTCCTTTTCGTTCACGGCGGCCCCGGTGACCTGGAGAATCCGGCCGGGCGCACGGACCCTGAAAAGGAACTCGTCGCTTTCATTCGGCAAAGACCGCACGGTCCAGTTCTCGATCTCGTTCCAGCGGAACCGCCAGCGGCTGAAAAGCGTCTTCTGGGAAAGCCCCTCCGCGCTCAGGGAAACCTCTGCGACGGAAGTGTACACGATCACGAATGCGCAAAGGGAAAGAAACAGCAGAAACAGGGCCGCCGGGCCGACATACCGACCTGCCGATAGGTCATAGAGGCCCAGGAGGGCCACGGGGGCGAGAACCAGCAGCCCGATGGACGATGCGGCGAAAGAGCCTCGGTATCTTATTTCTTGCCCTTCAGTCATATTGCTGCCAGGCTCCCGCACTCCCCAAATAATTATCGGCTTTCGCACGAAAGGCTTGAGTTCGATGGCTTCAATACGATTGGGCGCTATTTCTCTTTGATCCTCTCGAGGATCTCCTCGCGGGTGTCTTGATATTCTTCCTTGTCGTCCATGGCGATGGCCTTGTCGATGAGGGCCTTTGCCTCCGCGAGCTGCCCCTTCTCCATGAGGACCCATGCGAGGTTGTTCAGCAGATCGGGGTGGTCGCCTTTGACCCGGAGACCTTCGCGCAGGGCCCTTTCCGCCCGGTCGAGCTTGCCCTGTCGGTAATAGATGTGCCCCAGGTTCAGGTAGGGGATCACCCATTCCCTGTTTCTCTTGATGGCCTTTTCGTATTCCTTCTCCGCGAGGGCGAAGTCGCCTTTCTCCTCGTAAGCCACCCCGAGATCGTTGTGCTGCTCGGCCGTGAGCGGGTCGTCGATGACGATGATCTGTGGGATCTTCGGCATTGCACAAGCCGCCAGCAACAGCATCAGAAAGACGGTCAGTATTTTCTTCGTCATTTTCTCTCTTTCCCACCCTCGCCCCTCGCCCCTTGACCCTCGACCCCGTAGAGGAGAAGGTAGACATTCCCCATCTTTCCCCAGATGGCCCCGAAGCGATCGTAGGAATAGCGGTTTTGAGGCGTGTAGCCATCGTGTGCCGTGAACCCTTCGTCGTCATAGCCGATGACTACGAGGTAGTGGGGCTTCGAGACCACCCAGAAGCCGAGATCCACGAGGACGATGACAGGCCGCTTTCGGTCAATCTCTGCCTTCAACTCGTCCGCGGTCCCCCGGCCGGACTTTGTCTCAAACCCCTTCTGACGGGCATAGCGCTCGAGATCGGTGATGAGAGCCCCCTGGAGTTTCTCGCTGTAGACCGCGGCGCCGATCGTCTTCTGGTCCTCGGGGACCCGATGGAATGTCATCACTGAGGCCAGCGCGGCCGGTCCGCAAAACTGCGAGTCCTGCCGGATGAAAGGAACGCCCTCGATCTCGAGAGCGAGGGCGTTCGAAGCCAGCAGGATAAGCAGGGTTGCGATGATTCGTTTCAAATCTCTATTTGACCACAACCGTCTTGTCCGAGAGTTTCAAAATCAGGACGACCAGCAGGACGATCACCAGGATGGCGATGATGACGCCCAGCGCATCTCCACCTGCCAGCACCTGATCCGAGGCCTGGGCTAGCATGTGGATCTGCTCATCCGAGAGGCCCTGGAGCTTTTGCTCGATCTCGCCTGGGGCAAGCCCGTAGGCTTTCAGCTTTTCCTTCACGATTTGCGTTTCAAGTGCCGTCTGGATCCGGCTGATCTCGTCCTGACGGACCCCGGCCGAGGCCCCCTGGGACGTGATGGCCCCCACCATGCCGGCAATCGCCGGTGATACGATGAGGCAGGACAGGTAGATGGCGATGCCCAGCGCAAGGAGGGGTTTGCGAAGTCTGGATACCATTTGTTCTTCTCCTTTTTCCGTTTTTTCCAAAAGAAACGCGAAAGGGCCGCTTCCCGCAGGCCGCACCGCATCGCTCGCGCAGGAGAAGCATGAAGAATTTCAACGTTCTGCGCTTGGAGACGGGCGCCCGTGCCGCGCTTTGGTCCGGAGAAGAATAGTGCACTTGGCCTTATCTGTCAAGATGGCCGATCGAGGCGACAGATGGCACGAATTTAGCAACTCTCCAGATTCCAAAAGGCTCGTTTTGCAGACCGCCTAAAGGTTCAGTCAAAAACGACCGATAATAGGGCTGAATGGAGAATGACACTCCCGCTAGCTTCAGCACCTCAGGATGAACCCGAACAGCACCCCGGGAGGGGTCAAGACGGTTACCATTGATAGAGGAAGCTACTGACTGGGGGTTCATAAACTGACTGGGGTATTCGTCTGGCACGGTATCCTGGTCAGCCTTTGCAAAAGCATGGAGGCATGGCAGTGTACGAGTACCTCTTCGTGATAACAGTCAGCTTTTCGATCGTCGGTGCCTGGCTTTACGCCATCATCGAATAGGGCCCGTCTGCACAATCAATTCCGCACGACGTGCCGTGGATCACCGGGATGAACCGGTGAGCCTCCGGCGCGTTTTTTTATTCCTCGGAGATGCATAGCGAAAAGACCGCCAGGGGGATGACCCGGTGGACCTTCGACCGCCGGAATTTCACCTCGACGATGACAAAGTCCTCGTCCACCTTGATGAGTTTTGCCGGGCTTTTCGGTTCCATGCCGGGACGAACGGCAAACACGTAGGTGACGTCGTCTGCATCCAGTTCGCCCACCGTACCGACCAGCGTTTCGACATATTTCCTGAATTTCATAGGTTCTCCATTTTTTGTTATTAATCTGTTTGATCCGGAATCCGTTACCGTCTGGATGACCCGTCACACTGCGAGTGTGCAGTGTAAATCGTTGGCTGAAAGAAGTAGGGGCCGTTCCCCGAACGGCCCATTGAGCCCGATCAGGGATCGGGCCCTACATGAAGTTTCTTTCTTTGCCCTTTGCCCTAAGCCTTTAGCCCTATGCCTGTCCTTTTCACATCCACTGCGCGAAGTGCGTCTCGTATTCTTTTTCCAGAATTTCCTTGTGTCGCATCTCCTCGCGGGCAAGCCGGCTGAAGAGGGCCTCGAGGTTCGTTCCCTTGTACTGCGCGAGCAGGTTGTTGTAGAAATCGAAGGCTTTCTTTTCCATCTGCATGGCAAAGACCATGATGTCCGGGGGAGCGCTGTCGGCGGTGAGCTCGATCTCCACCATGTAGTCCGAGACCTGGAGATCGCTCCCCTTTGCCTTTGCCCCGATCCCTTCGACGGCGCCGGTCAGAAGGGCTTCCTGGATCATCCTCCAGTGTCCCAGCTCCTGGTCCGCCAGGTCTTTGAGTAAAGTTTTTGCCCCCTCGTCCTTCACTTTTCCCCGGAACAGGAGGTAGAGTTCGTTGGCTTTTTTCTCCTTGTCCATGGCGAAAGTGAGCGCATCTTTCAACGTCGCAAAGTTCATCGTACCCTCCTCTGAAAAGGCGTAATGGCAAAGGGTTAAGGGCTTATAGGCGAAGAAAGTTGACAAAATCGATTTGCTGTCTTCTTTCTGCCATTAGCCTTTTGCCCTAAGCCTTAAGCCGTCATTTACGGTAAGTAAATCCTGTAGATCGCTCCGGCCCGGTCGTCGGAGACAAGCAGGGCGCCGTCCGGCATTACGAGAACATCGACGGGGCGGCCCCAGGCCGTCATTCCCTCGAGCCAGCCCTCGGCGAACGTCTCGTAGCTCACCGCCCGGTTTTTGTCCAGGCGCACCAGGGTGATCCGGTAGCCGACGGGTCGGGTCCGGTTCCAGGAGCCGTGCTCGGCAATGAAGATCTGGTTGCGGTATTCCGCCGGGAACATCTCCCCCGTGTAAAATTTCATGCCCAGGGCGGCCACGTGGGGACCGAGCATGATGGCCGGGGGCGTGTACTGGCTGCAGTCCCGGTGCTTCCCGTAGGAGGGATCCGGCATGTCGCCGTGGCAGTATGGGAAACCGAAGTGCATCCCTTTTTTCGGGGCGTGGTTCAACTCGTCGGGCGGCCGATCGTCGCCCATCCAGTCCCGGCCGTTGTCCGTGAACCACAGTTCCTTCGTTTCCGGGTGCCAGTCGAAGCCCACGGTGTTGCGCACGCCCGAGGCGAAGATCTCCAGGTCCTTCCCGTCCGGTTTCATCCGCATGATCGAGGCGTATCGCCCGTCTTTCTTTTCGCATACATTGCACGGCGCCCCCACGGGCACGTAGAGAAGCCCGTCGGGCCCGAAGGCGATGTATTTCCATCCGTGATGCCGCTCCCTGGGAAACGTTTTGTTGACGACAAAGGGCTTCGGCGGGTTGTAGAGGCGGTCGACGATGTTGTCGAACCTCAGGATGCGGCTCACCTCTGCGACATAGAGGGCGCCGTCCCGGTATGCAATCCCGTTGGGCATGCTTAGCCCGCGGGCGATCGTGATGATCTCATCGGCCTTCTGGTCGCCGTTTCGGTCCACGATGGCGTAGACCCTGCCCTCGTCGCGCGTTCCCACGAAAACAACGCCCTTGGGGCCTAGCGCCAAGGAACGGGCACCCTGGATCCCCGATGCGTAGAGGTCGATCTGGAAGCCCGGCGGAAGCTTGATCTTCTCGAGAGAAAGCCCTGGCGTCTTGAGTGCGGGCCCGATGAACGGCAGGACGGGCAGGACGAACAGCAGCATCCGCGAGGATCGAAGTCTCGGGATGAGCATGGGCGTTCGCGCCCGGTAAGCCCGGTAGGCATCGCCGAGCCTTCGCTCCAACTCCGGCTCCTCGATAAGCTTGAACTCGAGAAGTGCGCAGGCCATGAACAGCGGGGTGAACACCGTCGTGAGCGACCAGGACCGCAGCAGCATACCCAGCCCGAGGAGCATGATGAAGACGCCAGCCAGCATGGGGTTCCGGACGTAGCGGTAGGGTCCCTCCTGGATGAGGCGCGGCGGCGGGTTCAGGGGGATGGGGGTTCCTTTTGCCCGGACAAACTGCAGAACACTCAAGAGCCACAGGGCAGCGCCCGCCGCGAACAGGGGCAGGCCCGCATAAAGGGCCGTCGGCCACGGGGCCAGTGCAGGGAGCCCGAGAAGGCGATCGGCCGCGAGAGAAGCGAGGATCACGAGCAGGATCAGGCTGATAAAGAAGGCCCCGCCCAGGGGCGCGAGTCTCCGGCGCGCCTCTTCCGGAGCCGTGGCCGACCGGTAGATGAAATCGATAATGGACTCCCGCAGGGACTTCATGGGACGGCTGCTCCCGACCATTTTCTCGGTGCACGATGCGTAAATATACCATAGCGGGACATCGCGGGGAAACAGAAGTTGAGAGGGTGAGAGGGTGAGAACGTGTGAAGTGGAGAATGCGAAAAAATATCAAATCGGCTCTTATGCCCGACCTTTGTGACTCCTTCTCAACTTCCAGACGTTGTTCGATCCGGCTCGAAGGCGGTCCCGGACGCGATTGTGCTGCAGGAGATTTAGGCGATGATGTCGAGCAGCGTTCCCTGCATCTCGTCTTCCGTCTGGATAGTCTGGATATTCGCGGCGAAGGCGTGCCGGGTCGTGATGAGGTCGACGAGTTCTTCTTCCATGGAAACGTTGGACATCTGGTGGCCCTCGCCGATGACCTCGTCGGGGGGCAGTGGGGTGCCGGGCGTCTCGACCCGGCTGATGGTGACCTTTACCCCGGCTGGCGAGGTCTCCTCGAAAGAGGCCTTGCTCTTTTTGAAGTCGTGCGTGTTGGCGTTGGCGATGTTGTTCGCCGTGACGTCCAGCTTCCTGAAGGTTGCCCTCAGGGCCGAAAGGGCCGTATTGATCGCTTCCGACATGCCGTGAACCCCCGTATTACACTTCTGCTTTCTTATCGGCAGCGGCACGAAAAACTTGAGGGGCCCGGGGACTAGGGTTCAGGGTAGAGGGTAGAGGGTAGAGGAGATAGAAAAAGTCGGCAGCCCACAGCCGGCAGCCGACAGAAAACCGGTTTCTTGTTTCTTTCGATGCTGTTGACTGTAGGCTGTAGACTGTCTGCTTCTTATGACTCCTCCCATTCGGCAAGGCATGTCGGACATTCGCCTGTGTGCACTCGGTCCCAGTCCGACCAGCCCGTCTCGCGCTTCGTCAGGGCGCAAGCCGCTTCCTCGGCCGTCTGAAACGAGGCAAGCCAGAGCCCGCCGATGCAAAGCTTGAACATCTTCCAGTCCGCTTCATCGGGCTCGATCGTAAATGTGCCGGCCGATGTTCTCAGGATATATGCCATATCTTTACCACCTCTGGTTTGCAGGTTCATCGAGGACTTCCCTTAGCACATCCTGTCTGAAATTTCCACGAGCCGAGGTGTAAGACATTGACAGGGCGGCCGGATTCCGTTTATATGGGGTTGAAACGATACCAATCGCAGAAGGGGGAGATTCCATGCATTGTCGATCCTTGTGCCTTGCAGCGTTGGTGGTGTTCGTAATGGTCCTCTCGGGCTGTATGGTTACAAAGAGTGCTTACGTCCAGAAGGAGGAGGAAGCGAACACGCTCGCCAAAACCGTCTCCGATCTCGAGCAGAAGAACAAGGAACTCACCGCCCGAAACGAGAAGCTGCAGGCCGAGAGCGGCGCTCTGAACAAACAGCTTGCCGCAAAGGACGATCTGTTGCAGAAAAAGTCCGAAGAGATCGCCCGGCAGGACGCAAAGCAGGCCGCGATGGTCAATGAGGTGGAGCGGATGAAGGCCCAGCAGGCGAAATCCAGGGAGGCGGACATCAAGGAAAGCCCGGCAGCGGGCAAGTCGGCCGGTCTCAAGTCCATCCGCATGAAGGTGCTATCCGGTGAGGGTAAAATCGACTCTGCCAAACGGATGGCCAAGCGCCTGACGGCCATGGGTTACAAGGTGGAGAGCGTGGCGATGGCCGAAAACGCCGATTACCCGGCCAACACGATCTACTTCACCGAGAAGTACAAAAAGGAGGCGAAGACACTTGCGTCCAGGCTTGGCAAGAATACCATCGTGAAACCCCTTACCTGGAAATCCGTCTTCAGCATCATTGTCGTGACGGGGGGATGATAAGAAAGGGGACAGGGTAGAGGTAGAAGAAGCGTGTGGCGGGTAGCGTGTAGCGTGTGAAAGGGATTCGGGAGGAATAAGGAGCCGCGAGCCGCAAAAAACAGAAACATTAAGAGAAAAGAAGGCCGGAGGGGATTCCCTTCCGGCCTCTTTTATTCGATTTCTTGCCTTTTGCCCTTAGCCCTTAGCCTTTCGCCTGCAGTTGCATTATCTTCTTCTCCACCAGGCGGCGGTGGATGGCTGTGTCCCGCGTGACTTCATCGGCCAGGGCCCGGAAGTGCTTATCGTCTGTCTGGACGACCTCGGTGAAGCGGCATTCGATAAGGGCCTGTTCGATGTCCCGGGCGATGTGCAGGGCTTTCATTTCCGGCACGGTGAACTGCTTCACGCTCTCGATGTCGCGTTCGACACCGGAAATGAAGGTCTGCAAGGCCATCGAACTGAAGGGCCGACCGGGCTGGAAGTTTCCGGGATTGCCGGTGAGGATCGAAATCATCGAACGGATGTGCTCCGAGTGGTGCTTCTCTTCCGCGGCAAGCCCCTGCCAGAATTCCACGTCTTCCTTCCAGAGACCGGCGCAGGCTTCGTAGAGGCGCTCGACGGCCGACTCGGCCCGGGCCATCAGTTCCATGGCCTCCAGGGTGCGATCCAGTGCGGGTGATGTCATGGGTTCCTCCCAGGCTCAAGAAAAAGTGCCAGTTCCTTTGCGTCTTATCGGCTGGTTCCCTCATTTTCTTTACCCCCGTGCGACATCCTGATCGGCATGTGTGAGTAAATAGTTCCACAATCGATATCCATATGGTTATAATATATACAAATGACGACCCTGAAAAAAACCGAAAGGTTCCCTGGTAAGGAAAGGACATGACGTGTCAGGAAGGGCAGGTTCTGCAAGATGCGACTGCAGGGCAGGCCAATATCTCAAAACTGTACAGACTGGCCTCATTCCTGGCCGTCGTGACGATTCTCTATAATGTTCTGGAAGGCGTCGTTTCCGTTTATTTCGGTGTGAACGACGATGCCCTCAGCCTCTTTGGATTTGGGCTGGATTCTTTCGTAGAGGTTGTCTCCGGCATCGGTGTGTGGCACATGATCCATCGTCTGCAGCGAAATCCCGACAGCGATCCGGACCGATTCGAGAGGACGGCCCTGCGCATTACCGGCTCCGCGTTCTACATTCTGTCTGTCGGGCTGATTGTCACCGGCCTGCTGAATCTGTATTATGGCCAAAGACCGGAGACGACCTTCTGGGGAATCGCCATCGCGTTGATCTCCATATCGGTCATGTGGATTCTGATCCGCTACAAGATGAAAGTGGGACGCCAGCTCCATTCGGAGGCCATTCTGGCCGATGCAAACTGCAGCCGCGTCTGCCTGTGGCTGTCGTGGGTTCTGCTGTTTGCGAGCGCCGGATACGAACTGACGGGGATCGGGGGCATCGATGCCGCGGGGGCCATCGTGATTGCCGCCCTTTCATTTCGAGAAGGTCGGGAAGCCTTTGAAAAGGCCCGGGGCGAAACCTGCTCCTGCGGGAGTTGCGGTGCCGATTAGGAGGGGGATTCCCCGGGTGAAATCGTATCGGTTTTCGCGAACGGCTCTGCCCGGGAGCGGCAAATCGCCGATCAAGAGCATCGTCGCAACGGATGGATCGTGATATGCCTGAGAAACAAAATCCGGAGAACGTGCAATCGGAGCTCGAGAAGGGAATCGCCTTGTCGAAATGCCGGAAGTGCGGCTGCATGAAAGGGGCGCTCGAGGAGATTCGCGACAGCCTGGCAGCAGGCGGGGATCAGGATGCCCGTGATCTCAGGGAAAAGGTGGACATCTGGCTCGGGAAAACGCAGGAGAGCCTGTACACCTGACTGGGCTGCAAGCACTGCTACCCGGCGGTGGCAATGAACCTGTTTTACGAAGCGTTCCCGGAGCTAGAAGGCTCTGCCCACGGGACCTGCGACACGGGGGCAGCGGCCCCGCAGTCCTGGCCCCCCGTTCCGGGAGAGTACTTTGTCCTGTTCGAACACAAGACCTCTCATGTGGCCGTGTCGACCCTCGCCAATATCACCCTGGCCGAGGATCTGGCCCGCCTGGCCCCCGGGGACCTTTGCATGGTCGGCAAGACGGAAACGGAAAACATCGGCATTGAAAAAGTGATCCAGAACACCATCACGAACCCCTCCATCCATTATCTCATCGTGGCCGGCAAGGACCCCGAAGGCCACCGGAGCGGCGCCACCCTCCTTTCCCTCTGCGAAAACGGCGTCGACAGGGCCTTGCGGGTGATCGGGTCGCCCGGGCGGCGGCCGGTCCTGAAGAACGTCACCCCCGAGGAGGTTGAGGCCTTTCGCAGCCAGGTCACCCTTGTGGACATGATCGGTTGCGAGGATGCAGAGGAAGTTGTGACCCGGATCGGCGCACTCTCCAGGAGCGGACATCTTTCGTGCGGCGGCAAGGAGTTCGCCCGGGTGGTAAAGCCCGTGAAAATCTCCGCCGTCGAGGTGATCCGGGCGGAGAAAGTCAAAAAGACGGAACTGGACAAGGGGGGCTACTTCGTCATCCTGCCCCTGAAGGAAAAGGGGATCATATCGGTTGAGCATTACTCCAACGACAACCGGCTCCTCCGGATCATCGAGGGGAAGGACGCCGTGAGCCTCTATCGGAGCATTGTCGCAAACGGCTGGGTCACTCAGCTCTCCCACGCCGCCTATCTCGGAAAAGAGCTGGACCGAGCGGAGCTCTCCATGAAACTCGGTTTCAAATACGTCCAGGACGGGGCCTGACGGAATCCGGCGGGAAGCCGGATTTCGACCGGGCCGGGGGAAAAAAAAGTAAAGAAGCCCGGTATCCGCAGGGAATGCCCGGTCTCGAAAGACCGGGCATTCCTGCTTTTGCCGGAGTTTACAGCTTAAAGAGAAGATCAACATAAGTGGGCACGGGCCACATGTCCGTGGGAACCAGCATCTCTATGGCATCGATATCCGAACGCAAGGATTGCATCGCAGGAATGACCTTGTCGCGGTAGGTTTCAGCCTTCTTGAGACAATCAGCAGCCTCCCTGGCCTTCACGACGGCAGCCTCAAGCTGGGTCAAGTTTTTATAGGATGAGGCAAGCAGGGCCCCGAGGTTCTTCAGCAAGTCTTCCTGGACGGAAGCCCCAACCGATGCGGCTTTGAAACTGGAAATAGAGTCGGCCAGAAAAGTCGCATACTCGATGGCTGCCGGGAGGAGCTGCTTTTTGGCCATGTCGATTGCCGCCAGGGCTTCGATATTGACCTGTTTCGCGTAGGTCTCGATATAGATTTCGTACCGGGAATGCAGTTCCTTGTGGGACAGGACTTCGTATTTTTCAAAAAGGGTAAGAGCCTTATCCGTGATAAACGCCTTTAATGCATCGACGGAGTTCCTCACAT
Source organism: uncultured delta proteobacterium (assembly GCA_963705165.1). Classification (GTDB taxonomy): domain Bacteria; phylum Desulfobacterota; class Syntrophia; order Syntrophales; family UBA2192; genus UBA2192. Next base: position 9,593 of record CAVPJD010000008.1, on the reverse strand, counting down.
TTGCAAGGCCTCGTTTCTTCGCTTCTTTTTCCCACGCTTCGCTATAGTTGTTTCCATTGAAGATGATCCGGTTATGCTTCTTGTATGTTTCCTTGATGATTGCCGCTGCCTCGGCATTCTTGTTTTTGGCTTTTTCGAGGCGGGTGGCGATCTCGTCGAAGGCTTCGGCGGCGATGGTATTCAAGGCCACATTCGAACCGGCGATCGACTGTGATGAGCCGACCATCCTGAATTCAAATTTGTTTCCCGTAAAGGCAAAGGGCGAGGTCCTGTTCCGGTCCGTGTTGTCCTTGGGAAATGCAGGCAGCGTATCCACACCGACATTCAGATACTGCGCGCCCTTCACACGGATCGGCTGGCCTTTCGAAATGCTTCTCCAGGATTGCCGTCAACTCTTCGCCCATGAAAATCGAGATAATCGCCGGGGGCGCTTCGTTGGCGCCGAGTCGATGATCGTTTCCGGCAGAAGCGCAGGTCGCCCGCAGGATATCGGCATGGGTGTCGACCGCCTTGATCAGCGCGCTTAACATTAACAGGAACTGGACATTTTCACCGGGCGTGTGACCCGGCTCGAGCAGGTTGTGCCCGTCATCGGTCGAGAGAGACCAGTTGTTGTGCTTGCCGGATCCGTTGATGCCTGCATAGGGTTTTTCGTGGAGCAGACAAACCAGGTCATGACGCAGGGCAACCTTCTGCATGGTCTCCATGACGAGTTGGTTGTGGTCGGTTGCGATGTTCGTCGTCGTATAAAGGGGGGCCATTTCGTACTGGGCAGGCGCTACCTCGTTGTGCTGTGTCTTGGAGGTAATGCCCATTTTCCACAGCTCAGTATTGAGGTCCTGCATGTAATCGGAAACCCTGTCCTTGATGAAGCCGAAATACTGATCCTCGAGTTCCTGACCCTTTGGCGCGGGGGCACCGAAGATCGTTCGCCCTGCCAGCATCAGGTCGATCCGCTCCATATAAAATTTCTTGTCCACAAGGAAGTATTCCTGCTCCGGGCCCACGGTGGAAGCAACCTTGGTTGACGTGACATTGCCCAGGGCCTTTAAAACGCGCATGGCCTGCTTCGACACGGCTTTCATGGACCGCAGCAGGGGCGTCTTCTTGTCGAGGGCTTCGCCATAATACGAGTAGAAGGCAGTCGGAATGGTGAGGGTCACGTTGCCGCTGGCATCTTCTTTCAGGAAGGCGGGAGAGGTGCAATCCCAGGCCGTATACCCTCTTGCTTCGAAGGTGCTGCGCAGGCCGCCGCTCGGGAAAGATGACGCATCGGGCTCGCCCTGTATCAGTTGCTTGCCGGAAAATTCCAGGTAACCGCTGCCGTCGGAGGTCGGGGATATGAACGAGTCATGTTTTTCGGCGGTGATCCCGGTGAGCGGCTGAAACCAATGCGTATAGTGGGTCGCCCCTTTTTCCACGGCCCAATCCTTCATGGCATTTGCCACGACTTCGGCAACGTCGGGCCGAAGCGGCGCATCCTTTTCGATAGACTCCTTCAGCGCCTTGTAGGCTTCCTTGGGCAGGCGCTCTTTCATGACCTTGTCACTGAATACGTTGGAACCGAAAACTGCTGTAATCTCCATGATTCGCTCCTTCTCTTGATATTTATTCATTTTCTATAAGCGCCAAGGTCTTTCAGCCATCCCAAGGCGAGGAATGCGGAAGTATTTCCAATCCGCTCGGCACGGGTTCCGATGATGAGCTACGGTGTGATGACCGCAAACATGCAATGAAAGATCATGAATGAGTAGTGCAGGATCGTTTCCGCATCGTTTTCCTCTGCACGAGCCCCACAGATAACAATGATTGAGCAATAAAAATGCCAGGGGACATTGTTAATGTAACATGCTAATATAATTAATCATAATGATGTTGCCTGCGATCACGCGACGGAAATAAAAATACATTTATGTATATATTATTTATGAGTATGACAAGATTGTAACATTTTGAAGCCTGTCGACTACGCCATCGTAAGACCGCTTGTCGGCCGGAGCTTGCATGAATTCCCGTATCCTCTCTTTCCGCGTTGTAGCGGGGCATCCTCCCAAAATGATCTTGCTGAATCGAACCGTTACGTGTAGAGAAGCGTCAATCTCCCGTGAGGCTTAGCCGGACTGGAGCCTTGAGAGCCAGGTTGCGCGACGTTCCTTGACAGGCCCGGCACGATCTCTTAAGATCATCGGACCGCTTTTCGCGAAAGCTGCGTCCATGACCGAGCCGTCGAAAAAAACCAACATCCGGGTTCTCTTCGCGCTCACGCTCATCCACTTTACCGGTGACTTCTATAATTCCTTCGTGACACCTCTGCTGCCTGTCTTCGCCGATCGATTCGCCCTCACCCTGACCGAGATCGGCCTCATCGGCGGCCTGAGCCGCTTTCTCTCCTTTGTCGTCCAGCCCAACGTGGGGTTTTTCGCGGACCGCTATCAGACCCGTTTTTTCATCCTCGGCGGCATCTTCCTGTCGGTCATCTTTGTGCCCTTCACAGGGGTCGCGCCTTCCTACATGCTGCTCCTGCTCTGCGTTGCCTTGGGCTCCATCGGATCGTCCATGTTTCACCCCTCTGTTGCGGGAATGGTGTTCATTCCTACGCGGGCACCCGCCCCGGATTTGCCTACTCCGATCTTCAACATGGGCGGGACTTTTGCCTTCGCCGTTGGGCCGCTTTTCATCACCTGGTTTGTCACCCTCCAGGGACTTGAAAAGATGCCATGGCTCATGATCCCGGGGCTCTTGATTTTGATCTACCTGTTCCTGGTCGTGCCCGTGCCGGATCGTGAAAAGATCGAGAGCCGCACCTTCCTGGGGACGCTCCGGGAAATGTTCGGGTCGATCTGGAAGTGGATGATCCTGATCTGGCTCATCATGGTTTTTCGTGCCTTCGTGGCCCACGTCTTCCGGACCTTCCTGCCCGTACTGCTCGTCAAGGAAGGATACTCTCTCATCGCGGTGGGAGCCGTCGTCACGCTTTTCACCCTTGCAGGGACGGCAAGCGGAATGATTGCGGGACATTTCTCGGACCGGATCGGTTTCCGCAAAATATTTTTTACGAGCTTCCTCATGGCCACGCCCTTTCTGCTGCTGCTCGTTGTGGCCCAGGGTCCGTGGGTCTATCTGCTGACCTTTCTTTCGGGCTTTTTCGTCATGGCCACCCTGCCGCTGGGAGTCACTTTAGCCCAGACGCTCGCCCCGAAGGGCCGCTCCATGGTGTCGAGCCTCATGATGGGTTTTGCCTTTGGCCTGGGGGGAACGATGACCCCAATCGCGGGAGCCTTCGCCGATGCCTTCTCCATCCGTCCCGTGCTCGCCGCCGTGGCCCTCATCCCGCTCGCGCTCTTGGGGCTTGTCTGGTTCCTTCCCGAACCGCGGAAAAAATGGTAATTGGTAACTGGGAATTGGGTAATGAGGTAACAGGTAACAGGTAACAGGTGTACAGGTAACAGGTAACAGGTAACATGTTCCTTACCCACGGTCTTTCCTGTCACCTGACACCTGTAACCTGTCACCTCGATGTGCCGCAGGCAGCAGCACCAAGCAGGCTAGATGTCCCAAGCTGAACAGACGAGGTACTGAATGAACTACTCCCTGGTTGTGAACGGAACCGGCAACGCCTTCCTGCAGGAGTTCGGCTGCCCCTGTCCCCGCTGTGCCCTCAGGGAGCCCGCGGCGAACATGTCCGTCTCCATCATCCGCAGGGAAGGAGGGCGCATCGCCTGGCATGCCCTTGTCGATGTGGGGCTCGGCGTCGTGAACAGCCTCCTCAACACGTTCAGCCCCGACGAGGCGCGCGTCGACTGGCTGCTCTTTTCACACTGGCACCCGGACCACAGTCTCGAGGTGAACCGTCTCGGCGAAACCATGCGAAGGACCGCACGCAGAAGGGGGGTGAAGTTTTCCCGGATTCCCACCTGGTGCCGGGGCGGCACGGGTAAGTGGCTTTCGCGCAATTATTCCTACGAGTGGTACCGCTGCCTCGAGGGCCGGCCCTCCGACGAGTCGGAGCCGCCGGGGACGCTCCTCGCCCCGATCGCTCTCGGTGCCGACGCAATCGAGATCACACCGCTGTCCGTCTCCCACTCCGGGGCCGACATCAACCCGGAGAGTTTCAAGGAGACCCGCTACAACAGCGCCTGCTTCATCATCCGGACGGGCCGCAAGAAGACGGTTCTGCTCTGGGACCTGGACAACAAGAACGGCTGGATCACAAGCCCGGAAACTCAGGCGCAGAAAGAAACGGTGGAGGCCCTTCGCGGCGCCGACCACCTGTTCATCGACTGCTTCTCCTGGAGTGTCGAGGAGGTTGTGGGGGTAAACACGGGGCATCTCTCCTTTGCAACGGTGTGCAAGTACGCGAGGGCCCTTCAGCCGAAGGAGACGTTGCTCGTTCACATGGGAGGCCACGAGGAGGGCGAGGGCAACCCCGGCTGGGGCTGGACGGACCGCCAGTGGCAGGAGGGCGCCGCGAAGCTCTGGTCGGCCGAAAGGCTGCCGGGGACGGTTCGCGTGCCCGCCATGGGCGAGGAGATCATCATCTGACAAAGGAGGACTGAATGGACGAGTTATTGAAGAAGATCATGGAGATTACGGGCGCCGGAGACGAGGCGGCTCGCAAGGTCGTCGACGAGGTCGTCGCCTTTGCCAGGGAGAAGGTACCCGGCCCCTTCCAGCACTTCGTGGACCAGATCTTCGAACGGGACGAATAGAAAACAGTGACGAGTGATCAGTGGTTAGTGAAGAGTGGACAGAATGGGATTATTACAAAAGCCACTAGTCACTTGCCACTGACCACTGACGTCAGTCCATCGCGCTGCCCCAGGGGTTCACCCACGGATTCGTCGCGCAGGCGACACAGAATACCTTCGTGGGGATGGAGCCGCATCCCTGCTGCCACATGTCGAACTTCCGGCAGGCGCGGCACAGGGGCTTCTCGCAGGAATCGCAGTAGATGATGGAGGGGACCTTCCCGCAGACCTGGCAGATTTCCGTTCCGTCGGTGATGCGCATAACCGTATCCCCCGGGTAAAGATGATCCAATTTAGCAGAAATCGACGCGAAGGGGAATCCTGTCAACGCACCATGCCCGACAATCGTTACTGGACGGTGGGAGCCTTTTCCGGCAATGCCTGTGAAGCGGAGACGAAGCTCGGCAGGTAGCCGATCGTTCGCAGAATTGCCGGAAGGTCATGGTCCGGCGAACGGGCAGGCGGCATGCGGAAGAGGGGGTGGCGGAGGGCGGGGATCCGTCGGGCGAAGGACGGGAGTCGGCATTGGAAATGGGGGCTTTAACTGCCCCTGTATTCTATGGTAGACTTCCCCCGTTTGATTTCCGGGATGCAGCATTTCCGTCATAAGACCCGGGAAAAGGAAAACGCGACATGACGCCAGGACCCAACCCCGAGAATGAATCCGGCCGGCCCCCGGTCCGGTGGCTGACGGACCCCTTCGCCGAGATGGGCCGCAAGGCGATCAGCTGGGTCAACAACCTCGGCGCCTCGACCATCTTTATTTCCCTGGCCGTCCTGAAGATTTTCCGGCCCAAGCAGCTCGTGAAGGTCCTCGAGCAGCTCTGGCTGATCGGGGCGGGCTCCGTGCCGATCATCATGCTGGTGGGGCTCTTCACGGGCATGGTCCTGGGCCTGCAGTCCTACCACGCGCTGGTCAAGTTCGGCTCGCAGGGCGCCCTCGGCACCCTGGTGGCCCTCTCGCTCATCCGGGAGCTGGGCCCGGTGCTCACGGCCATCATGATCACGGCCCGGGCGGGGTCGGCCATCACGGCCGAGATCGGCAGCCAGCGCATTTCGGAGCAGATCGACGCGCTCGGGACGATGCGCATCGACCCGCTGCGGTACCTGATCAGCCCGCGGGTTGCCGCCTCGATCATCAGCTTTCCCCTGCTCACGGCCATCTTCGACGTCGTCGGGATCATCGGCGGGTACATCTCGGGGGTGATGCTGCTGGGCGTCAACGCCGGCACGTACCTGTACCGCGTCGAGTCCAGCGTGGACATGAAGGACGTCACCGACGGCTTCGTCAAGGCGATCGTGTTTGCGGTGATCGTCACCACCGTGTGCTGCTACCAGGGTTACTTCGCGCACATGCGGAGCGACAGCTACGGCGCGAGGGCCATCGGCCGCTCCACGACCCAGGCGGTCGTGATTTCCTGCGTGCTGATCCTGATCGCGGATTATATCGTGACGTCGTTGCTGATATAAGTGACCGGTGACCGGTGACCGGTGAAAGAGGCAGTAGACAGCAGAAAGATTTCACCCTCACCCCGACCCTCTCCCCTCAAGGGAGAGGGAGATTATGGAAAGGGTCTTCGTAGGCAGGAGCGACATGGCAACCCCGCTGATCGAATTCAAGGACGTCTCGAAGCGCTTCTACGACAAGACGGTGCTCGAGCGCATCAACCTGCAGATCTACGAGGGGGAGATCACGACCATCATCGGGCTGAGCGGCACGGGCAAGACGGTGCTGCTCAAGCACATCATCGGCTTGATCAAGCCCGACGAGGGAACCATCCTCATCCGGGGAACGCCCCTGGACCAGATCCGGAAGCGCGATCTGCCCATGAGCTACATGTTCCAGGGCAACGCGCTGTTCGACTCCATGACGGTGTTTGAAAACATCGCCTTGCCTCTCCAGGAAACGACGAACCTGGGCCAGGGCGAGATCCGACAGCGGGTCATGACCCGGGTCGAGCAGATGGAGCTGTCCGATGCGGTCAACAAGTACCCCGCGGAGATCTCCGGGGGAATGCAGAAACGCGTGGCCCTGGCGAGGGCCCTGGTGACGGATCCCCAGATCGTGCTCTTCGATGAGCCGACCACCGGCCAGGACCCCGTCCGCAAGAACGCGATCCTGGGCATGATCGCCCAGTACCAGCGCTCCTTCGGGTTCACGGCGATCCTGGTGAGCCACGAAATCCCGGACGTGTACTTTATCTCGAACCGCATCCTCGCCCTCTACGGCAAGCAGATCGTCTTCCAGGGGACCCCGGAGGAGTTCGAGGATTTCGACCACCCCTTCAAGAAGGAGGTCGTGCACAGCCTCGAGGGGCTGCAGAAGGAGCTGACGGGCCTTCATTCGAGGCGGCAGTTCAAGCTCCGGTATCAGGGACAGATGCGGGGGGGAGCCATGGGGGAGAGCTATGCCATCGTCGTGTTTTCTCTCGATGGACTGGACGCCGTTGCGGAGCGCCTGGGCCACGATGCGGCGCAGGAGGCCCTCCGGAGCCTGGGTGTGTTCCTGGGCAAACATTTCGGGGCGGTCGGCGGCTTTTCCACGCGCCACAGCCTGAACGAATACGTCACGGTGCTGCCCACGACGGACGAGGCGGAGGCGGAGGGCATCGTGGGGGAATACATCCAGGACCTCCAGGCCCGGGAGCAGGCGATTCTCGACATCTGGTCCGCAGCGCAGAAGACGTCTGCTTCGCAGGAGTGTGTGGAGCTTACCATGCTGGCCGGGCTGGCCCAGGGCCAACCCGACCAGGACATCGATTCCGTGATCGAGCGCGCAAAGCAAAGGCAGAAAGTCGTTTCCCGGATCCGATGCATCAACCAGGGAGAAGGCAGATGAAAAAGTACGCCATGGAAACAGCCGTAGGCATCTTCGTTGCAGTGGGGCTTCTGTGCGTGGGCTACCTGACCGTGAGGCTCGGCAACGTCGCCTTCTTCGAAGGCGATCAGTACCGCGTCCTGGCCCGCTTCAGCACCGTCACGGGTTTGCGGCCCGGGAGCTCCGTGCAGATGTACGGCATTGAGGTGGGGCGGGTGGATAAGCTCGGCATGGATACGCAGGTCCAGCAGGCGCAAGTGGAAATGCTCATTCGCAAGGACATCAAGATCTACGAAGACGCCCTCGCGTCCATCAAGACGGAGGGACTCATCGGTGACAGGTATGTCAGCATCGACCCGGGAGGCATGGGTGACCCCCTCAAGCCGGGCGATTCGATCATCCAGACGCAGGCCGCCGTGGACGTGGGCGACCTGATCAGCAAGTATGCCTTTGGAGACGTCAAGAAGGAGGATCCGGAAAAGAAATGACAGCAAAAACAGTGATGAAACGGTTGGTGATTGTATCGAGCCTGCTCCTGCTCGTGTTGGGCGCCGCGCCGGTCCAGGCTGCGACCCCCCTCGAGACGGTGCAAGCCGAGGTCAACAAGGTGCTCGAGGTGCTGCGCAACAAATCGCTCAAGGAAGAGGTCAAGCGCGAGAATCTGCGGGTCATCTACAGCGAGATGTTCGACCAGGAGGAGCTCTCGAAATGGTGCCTGGGCCGTAACTGGAACAAGTTGAGCGAGGCCCAGCGCAAGGAGTTCCTGCCGCTGTTCCAACAAGTCTTGGAAAAAACCTACGGCGACCGGATCCTCGCCTACTCCGACGAGAAGATCGTCTTTGACAAGGAAGTTCCGATCGCGAATAACCGGGTCGAGGTCCAGACGCGGGCTATCACCAAGTCCAAGCAAATCCCAATGAACTACCGGGTCTTCAAGGACAATAGCGGAACGTGGAAGGTCTATGACATCGTCGTGGAAAACGTGAGCCTCGTAATGAACTACCGCTCGCAGTTCAACGAGATCCTCGCCAAGGGCACGCCCGATGAGTTGCTCGAGATCCTCCGGAAAAAGGTGAAAGGCCAGAAAGCCTGAGTGATGAAATTTATCCCGCTCGCCCTTGCGCTTTTCGCATCCACCCTGCTGGGCTGCGCTCACGGCCCGCAGGCCGTCTCAGCGCCGACGCCCGGCGGGCAGACGCCGTTGCCTGTGACGCCGGCCGTGGCCTCCTACTCGCTGGAGCAGCATCCCGCATCCCTTCAACTGGCCAAGGACGAGACAACCTTGCCCGTGGCCGCCGCCGAGCCCGAAGAAAAGTCCGAAGGCGACGAGGACGATTTCGACTACGGGATGGAGGATGTTCCCACAGCCGAGCAGGTGACGATCGCAGACCCGTGGGAGCCCTTCAATCGGGCCATGTTCACCTTCAACGACCGGCTGTACTTCTGGGTCATGAAGCCCGTGGCGGAGGGATACAGCGCCGTCTTGCCCGAGCCCGCGAGGGTGAGCGTGGGCAATTTCTTCTCCAATCTCCGATCTCCCATCCGGCTCGTCAACTGCCTGCTGCAGGCCCATTTCATCGGCGCCGCCACGGAACTGTTCCGCTTCATGCTCAACAGCACGATCGGACTGGCGGGCCTGTTCGATCCGGCAGGGGGCGAGGAGATCGGCCTCATGAGGCAGGATGAAGACTTCGGCCAGACCCTCGGTTTCTACGGGGTCGGCCAGGGGTTCTACATCGTCTGGCCGTTCCTCGGACCTTCGAGCCCGAGGGACACCGTGGGCATGATCGGGGACTACTTCTCCTACCCGATTTCCTATCTCGACCCCTGGTATGCCTGGCTGGCCGTCCGGGGGTACCAGGCGATCAACGACACCTCTCTTTCGATCGGCGACTATGAGGCGATCAAGGAAGCCGCCATCGATCCCTACCTGGCCGTCCGCAATGCCTACATCCAGTTCCGGCAGAAAAAGGTCGAGGAGAGGGGCACGACGATCCAGCGGCCCGGACCGGACATCCCCGGTGCAG
>CAVPJD010000007.1:0-83193 GCA_963705165.1 uncultured delta proteobacterium | reverse complement strand
CGCAGTCGATAAAAAAATATCTGAACATTCTCCAGACCCGATTTCCCATCGTGCCGGAGCCCTTCGATGCTGTCGGTGCGGAGCTGGGGATTTCCGGCGGCGAGGTTCTCGATCGGGTGCAGCGCCTCAAGGAGGTCGGGATCATCCGACGGATCGGCGCGGTCTTCGACGGACGGGCGCTCGGTTACACGAGCACGCTGTGCGCCGCCCGGGTGCCCGGGGAGAAGATCCGGTCCTTCGTGGAGATCGTGAACGGCTACCCCGGTGTGACCCACAATTACCGAAGGAGCCACGAGTACAACATCTGGTTTACCTTTATCGCTCCGGACCAGGCCGCGCTCGAGAAGGCCCTCGCCGAGATCCGGCAGAAGACGGGAATCACCGACATCCTCAACATGCCGGCGGTGAGGACGTATAAGATCAACGCCACCTTCGAACTGTGAAAACCAGCCGACAGCCAACAGCCAACAGCCAGCAGATCTTTACTGTCGGCTGTAGACTGATGGCTGTAGGCTCTTTGATGCCCCTCATGCCACGCCGACCGGAAGGAATCTCCGATGACCGAAAAAAAGAAGCCGACTCTCTATCTCATCGACGGCAGCAACTACGTCTACAGGGCCTTTTTTGCCATCCAGGGGCTCACCAACTCGCGGGGGGTCCCGACAAACGCCGTCTTCGGCTTCAACAACATGCTCGCCAAGCTCCTTCGCGATCGCAAGCCCGAGCACATCGCCGTCGTCTTCGACGCCAAGGGGCCCACGTTCCGCAATGAGGCCTTCGAAGACTACAAGGCCCACCGCAAGCCGATGCCCGATGAGCTGAAGCCCCAGTTCGGCATGATCAAGGACCTGGTCCGGGCCTACCGCATCCCCGTCCTCGAGATCGGGGGCATCGAGGCTGACGACGTGATCGGGACCCTGGCCCGCAGATTCGAGGGCGAAGGCGTGAACGTCGTCATCGTCTCGGGCGACAAGGATCTCATGCAGCTCGTCTCGGGCGGTGTCGTCATGATCGACACGATGAAGGACAAGACCTACGATGCCGCCGGCGTCGAGGAACGCTTCGGCGTAGGCCCCGACCGGGTGGCCGATCTGCTCGGCCTCATGGGTGACACATCGGACAACATCCCCGGGGTGCCCGGAGTGGGCCCCAAGACGGCACTGCAGCTGATCAAAGAGTACGGTACCGTCGAAGGGGTGCTGCAGAACGTCGGGAAGATCCGAAACGAACGAATCCGGAAAGCCGTCGCCGAGCATGCCGACCAGGCCCGCCTCTCCCGCGAGCTTGCCGTCGTGAAGACCGACGCCGACGTCGAGCTTGCCCTGGAGAGTGCCCGCTACGAGGGCCCCGATCGCGAGGCCCTGAAGGCCATCTTCAAGGAGATGGAGTTCTCGTCGCTCATCCAGGACCTGGAGGTTCGCGACCGGGCCTCAGGCGGTCGAAACGAGATCGTCACTACCGCAGAGGCCCTGCATGGCCTGATCCGGCGTATCGAGAAGGCGGGCGAGTGCGCCCTGCACCTCGAGCTCACCTCGGAGCTTCCCATGTACGCCGAGCTTGCGGGGATGGCCCTGTCACTGGAGCCCGGCGAAGCCTTTTACATCCCCCTCAAAACCGGGAAAGGCCCGGAAGGCGGCGCACCCTGGCGCGATCACGCCCTCAAGGAGCTTTCTCCGGTTCTCTCGCAGCGAGAAGATCCTCAAACACGGCCACGACCTGAAGAGCACTCTCATCGTGCTTGCCCGGCTGGGGATCCGCCTTCGGGGGACGGGCTGCGACACCATGGTGGGCTCCTACCTTCTCAACCCCTCGAGGAAGAGCCACGACATCACCGAGGCGGCCCGGGAATTCCTGGATCGCGAGCTGATCCCGGCAAAAGAGATCTTGGGCAGCGGCGCAAAAGCCCTGTCGCCTGCCGACGTGGATCCCGAGCGCATGAAGGAATACGCGGGCCAGCGCGCCGAGGCGTCCCTCAGGCTCTGCCCCATCCTCACGGAAAAGATCCGGGAGCTGGGCCTGTCCGATCTTTTCGAACAGGTGGAGATGCCGCTCGTGGAGGTGCTGGCCGCCATGGAGCAGAAGGGCGTCCTCATCGATCTCAAGCACCTCCGGGAGATGTCGGGACAATTCGATCATCTCCTTGCCCAGTCGGAGGAGCGGATCTACGGACTTGCAGGCGAGCGCTTCAACATCAATTCGCCCAAGCAGCTCCAGGTCATCCTGTTCGACAAGCTCAAGCTCGCGAAAGGACGCAAGACGAAGGATGGATATTCCACCGACGTGGAGGTCCTCATGGCACTTGCCCAGACGCACGAACTTCCCGCGGAGATCCTGGCCTACCGGAGCATCTCGAAGCTCAAATCCACCTACGTCGATGCCCTGCCCGCCATGGTGCACCCGCAGACGGAGCGCATCCACACCTCCTACAACCAGACCGTGACGGCCACGGGGAGGCTCTCGAGCAGCAACCCCAATCTCCAGAACATCCCCATCCGCACGCCCGAGGGCAGGCGCATCCGCCAGGCCTTCATCGCGCCGAAGGGGTACGTGCTGGTCTCGGCCGATTACTCCCAGATCGAGTTGCGCGTGCTCGCCCACCTCTCGGGCGACGAAGCGCTGATCGAGGTCTTCGAGGCGGGCGAGGACATCCACACCCGCACCGCCTCGGCCCTCTTCGGCGTCTTTCCCGAGATGGTCAGCTCCGAGTTGCGCAGGCGGGCCAAGGTCATCAACTTCGGCGTCATCTACGGGATGAGCCCCTTCGGGCTCTCGAAGGAATTGGGGATCGGCCAGGCCGAGGCGAGGGAATACATCGACAACTACTTCGACAGCTTCAAGGGCGTCCGGAGATTCCTGGACGAGATTCTCGAGAACGCCCGCAGGGACAAATATGTCTGCACGCTGCTGAACCGCCGGCGCTACATCCCCGAGATCGCCAGCTCCAATGCGGCCATCCGCCAGTTCGCCGAGCGCACCGCCATCAACGCGCCCATCCAGGGCACGGCGGCCGATCTCATCAAGATCGCCATGATCAACCTGCACAACCTCCTGGAGAAGCGCCACTCGCGGGCTCGCATGATCATGCAGGTCCACGACGAGCTCGTCTTCGAGGCTCCCCGAGGCCGAAAAGGACGACCTCATGGCCCTCGTGAAGCGCGAGATGGAAGGGGTCGTGAAGCTGCGGGTTCCCCTCAAAGTCGAAATCGCTGCGGGAAAAAACTGGGACGAGGCGCATTGAAAGCTGCACGGCAGCTTTCAATGCGCGGGCTTCAGGCATCGGGCTTCAGGCTTCCGGGATTTTAAAGGAAAAGACCGAAAGCCTATCGCATGCTCCCTTCTTATCCGATCTTCCTCACTTCATAACTTCTTAACTTCTATTTCTTCAAGGGCGCCTTGCATCCGCGCATGGATGTTGATTGAACGTTTAAGGGCTGGGTGTGGGCTCCTTCCTGCTATACGTAACAAAATGCTGATTGACTGATTTCGAGAACAATGCGAAAGTTTGAACGATAATGCTTGAAATCCTGTGGCACCAACGGGAAACCAGGCGGCAAACGGCGAAAACAAACCTCATAAGCACCATTCTGAAACTGCACTACAGAATGACGCTTATTCGTCACCGTTTATGGATCCTATGATCCGCAAAAGAAAATCCCAGTTGTTTCATTCAATACAGTGGGTATGCCCCCATCCAGTACAAGGTGTTGACCGGGAAAGAGAACTTCCTTATATCTCCAGGTCGGGGAGGAGATTATAAGGTAATTTTCCGCGGGTTGAAAATTCTCTCTTTTGCGGCAGGATATCTTTTTCAACGGCAACCCATCATAGAGGGTCTGATGAGAGTCTTACTGGTCGAAGATGATGTAAAGATCGCCTCTTTCATCCTTAAAGGGTTGAAATCGGCAGGGTATGCCGTGGATCATGCCCCGGACGGTGAGGAAGGGCTAAGCCTCGCCCTGACGGAACCTTACGATGCGGCCGTCATCGATCTCATGCTGCCCCGGAGGAACGGCTTGTCGTTGATAAAAGAGATGCGCGCCGAAAAGGTGAATACCCCCGTCTTGATCCTGAGCGCGAAGGGTTCGGTGGACGACCGGGTAAAGGGACTGGAGACCGGGGGAGACGATTATCTTGCGAAACCGTTTGCCTTTTCGGAACTTCTGGCCCGTGTGCAGGCCCTGATCCGCAGGGCGGGCGGTATTTCCGATCCGATCCGATTGAGTGTCGGGGATCTGTCCGTCAATCTCCTCACCCGGGAAGTCACACGGGGTGAGAAACGCATCGACCTGCAACCCCGAGAGTATTCGCTCCTTGAATACCTGATGCGCAATGCCGGAAGAATCGTTTCCAAGACGATGATCATGGAACACGTGTGGGACTACCATTTCGATCCCCAGACCAATGTGGTAGAGGCCAGAATCAGCAGATTACGGGACAAGATCGACAGAGGTGCTGCTCAAAAACTGATCCATACCGTTCGGGGAGCGGGATATGTCCTTAAAGAAACCCGGTCGCTTCCGGAATAGCCTCACCTTCCGCCTGACCCTCTGGTACGCCGGCATCTTTACGGCCTCTTCCTTCATTGCCTTTTTCCTGTTTTACACGCTGATCACCTCCATCATTCAGGAAAAAACGGATCAGGATCTGTTGAATCAGGCTGGGCAGTTTTCGGCTGTTTTGAGAGAACGCGGGATCGGGGCGGTCGAAAACTTCGCCATCTTTGAAGCCCAGGCGGCCGGGGAGCAAAAGGTCTTTTTGCGCCTTCTCTACCCGACCGGTCAGGCCTTCTCCTCGTCCAACATGGCCTACTGGGAGGATATCGCCATCCGCAAAGAGGCGATCGGGCAACTGCTTGGCGGCGCCGGACGGGTGTTCGAAACGGTCATTCTGACGACCCGCAGGGACCAGGTACGCATCCTCTACGCCATGATCGGCCCCGGCGTCATCCTTCAGGTTGGCCAGTCCATGGAAAACTACACGAGAATCATTGATGCCTTCCGGGGCGTTTTTTTCGTCACGATGGCCCTGCTCATCGGCTTGGCGACGGGGATCGGCTGGTTCATGGCCCGCCGTTCGGTTTCGGGCGTCGAAGCGATCACCAAAACCGCGCAGGGTATCTCCGGGGGCACCCTCGAAAAGAGGGTCCCCGTGAAGGACCGCGGCGACGAGATCGATCAACTGGCGATGACGTTCAATCAGATGCTGGACCGCATCCAATCGCTGGTCTCAGAGATCCGGCAGATGGGAGACGACATCGCCCATGACCTGAAGAGCCCGCTCACCCGGATCCGGGGCATGGCAGAGATCGCGCTGACCACGGGTAAATCACTGACCGAATATGAATCCATGGCGTCGAGTGCCATCGAAGAGTGCGATCGTCTCCTGGAGATCATCAACACCATGCTCATGATCTCGA
The DNA here is from genome assembly GCA_963705165.1 of uncultured delta proteobacterium. Classification (GTDB taxonomy): domain Bacteria; phylum Desulfobacterota; class Syntrophia; order Syntrophales; family UBA2192; genus UBA2192. The sequence continues at coordinate 77,777 of CAVPJD010000007.1, read as the reverse complement.
AGACGGAGGCGGGCGTGGAGAAACCCACCCGCGAAAAAATCGATCTGGCGGATCTTGTCCGGGAAGCCTGCGAACTTTTCGGGACGACGGCCGAAGACAGGGGATTGACACTGTCCTGCCAGGTTCCGGAGAGATGCGTCATCGCAGGAGACGTCCGGATGATTCAGCGCTTGCTCTCGAATCTCCTGGACAATGCGATCAAGTACACCTCCGCGGGAGGCAGGGTGGATGTCTCGCTTTCGCAAATCGAAGGACAGGGTACAACCCTTACGGTCAAAGATACGGGTGTCGGTATTGACGCCGCAGAGCTGCCCCACATTTTCGAGCGTTTCTACCGGGGCGACCGGAGCCGCTCCGAGTCCGGGACCGGCCTGGGGCTCAGCCTGGCCCGGGCTATTGCCCGTGCTCACGGGGGGGATGTTACGGTGAAGAGCAGCCTCCACGAAGGGAGCGCCTTTGCAGCAACCTTCCCGCCTTCGGAAAAAAATGTATCTGCTTAAAAATCCTCCATTGAAGCTCCCCGCCCACAGGGCGGGGCTTCCCGGTAAGGATGGTTCGACAGGCTCACCATGACGAATCAAGTTACTTACACGAACTTGCCTGTCCTGAGCGCTTGTCCTGAGTCCATCGAAGGATGTCGAAGGACGCGCCCTGATATCTGAGGAAAGGGGGTATTCACCCTCACCTCTGTCCTCTCCCCTCAAGGGAGAGGAAGATTAAGGAATGGGGTCTTTCACCGGCGCCCCCGGTCACCCGGATCGAGCACGCCCCACCAAGCTTTACCCCTACCTAACCAAATGGTCATCTTCCGATCATCCTCCCGTTAAGTACGATCCCTATAATGAGTGGCAAACAGGGGCTATCATCTGCCCGAGATCGCAACAAGGAGAATCCGTTATGATACAGAGAAAAAATATCAAGATCGTAATGATCGCCCTGCTTTTAGCAGGCGTGGTCGCCGGCTTCGGTTACGGGATGACTGCGACCCCGAAAACCGGCGCAGTGCCGGCCGCTGCGACGGCGGCTGTTTCAACCGGATCGCCCATGGTTCCGGGTAATTTCAGCGAACTGGCCGAGGCGGTGCGGAACGGCGTGGTCAACATTCAGGTCATGAAAAAGGCAAAGCATGCCCGATTTGAAAAATTCGGTGGAAACCCCTACGGAGAACGGAATCCCTTCGGGGACTTCTTCGGACCTTTCGAGGGCAACCAGCCCGACAGGAAACAGCAAGGCGTGGGCTCCGGGTTCATCATGAGCAAGGAAGGATATATCCTGACCAATAACCATGTGGTCGAGGGCGCAGGCCAGATCAAGGTCAAGCTGGCTGGCGGAAAAGAGTTCGAAGGCAAGGTCGTAGGCCGGGACCCCAAGACCGACCTTGCTCTCGTCAAAATTGAGGGTAATGCGGACCTTCAACCCCTCAAACTTGGAAACTCGGACGACTTGAAGGTGGGCAACTGGGTGGTGGCGGTCGGCAGCCCCTTCGGGCTGGAACAGACGGTGACTGCAGGAATCGTCAGTGCCAAGGGAAGGGTGATTGGCTCCGGTCCCTATGACAATTATATCCAGACCGATGCTTCCATCAACCCCGGAAACAGCGGCGGCCCCCTCATCAACCTGCAAGGGGAAGTCGTGGGCATCAACACGGCCATCCTCGCCTCCGGCCAGGGGATCGGGTTTGCGATCCCGATCAACATGGCCAAGGAGATTGCGCCCCAGCTTCAGAAGCGGGGACACGTCACCCGGGGATTGCTGGGCGTCGCCATCCAGGATGTGACCCCGGAGCTGGCCAAGTCGCTCGGACTTAAGGAAAACAAAGGTGCCCTCGTCTCTCAGGTGGCTCCGGGCGGACCGGCCGACAAGGCAGGGATCGAACAAGGGGATGTCATCGTGAGCTTCGACGGCCGGGTGGTCGATGATTCAAAGGATCTTCCCCGGATCGTCGCCTCGACAACCGTGGGAAAAACCGTCACGGTGAAACTGCTCCGGGACGGGAAAGAGGTCGAGCGCCAGGCGAAGGTCGGCGAAATGGAGGAAGAGAATACATCCGAAACGGAGAAAAGCCCCATCCACCCCTCCCTGGGGGTTACGGTGCAGAATTTGACGCCGCAGATTGCACGGGAGCTCGGCCTGAAGAATAGCGCCGGCGTGGTCGTGACCGGGGTTGAGCCCGGCAGCCCGGCGGCGGAAGCCTCGATCCAGACCGGCGACGTCATTCAAGCGGTCAACCGGAAACCGGTCAAGAATGTGGAAGATTTCGTGAAGATTGTCGAGAAAGCCAAGGGGGACGGGAATCTCCTGCTCCTTGTCCAGAGGGGTCAGAACACGCTGTTTGCGGCGGTAACGCCCAGGTAAGACAACCGCTTTAGCGTCGGGTTGACGGGAAGGCCTCCCGTCGACCCGATGCTTTTCTTCTGTGATAGCCTATTGCTGTAATAGAAGAAATAAATGACATCGGGATCACATTAAGAAGTGGTCTGAATCAACTCAGGCGTATTCACATTATCCAGAAGAAATACTTCAATATGATTTTCTTTTGCCCATTCGGCTTCCTGCACAAAAACTTAGCCCGTGTAAAATGAAGGTTCCGAACAGTAATCGCCACTCCATAAAAATCAGGAAGCCATCGCTTTGCAGGTGAAAGCGGTGAGCAGATGTTATCTCTAATCAGCTTAGCGACTGATGTTTCTCCACCCCTCTGTGTAAAAACCGGGGGTACCGGGCACCGGGATGAAAAAAGAGGATCGGGCATATCCCGATCCTTTTTCGTTTTTGTCTTTGCGGTTTTTTGCGGTTTCTGTCTGAACCCTATCCCCTTGTCCCTAGTCCCTATGCTGTTTTTGTCGGGGCACGACAGGGCGGGAAAGGCAACCGTTTCCGATTTGCGGAAGGTGCCGACAAAGGCGCTGACGACCTGCGGGTCGAACTGGCCTCCGACGTTTCTGTGCAGCTCCGTTATCGCCTCGTCGTGACTCATGCTCAATCGGTAGGGCCGGTTTGTCGTCATGGCGTCGTAGGCATCGGCCACGGCGATCAGGCGCGACAGCAGCGGGATCGCCTCGCCGGCCAGCCCGTCGGGGTAGCCGGAGCCGTCCCAGTTTTCGTGGTGGTGGCGGATGATCTTGCGCTCTTTTTCGAAAAGCGCGATCGGGGTGAGGATGTCATCGCCGATCGTGCTGTGGTTCTTGATGATGCCGTATTCCTCTCCCGTGAGCTCGTCGGGCTTGAGGAGGATGTGATCCGGGATCGCGATCTTGCCGATATCGTGGAGCATCGCGGCGATCTTGAGGCACTCGATGTCGTCGAGGGAGCATTGCATGATCTCGGCGGTCCGCACCACGAACTGCATGACGCTTTGGGAGTGGCGTTCCGTGTACTGGTCCCGGGCCTGAATGGAGGTCACGAGCGCCCGGAAGGTTTCGGCGATATTCGTGTAAAGGGTCTCATAGAGAACCTTGTTTTCCAGGTTCAGCGAAGCGCGCCTCGCGAGGCTCAGGATGACGTGGAGGTCCTGATCCGAAAAACAGGCGCCGTTGCGGTCTTTCCAGAGGCCCAGGATGCCGAAGACGTTGTTGCGGATCATGAGAGGGGCGCAGAGGATGGACGCCGAGCCTTCGGCGTCGGAGACGTTGAACAGGATGCCGTCCCTTTTGCTCACGACCTCGCGGAGCAGCTCCTTCGGCCAGGGCATGGTGTGGCGCGGCGGGATCGGGTCGATGCAGCCGGTGATCTTGGGCAGGAACTCGTCGGATTCCCTGTCGTAGAGCAGGATCGCGCAATGCTCCCCGTTCGAGACCTTGAGGGCCAGATCGGCGATGACGCGGAAGACGTTGTCGTTGCTCACCCCCAGGCGTTCGATGAAGTCGTAGATGAAGCCCGTGGCCGAGACCTGCCGGACCTTGTCGCGCAGCTTCTCCTGCTCCACCTTGTGCAGCAGGCCGTCGGCCGACAGGAGCGACTTCTCCCGCATGTAGATGTTCACCTTGTACAGAAGCTCGTCGATGCGGAACGGCTTCGAGATGAAATCGACGGCCCCCGTCTTCATGGCCGAGACGGACAGGCCGACGGTGGGGTATCCGGTGATCATGATGACCGAGATCGTGGGGTGGATCTCCCGGATCCGGCTCAGCAGATCCATGCCGTTCATGCCCGGCATCTGGATATCGCTGATGACCAGGTCGTAGAGATTGGATCGGAGGGCATCGAGGGCTTCCTTCCCGTCGGAAGCCTCGGTGGCGATGTAGTCGCCCTCGTGCCTCAGGGCCTCGACGATCAGGCTGCGTATGGCAATGTCGTCATCGACGACGAGGATGGTCCTTTTATCGGATAAATTCGCGGGCATGACCCTGAATTCGTTCCTGGCGGTCTCCGTGCCGTTCATTCCGATCATTCCGACAGCCCCATCCGTGGTTTCGGTCTCATCGCGCGCTCTGGAGGCAAAGGTGTGGTTGCGGCCTTAGTTGCAGACGAAGACCGGCCCCATGCGGGTTCGAACCAGACACACCGGGAACATGTGACAGGGGGCTTTCGGCCCCCTTCGGAACGTTCCCCCGCTCAGCGAATTGCGAAGGCATCTATTTGGATTTATTGCCTTTCAGGATGACATCCATCAGGCTGTAGGAGATCTTGTCGTAGACCTCCGGTTTTTCCTGCTCAGCGGACAGCGAGACCACGTCGGCGTACCTCGAGCCCGCCTTCGGGACATCCTGGGACGCAAGGTGCGAGCTGACCTTGCTCTGCCGGCTGTAGGCTTTGAGGATATTGTCAATCTGGTATGCGGATATGGTCATCGTCCATCCCTTTGAATTGTCATAATTGAGATCGGTATCCGGTATGAAAACTTTAGGATTAGTTCCCTGTGGCCGGCCCGCCTTGGCGCGACAGGGGCTCCCGGAAATATTTCTGGTTGACTAATGAGGAGATTTTGTTAACATCCCGTGTTGCTTTACGTTCATACGATTCATCAGGCCCTTCCGACAGGAACCTTCCTGCCGATCAAAGATCTACGTTCCACCCGTCGGGGGGGGCCGGGAATGACGCAACCACCTTTACCCGATTTCGTCTCATCCTTGAGGAGCGGCAAAACGACCAGCCATGGCAGACAGCAAGATCAAGAAGGACACGAAGAATATCCGGATCCTCATCGCCGAGGATAACGAGCTGAGCCGCGACAATCTTGCGGAATTGCTCAGGAGTTACGGTTACGAGGTCAAGGGTGTCGGCGACGGCCGGCAGGCCATGGATGTTTTCATCGATGACAAGTACGACCTCGTCATCACGGACCTCAAGATGCCCCACGTCGACGGTCTTCACCTGCTGAAGTTCGTCAAGGAGGTCAACCCCGAGAGCATCGTCATCATGATCACGGGCTACGGAACGGTCAACTCGGCTGTCGAGGCCATGAAGCTCGGTGCCTTCGACTACATCGCCAAGCCCCTCAAGGACGACATCGTCAAGCTCACCGTCGATCGGGCCCTGTCCTACGCGAAGCTCAAGGAAGAGAACATCACGCTGAAGGATCAACTGAAGAAGAAATACGACTTCGGCAAGATCATCGGCTTCAGCGACAACATGCGGAAGGTCTTCGACAAAATCGAGAAGGTGGCCGCCTCGGACAGCACCGTTGTCATCTACGGCGAGAGCGGGACGGGAAAGGAGCTGGTGGCCAGGGCGATCCATTTCAACAGCGACCGCCGCAACTGCCCGCTGGTGCCCGTCAACTGCGGGGCCATCCCCGAGGAGCTTCTCGAGAGTGAGCTCTTCGGCCATGAGAAGGGCGCCTTCACGGGGGCCATCAAGAGCCGTGTGGGCCGTTTCGAGCTCGCCCAGGCCGGAACCATCTTTCTCGATGAGATCGGCGACATGAGCCCGGCGCTCCAGGTAAAGGTCCTGCGCGTCATCCAGGAGAAGCAGTTCGAGCGCATCGGCGGCGTCAAGACGATTACCGCCGATGTCCGGATCATCTGCGCGACGAACCAGGATCTCGACAAGGCCGTCCAGGAGAAACGGTTCCGGGAAGACCTCTACTACCGCATCAACGTCATCCCCATCACCCTGCCTCCGCTGCGGGACAGGAAAATGGACGTCCCCGTCCTGATCAACCACTTCCTGCAGAAATTCAACAAACTCAAGAAGCGCAACGTGAAGGAAGTCACCCCCGAGGCGATGAACTACATGATGCGCTACGCGTGGCCGGGCAATATCCGCGAACTGGAGAACCTCATCGAGATGCTCGTCGTCATGAAGGAGGAGGGAAAGATCAAGGTGGACGACCTGCCGCCCAAGATCCTCAGCGTCGGGAAGGGCAAAAGCGACGTTTCCGGCGTCGTCGACATCCCCGAGGACGGCATCGAGTACAACGAGGTCGTCGACCAGTTTGAAAAAGGTCTCCTGCTCAAGGCCCTGGAGAAGACAAGCGGCGTAAAAAACCGTGCGGCAAAGCTGCTCAACCTGAACCGGACAACCTTCGTCGAAAAACTCAAGCGCTTCAGCATCAGTTAATCGGGTCTATTTCGTCCATTTAGTCTGTTTCGTCTATTTTGTCGGAATTTGTGCCGGGGAGATCGCTCTCCCCGGTTTTTTGATGCCTTGCGGCTTGTGGATCGTGACTTGAGCCCGCGAACGTCAATTTTTTGACAAGCCGCTTAAGTTTTCGGCAGTGCGATCGACGAGGCAGCATAGGCCCTGCCCATTTTCAATGCCGCGCAGACGCCCGACCCGCTACCCGCTACCCGCCACCCGCTTCTTTTTCTCCCCTGTACCCTGTACCCTTTACCCTGAGCCCTCTTTCCCGTGGCATATCACTTGCTATCCTCAGGTCAGGCGGTGGTGTGTCCATCGGACCACCTGCTATTTCCGCACACCGAGACTGACCATGAAAAAACACCGCATCGCCTGTCTGGCCGTCGTTCTGGTTTTGATAGTTGCCACATCGGCAACCCCCGCCGGGAAGTCCGGTGCGGTGTACAGCCTTCACGTGGGATCCTACCCCAGCGCAGAAAAGGCCGCTGAGCAGGTCAAGACCCTGAAAGAAAAAGGCTGCGAGGCCTTCTCCGCAAAGCCGGAGGGTAGCGATGGGCGTTGGCGCGTCTTTGTCGGCCGGTATGCAGGCGCCGATGAGGCGGCCCGCCATGGCGCGCAACTGGAGAAGAAAAAAATCGTCCGGTTCTTTACCGTCCGAAAAGTTCCGGCCATGGAGAACGCGAAAGATTCCGCCGGGGCAGAGGGCAAGACTGCCATGAAAGGGGCCCCTGCGCCGGACCCCCCGAAGACGGACATCACAAGCACAAAGCCGCTGCACCCCCAGGTCACGATCACGCCGGCTGCACCGGAGACATCGCCGAAGAGGAAGAAGACCCCGCTGCATGCATCCGCGGAAAAGCTCGCCGGGGGCGACTCGGTGACGGAAGGCCTGCCCGAGCCCGAACCCTTCAAGTTTCAGCCCTTCGAAACGGGCGGGGAAGGGAAACCGGGCGGTGATGCCGGTGCCGGCCTCAAGGATGGCGGCCTGCCCGAAGACGAGGCTCTCTATGCGGAAGCGGTGGAGCACTATCGAAAGGGCAAGTACCCCAAAGCGGTCGACACCTTCCGATCCTACATCCAGCAGTATGCAGGAAAGCCCCGGTCGAAGGCATCTTTTTTCTGGATCGCCGAATGCCACAGCCAGATGCAGGACACGAAGAAGGCCGACGAAGCCTTCCGGGAGGCCCTCAAGCGCTGGCCCGACTACCAGGAAGTTCCCCGGGAAGCCCTCGTCAGCCTGGGTTTCCATTTCTTCCGCCAGGGCGCCCATGACCAGCTCATCGGGGCCTTCTCCTACTACGTCAACCTCTATCCCGAGGACCCCTTCCGAAAGGAAATGCTCTACCTGATCGCCCGCACGCTCACGGAGATGAAGCAGTACGAGCCGGCACTCAAGGTCTTCAGCTCCGTCATCGAGAAATATCCCGACACCAAGGAAGCCACGGAGAGCGCCATCATCATGGCCAACATCGGGGTGAAGAGCCCGGGGCTCAAGCTTCCCGCCTACATGACCGGCACCCAGTACTACAAGGATCCTGCGGCGACCTACGACATGGTCCTTTCGAAGCAGCTTCCGAACCCGGAGCTCACGGAACGGATCCTCTTCCAGAAGGCTTACGCCCTCTTGCAGGAAAAGCTCTACCGGCAGGCCTTTCAGGCGAGCCTTGCCCAGCTCAAGCTCTTTCCCAACGGGCGCTGCAAGGACGCGGGCCTGGCAACCCTCAAGGCGGCCACGGAACATCTCGTCGACGAGGACTACGGAAAGGCCGACTACCTCCGCGTGGCCGACACCTACCTGACGGCCTACGAGGGAGCCTGGGTCAAGGCCATCGACTTCGGGACGGGCACCAAGATCGCCGACAGCCTGCGCCAGATCGGTCTGTACCGCGAGACGCGGCGGGTTGCCGAACACCTCCTGATGATCGAGAAGGACGGCAGAAACCGCAGGGCGCTGCTCGTGATGGTGGCGGACGTGAGCATCCGCGAGCGCCACTACGACGAGGCGGAGCGCATCGTCACGGAGCTTGCGAAGGAGACGGCAACGCTCGGTCGCGATGACCGCATTGCCCTGCGCCGGCTTCAGGGGGATCTCTACCTCAAGAAAGGCCTCTTCGAGAAGGCGGCCGCCGCCTACGCGGAGATGGCAGGCGAGGGCGCGGCCGACGCGGCCGCAATGCACCGCAACTACGGGATTGCCCTTCGCTTCAGCGATGCCTGCCCGTCGGCCCTGCAGCAATTCCAGCTCGCCATCCGGCAGTCCGAGAAAAACAAGGCCGGCAACAGCCAGGTCCTCCAGGATTCGCTGGCAGGCGTCGGGGACTGTTACCTCAAGACACGGAAGTACCCCGAGGCCGTCACGGCCTACCGCCAGGCCGTCGATTCGGCCCAGAGCGGTGCGCAGAACCCCTGGACCCTCTACAACCTCGGCAAGGGGTACGTGGAGATGAAAAACCTCACCGAGGCAAACCGGGTTTTCTCGGAGCTGAAGGTCCGCACGGGGGATGACTTCTGGAACAAGACGATCGACTACACCCTCTCCGATGCCGCCTGGACGGAGAAATACCGGAAGTACCTTCCGGCGAAATAAGGAACATGCTGAAAGAAGACGCACAAAAACAGGCCCGGCCGGGGAATCGGCCTGCCGGTGACATCGAGGTCTTGCAGAAATCCTTCGAGAGCTTCACGGCGGCCACCATGAAACTCCAGGAGGCCTTCTCGAATCTCGAGATCAAGTTCGAGAACCTCAACCGCGAGCTCGAACAGAAGAACCGGCGTCTCGAGAGCATCATTGCCGAGAAGGACGAGATGCGCAACTACCTGGAAACCATCCTGGAGAGCCTGACGACAGGGGTCGTCGTGACGGATCTTCAGGGGCGCGTCACGATGATGAACGGCTGTGCCGGGCGCATCACCGGAATGGAACCGGGCGCTGCAGATCGAGAGCTTGCCGATCTCTTCCGGGGAGCCGAGGAGATGGATCGGGGCCGGGCAGGCTCCGCCCCTTCCCGGTACCTGCAGGGCAAGCGCAAGATCCGCCTCGGGGACAGCATCCTCGAGGTCCTGACGTCCCCCGTGAAGACAAAGGACGGCAACAGCCTGGGGACGGTCCACATCCTGCTCGACGTGACCCGCGTCGAGAAGCTCGAGGAGATGGCCAAACGCACAGAAAAATTTGCCGCCCTCGGCGAGATGGCGGCCAACATCGCCCACGAAGTCCGCAACCCCCTGGGAAGCATTTCGCTGTCGGCCTCGCTTCTCCTCAAGGGCCTTGCCGACGAGAAGAACCGGGACCGGGCCGCGCGGATCATCCACTCCGTGAAGAGCGTCGACAACAAGATCGCGAACCTGCTGCTGTTCACCCGAAAGCCGGAGCCCCTTTTCCGGGATCAGCGGATCCACGACGTCCTTCAGGACATCATCCGGTTTTCCGTGGAGATCCTGGACAAGGAGGGAATCCGGCTGATCGTGCGTCTGGCAGGTGCAGACCCGCTCGTGCGGGCCGACGGGGAGCTTTTGAAGCAGGTGTTCCTCAACATCATCCTCAATGCCGTCCAGGCCATGCGGGGCGGCGGCGAGCTCACCATCGAGACCCGCCTGCACAACGACCCGGCGCTGAGGCCGGGCATGGAACGGAGCATCGAGCTTCGCTTTGCCGACACGGGCTCAGGGATTGCCGAGGAGGATCGCAGGCGGATCTTCGACCCCTTCTTCAGCACGAGGGAAGGGGGCAGCGGCCTGGGGCTCGCCATCGTGCACAACATCATGGATCTGCACCGCGGGAGCATCGGCGTGGAAATGGGCGAGAAGGGCGGGAGCGTGTTTACCGTGCTGCTGCCGCTTTTGGAACCTGAATGAAGAAGGTGAGAGGGTGAGAGGGTAAGAGGGTAAGAACAGACATGACGGAAGCAAGCTCGAAACGCAGACCCATCCTCGTCGTCGATGACGACCCCTACATGCGGACGTCCCTGATGGATTGTCTCGTGAGCTGCGGGTATACCGTGGAGACGGCCATCGACGGCGTCGACGCACTGGGCAAGTTCCGGAGAGGCGCCTATGAGATGGTCATCACCGACATCCGGATGCCCAAGATGGGCGGGCTCGATCTGCTGAAAGGCGTGAAGGATCTCGCCCCCGAGACCCCTGTCATCGTCATCACGGCCTACGGTACGGTGAACACGGCCGTCGAGGCCATGCGAAAGGGCGCCACGGATTTCATCATGAAGCCCTTTTCGCTCGACGACCTCGAGATGGTAGTGAAAAACGTCCTCGAACGGGGCGCGGAGCCCGAATGCCGGGAAACGGACCACGAGGCGCCCGGGACGTCCCGGCTGGCACAGCGACAGATCGTGACGGCCGATCCCCGGATGGCCGAGCTTCTCGAATTCCTGAAGAACATCGCCAAGAGCCGATCGAGCGTTCTCATCTCGGGCGAGAGCGGCACGGGAAAGGAACTGCTGGCCCGGTTCATCCATCAGCACAGCCCGCGGAGAAGCCAGCCCTTCGTGGCCGTCAACTGCGCGGCCATCCCCCACACGCTGCTCGAGAGCGAGATGTTCGGCTTCGAGAAGGGAGCCTTCACCGGTGCCGCCCAGCGGCGGATCGGCAAATTCGAGCTGGCCGACCGGGGGACGCTGCTGCTCGACGAAGTGAGCGAGATGGACATGCCGCTCCAGGCCAAACTTCTGAGGGTGATCCAGGAGTCGGAAATCGACCGCCTGGGCGGGAAAGACCCCATCCCCGTCGATGCACGGATTGTCGCGACGACCAATTCAGATCTGAAAAAGTGCATCCAGGAAAAGAAATTCCGCGAGGACCTCTATTACCGCTTGAACGTGATCCCCGTCCGCATCCCGCCGCTCAGGGAGCGAAAAGGGGATATCTCCATCCTGGCGGAGCATTTCCTCGCGAAATACGCGGCGGAAAACGGAAAGCGAAAGCCGTCCCTGCCCGGTGAGACCCTGGCGGCCCTTGTCGCCTACCCCTGGCCCGGCAATGTGCGCGAGCTGGAAAATGTGATCGAGCGCGCCGTCCTCGTCTGCCAGGGCAATGCGCTGCTGCCGGGGCACCTTGCCCTCGACGGCGACGAGACCGCCGCCGTCGATCCTGTCAGCCCCGGGGGAGCACCTGCGCCGCTTCCGGCCGACGCGCCCGCCACGCTCAGGGGCATGGAGAAGAATCTCATCTTCAGCACCCTGAAGCAGGTCAAGGGCAACAAGACGAAGGCCTCCGAGATCCTTGGGATCAGCGTGCGGACCATGCGCAACAAGCTCAATGAATACAAACTCGAGCAGGGCACGCTGGAGTTGGAGAGATAGCCGACAGCCAACAGCCAACAGCCAACAGCCAACAGCCAACAGCCAACAGCCAACAGATTCCTCCTGTATACTTTTTTCCTGCTGTCGGCTGTAGGCTGTCGACTGTCGGCTTCAGGATGCCGCTCCGCGGCCTGAGTCGCTGTCCCAAAATGGCCTATCTATCTGTTTCTTCCTGCACTTTTCGTTGGCACATGCCTTGCAACACATCTCCGTAGATTCTTTGTGCGGAGAAAAGTCAGCATGAACGGCCTTTTCAGCAAAACCATCGGTGTGCTTTCGGATCTCGTCGGCGCCCGCTCGCAGAGGCACCAGGTCCTGGCGTCGAATGTGTCCAACATCGACACCCCGGGATACGAGCCGAAGGATGTCGATTTTGAGAACCTGATCGCCTCGATGCAGGGCAAGGGCATCCGCATGGCCCGGACGAACGGGAAACATTTGCCTGCGGCAACCCCGGGAGGAAACCTCTCCGTCACGAAAACGGGCGACAAGGTGGACATGGACCGCGAGATGGTTTCGATTGCCGAAAACCATCTCATGCACAACGCCGCCGTCGAGATGCTGGCGCGCAAGTTCAGGGGACTCCAGAATGTCATCCGGGAGGGTAGGTAATGAATTTCATCACCTCTTTTGATATCTGCTCGTCGGGGCTTTCGGCCCAGAGACAGAAGATGGACGTCATCGTCAGCAACATCGCCAACGCGAGCACGATCCAGACCCCCGAGGGGGGGCCCTACAAGAGAAAGGTCGCCGTCCTGTCGGCGGAGCCCGTGAACAGCAGGTTCGGATCCGCCCTGAAGGATGCCCTCTCCCAGGTGAAGGTGCAGGAGGTCATCGAGGATGCCGAAGGCCTGAAGAAGGTCCATGACCCGACGCACCCCAACGCCGACGAGCAGGGTTTCGTCACCTACCCCAATGTGAACGTGGTGACGGAGATGGCCGACATGATCACGGTCAACCGGGCCTACGAGGCCTGTGTGACCGCACTGGATGCCACGAAGAACATGGCCCTCAAGGCACTCGACATCGGCAAGTAACAGTGAACGGACGGCCGGTTGTTCATTGGATCCTGCCGGCCGGTGAAGGAGCATAACGCATGAACAGGGTAACGACGCGAAACGATGCCTTGCAGATCCCCGCCAAGGCCATCCAGCCCGCGGGGAAGGCTCCCGGCAATTCCCAGGGGGCCTTCGGGGAGATGCTGAAACAGGCCGTCACCGAGATCAGTCAGCTTCAGAATAACGCCGACAAGGCCATCACGAGCGTACAGCTCGGCCAGTCCGGAAATATTCACGAGGCCATGATCGCCATCGAGAAGGCCGACATCTCGTTCAGGGCCATGATGCAGGTCCGAAACAAGATCCTGGAAGCCTACCAGGAAGTCATGAGGATGCAGGTCTGATTTCGGATCTCTGCCCTCTGTCATCTGCGGCGACTCCGGCTCCTCTCTCGACGATGGTCACGGCGCTCCGATGACGGATACTGAAATTCTCCTGAAGGATAGAGGGATAGAAAATCCATGGGTCAGCTTTTCTCGCAGATGTGGAAGGGGTTTGAGTCCCTTCCTGCGTCCCGAAAACTCACCATCCTCGCGGCGGCGGGCATCACGCTTCTGAGCATCGCCCTTGCCGTCGTATTCATCAACCAGCCCGATTACAAGGTTCTCTACACGAACCTCTCCACCGAGGATGCCGGTCAGATCACGGCGCGGCTCCAGGAGAAGAAGATCCCCTACCAGCTTTCGCCCACAGGGGACATGATCTCGGTGCCTTCCGAAAAGGTGTCGGAGCTGCGGCTGGAACTGGCCGCCGCCGGTCTTCCCAAGGGCGGCGGCGTCGGGTTCGAGATCTTCGACGCGAAGAACCTCGGCGTGACCGAGTTCGTCCAGCAGCTCAACTACCAGCGCGCCCTCCAGGGGGAACTCACCCGGACGATCAACAGCCTCGACGAGATCCAGCAGAGCCGCGTCCACCTCGCGATCCCGAAGAAGTCCCTCTTTTCGGAGGACCAGAAAAAGCCCACGGCCAGCGTCATCGTGAAGTTCAAAAGCGGGCGAACCCTCAGCGAACCGCAGATCAACGGCATCGCGCACCTCGTGTCGAGCTCCATCGAGGGGATGAGCCCCCGCGACGTGATGATCGTCGACTCGAGCGGGAAGGTCCTCTCGAAGGTCACCGAGGGGGGCGATATGGCCCAGCTGTCCAACTCGCAGATCGAGTACAAGAAGAACGTCGAGAAGGACCTCACGAGCCGCATCACCTCCATGCTGGAGAAGGTCGTCGGCGAGGGGAAGGCCGTCGTGCGGATCTCCACCGACCTGGACTTCCGGGTCATGGAGAAAACGGAGGAGAAGTACGACTCCGAGGAGCCCGCCATCCGCAGCGTCCAGCGTTCGCAGGAAAAATCGGGCGCCACCTCGGGCGGGGCGGGCGAAAGCTCCGTCGCGACGACGGCACGGCAGGCGGCAGCGCCGCCGCGGCTTGCAGGGTCAAACCGCGAGAAGACCGATGAGACGATCAACTACGAGATCAGCCGTACGGTCAACAAGACCGTCATGCCCGTGGGCGACGTGAAAAAGCTCTCCATCGCCGTCCTCATCGACGGCAACTACGTGAAGAGCGACAAGGGCGTCGAGGAATACCAGCCGCGGCCCGAGAAGGAGCTGACGGCCCTGGAAGACCTCGTCAAGAAGTCCGCCGGCTTCGACACCAAGCGGGGTGACCAGGTCGTCGTATCCAACGTGCCCTTCAAGAAAGTGGATTTGGGAGCGGAGACGGCGGAAAAGTCCTGGCTGGACAAGTTCATGCCCTTCATGCCGCTTGTCCGGTATCTCGTGATGCTGGTTGTGATCGCCCTGGTGGCACTCTTCGTCGCGAAGCCGCTCGTCCGCATGCTCGCAGAGCGGGGGCGGGAGGTGGCGGTATCCGTCCGGGAAGTGCCCGCCGGCGCGGGCGCGCTCAAAGGCGGCGACGGGGTGACGCTCTCCCTCGGCTCCCATCAGCAGTCCCGCGAACTGACGGAGACCGACATCGTGCGGCACATGGCATCGGCGGATTCCAAGCGCTTTGCCGAACTCCTGCGAAATTGGATCAAATAAACAGAAGGCTCAGGGCTTACGGCTTATGGCTTAGGGTAAAGAGGAAGAATTCTTATTCCAAATTGCCTTATGCCTTTAGCCTTACGCCTTATGCCCGGATTTCAGAATGAACAGTGATGAAAAAGCAGCCATCCTTCTGCTCTCGCTCGACGAGGAACATGCGGCGGAGGTCATGAAAAACCTCCGGTCCGCCGAGGTCCGCCGCATCAGCAAGTACATGAGCCGGATCACGAGCATCTCGGCCAGTGATATCCAGGAGGTGGCCAAGGAGTTTTGTGAGCTCGCCAAGGAAAAGGGCGGGATCCTTTCCGTCAAGGAGGACGTGGCGAAGAACATCGTCCTGAGGGCCCTGGGGGCCGAGCAGGCGGGAAGCATCCTGACGGCCCTCGAGGGCGAGAAGGACAAGTTCAGCGAGAACCCCATCTTCGAGAAGCTCCGGGACATCGACCCGCGGCTGCTGAAAGACTTTACGAAGATGGAGCACCCCCAGACCATCGCGCTCATCCTGGCCCACCTGCGGCCCGAACAGGCCGCCGAGATCATGGAATCCCTCGGCCCGGAGATGCAGATCGAGATCGTCCGGAGGATGTCGAGCCTCAAGAGCGTGCCCACGGACCTGATCGAGGACGTGGCCCAGACCCTCGAAAGCGAACTCATCTCCGGCGCGGCCAGCGAGAGGGAGATCGGCGGCGTGGGGCTCATGGCGGAAATTCTCAACCGCATGAACCGCACGAGTGAAAGCGCGATCATTTCCTCGCTCGACGGTTCGGACCCGGAGCTGGCCGCAGAGATCCGCGGCCTGATGTTCACCTTCGACGACATTCTGAAGCTCGACGACCGCAGCATCCAGGAACTCCTGCGGGAGGTCTCGAGCGAGGACCTCTCCAAGGCCCTCAAGGTCGTCGTCGCGGAGGGCCGCGAGAAGGTGTTCAAGAACATGTCCAAGCGCGGCGCCGACATGCTGAAGGAAGACATCGAAATGATGCCGCCCATCCGGCTCTCCGATGTGGAGAAGGCCCAGCGGGCCATCCTGGACGTGTGCAAGCGGCTCGAGGCGGAAGGCAGGATTCAGCTGTCACGCGAGGATGGCGATGCCTTCATCTAATCGGGTCATCAAGTCCAGGAACGTCAAGGTCGTCGACGGCCCCGCAACGGAAAAGCCGCGTTTCATGCCGGCCGACTTCGGGTGCGAGAATCTTTCCCAGGGTGCTGCCCCGCGGCGCTCCCGCATCGAGGAGATCCTTCTCGAGTCGGAAAAGAAGATCGGCGTCGCCGTGAAGCATGCCTATGAGCGGGGCCATGCCGAGGGGTATCGCAAGGGAACCGAGAAGAAGGTGGAGGAGCTGGCTGCCCTGGCGGAGGCCCTGAAGAAGCTGCTTCTCGAGGTGGAGAACATCCGCCGCAGCATCCTGGAGCGCGGCGAAGCGAGGGTGCTCAAGCTTGTGATCGCCGTGGCCCGAAAGGTGATCCGCCAGGAAGTGGCGACGGACCGCGATGTGATCCTCAGCGTGCTGCGCGAGGCCGTCAAAAACGTGCTGGACCGCGACCGGATCAAGATCCGCCTGAACCCGCTCGACCATGAACGGATGTCGAAACTGACCCCGGCCCTCATCGCCGGTTTCGAAGGGATCCGGTCGATTGCGCTCGAGGCCGACGAGGCCATCGGTCCCGGCGGCGCTGTCATCGAGACCGCTTTCGGAGAGATCGACGCCACCATCGAGCAGCAGCTCGAGGAGATCCTGAAGGCATTCAAGGAAGGCACGCAGAAGGCCTGACGACGGAGTCGTCAGGCAGCAGGTACAGCCAACAGCCAACAGGTAACAGGTCTTTCTGTCGGCTGTAGAACTGCAGGCTGTAGGCTTTTAAATGCCGCTGCGCGGCAAGACGGAACAGACGGAATAGACCGAACAGACCGGAATAGACCAGCATGACATTAGATTTCAACCGCTACCAACGGATTCTCGACCAGATCAACCCGATCAAGGTGAACGGGAAGGTGAGCGAGATCATCGGCCTTATGGTCGAGGGTCACGGACCGGCGAGTTCCGTGGGCGAGATGTGCAACATCTTCGCCAATGGCGGAGCCTGCGAAACGCTCCGTGCCGAGGTGGTGGGGTTCCGCAAGGGGAAGGTCCTCCTGATGCCGCTGGACAACCTCCAGGGCGTGGGGCCGGGCTGCAAGATCGTCTCCCTCGGGCGAAAAGCCTCGATTGCCGTGGGGAAGAAACTTCTCGGCCGGGTCATCGACGGCCTCGGCAACCCGATCGACGGCAAGGGCCCTATCGATCTCGAGGATGAATACACGCTCTACGCCGAGCCGATCAACCCCCTGCAGAGAGGCCGGATCGAGGAGCCCATGGATCTCGGCATCCGTGTCCTCAACGGACTGCTGTCCTGCGGCAAGGGCCAGAAGATGGGCATTTTCTCCGGCTCCGGCGTGGGGAAAAGCATTCTCATGGGCATGATCGCCCGCTACACGAAGGCCGATGTGAACGTCATCGGGCTCATCGGCGAGCGCGGACGCGAGGTCCGCGAGTTTGTCGAGAAAAACCTGGGCCCCGAGGGCCTCCGGCGCTCCGTTGTCATCGTGGCCACCTCGGATAGGCACCCGCTGATCCGGATGCGGGCCGCCTACGCGGCGACCTCCGTGGCCGAGTATTTCCGGGATCAGGGCAGCGACGTCCTGCTCATGGTGGATTCGCTCACCCGCTTTGCCATGGCCCAGCGGGAGGTCGGTCTGTCCGTGGGCGAGCCGCCGACCACAAAAGGCTATACCCCATCCGTCTTCAGTCTCCTGCCGAAGCTGCTGGAGAGAACGGGACCCGTTGAGGGCAAGGGAAGCATCACGGGGCTCTACACCGTGCTGGTCGAGGGCGACGACTTCAACGAGCCGATCGCCGATGCGGCGCGATCCATTCTGGACGGACACATTGCGCTGTCGCGCTCGATCGCCGCGAAGAACCACTATCCGGCCGTGGACGTTCTCGAGAGCGTGAGCCGCGTCATGATCGACATCGTCAACGGCGAGCAGCGCAAGCGCGCCAATGATCTGATGAACATCATCGCCACCTACCGGAAAGCCGAGGACCTCATCAACATCGGCGCCTATGTGGCGGGAAGCAACCCCGAAATCGATCACGCCCTCAAGATGATCGACCGGGTCAATGCTTATCTGAGGCAGGACATGAACGAGAAAGTGAGCTTTGAAGAGAGTCGCAGGCAGCTGATGGCGCTCTTCCAGTGAGACCCCGAAAGGCTGTGGCCGCAATGACGTTGATTGCCCTTTCGTTCATGAAGTGAGGAAGAGCGGAAGAGCAGAAGAGCGGAGTGGAAGGGGAATTTTCCCGTTTTTACCCTTCGGCATGAGGTTGAAAGAAAATGTTCCGGTTCCGCTTTGAACAGATCCTGAATGTCCGCAAGCTTGCAGAAGAGCAGGTCATGCAGGAATTTTCCGAGCAGATGCGGGGTCTCGAGCGGGAGAAGGAGCACCTCCGGTCGATCCGCGGCGAGAAGGCGGGCGTGCTGGCGGAATTGATGCGCCGGCAGGCCGGAAACCTCAATGCCGCCGAGATTGCCCTCACGTTCGGCTATATCAAGAGCCTCCGGGAGCGTGAGGTGGCCCAGGTGGTCCTGGTCTCGGACGGGGAAAAGGCCCTCGAGGTGAAGAGGGAGGAACTCCTGGAGGCCGTGAAGAGGCGCAAGATCATGGAGATCCTCAGACAGAAGAAGCTCGCACAGTACTGGAAAGAGTGGAACCACAGGGAGTCCGTGGAACTGAACGAACAGGGAATTATCCGGTTTCTGAAGAGGTCCGGCGATGAAAAGACTGATCTTAATCTGTGAAATCCTGGTTGTCCTGCTGATCGTCATCAAGATCGCGGCGGCAGGCGGAGTCCTGCAGAAGATGATGCCCGATGCCTCCGTCTTCGATCCCAGCCACGCCATCGCAAACGTGTCCCAGAAGGCTCCGGAGGCGGCGCCTGCGCGCGAGGCGGGCGATGACGCATTGGCGAAGGAGCGCAAGCTGCTCGCCTCGCTTGCCGCAAAGGAGAAGCAGCTCGAGAGCCGCGAGAGCGCGATCAAGGAGGAGGAGAAGAAGCTTCAGGTACTCAAAGGCGAGATCGTCACCAAGATCGACGCCCTCAAGGGCCTCGAGGACAGGCTCTCGGGCATGCTCGATACCGTGAAATCAGCCGAGGACAAGCGGCTCAGGGATCTTGCCACCGTCTTTGAGGCCACGGCGCCCGCCCAGGCAGGCCCCATGCTGGAGAAGATGGACAAGAAGCTTGCCGCCGGGATCATCATGAACATGAAGAGCAAGAAGGCGGGAGCGATCTGGGGGCACATCGGCGCACAGCGGGCCGCGGAGATCGCCAAGGAGATCACGTCCGCTCCGAACAAGGCGGAACCCGCAAACTAGCTGCTTCGCAGCAGGCTACAGGCAGCAGGCAGCAGGCAACAGGCTTCAGGATCAGAGAAAAATATTCGATTTGCATGGGGGACGGTCAGTCCATCGGACGATCGATCCCCCTTTTTCTTTTCATTTCTTTTGTTTCCTCTTTTGTATTGTCTCCAGTCCCTATACCGGAATCCCGAATCCCACCGACGGGCATTTTTTATCGGGCCCGTCGGCGAGCGGCAGGCAATAATTGCCCGAGCCCCCATATTTTTCTCTCTCCAATCCCGGTTTTGTGCTGCAGAAAGACAGCGGCTGCAGGTGTCGGGGCAAAAAAGAAACGCAATGAATTCAAGCCGTATGCCCCTATTCCTGCCTGATGCCTGATGCCTGATGCCTGGTGCCTGTTTTTGATGGCACAGGCGTTGCTCAACGTCTTCGTCACAACCCATTGAGGAGTGAACATGGATTCTCCAGTCATGCCGATTCAACTTGACCCCGTTGCCCTTCCGGAAGCGCCCAAGAGCCGCGACGTTGCCCCCGGCAAGAAACGCGACGACCAGGACGAAACCAGAGACGCAGCCGCCGCGGCAGCAGCGCTTACCGTGTCTTTTGCCGAGATCCTCCAGTCCAAGAGGCAGGATCTCAAGATCGGCACAGAGGCGCAAACGACGAAAGAGCCTGCCATGAAGACCAAGCATACCGGTCTCAAGCAAGGCGAGGAAGCGCTCCTGCTGGTGAACGGGCAGCTCGCTGCCGGCAAGCAGCGACTCAAGCAGCCCTTTGTCGAAGTGCAGGCCAAAGAGACGCTGGAGAACGCGAAGGAACTGGCAGGTGCGGCCATGAAGGCGGGCACGAAAAAGGAGCTCAACGGGGATAGCCAGCAAGCCGTGCAGTCGGCCGATCCGACGAAAAAGGGAGCCCTGAACCCTGCCGAGGAGGCCCTGCTGAAGGAGATGATCCAGAAGAACGGCAACCTGGCCGTGCAGAAAAAGGCGGCCCAGGTGACGGGGTTCGTCAACGGCGAGCCTCTGACCCGCCGCGAAGGGATCGGTGCCGTCAAGTCGATGATGGCAAAGGAAGGGGAGGTGCTCAAGAATCTCTCGGGCGGTGACGACGCTCAGCGTCCGCAAAAACTCAAAAGCGGAAAATCGGGGAAGGCTCAGCAGGCATTTATCCTGCGCGACGTCCCCGAGGGTGAGGGAAAGGAATTCCAGTCCATTTCTTCGGCGGATAAGGTGAAGCAGGAATTTGCAAACCTGATGGAGAACACGCAGGACAAATTGACCTCAGCGGGCCAGGCGAAAAAACAGGGAGCCCCGTTCGATACAATTCCCGAGATTCGCGATGTGCCCGCCGGCGCCGGAACGATTTCCGTTCTTCCGGGCAGGGGAATAGACAGCGCTGCGCCTGCAAGGCCGCAGGCCGTGATGAGCCAGGTCCTCGACGGGGCGACCCAGATCCTTCGGGAAGGCTCCGGCCGGGTGACCATGACCCTTCAGCCTCCCCGGCTCGGTACGCTGGATCTCGATGTCGTCGTGCAGGACAACCGCGTGAAGATGGTCATGCTGGCCGACAACCAGGAGGTCAAGCAGATGCTCCAGGCCGGCATGGACGATCTGCGCAATGCCCTTCAGGACAAGGGGTTCCAGATCGACCGCCTGGAGGTCCTCGTCCAGAACCGGCCCGACGATGCCGGCTCGAACTTCTGGCAGGAGGCGGGGTTTGACCGCGAGAATTCTGCCGGGAGAGAAGAACGAAAACACGAAAAGGAATCGGGGCATGCCGCCCAGGGGCCACCGGCGCGGCCTCTCCGAACAGGGGATAGCGGAATCAGCATCTTTGCATGACGGAAAGTGAAACCGGGAGGAGTTCAACCATGAGTGACACGAGCACGATACAGTCCGCGGCAGGCGCTGCGACGACGACCACCACGACGGCCAGCACCAAAAATGTCATGGGCAAGGACGAGTTCCTGAAGATGCTCGTTCGCCCAGCTCAAGCACCAGGACCCGATGAACCCCATGGACGGCACGGCCTTCACGGCGCAGCTGGCCCAGTTCTCCAGCCTGGAGCAGCTCCAGAACATCAATACCCAGCTGACCTCCTTCACCCAGCAGCAGCAGTCGCTGGGCAACGCGCAGGCCGTGAACCTCATCGGCAAACAGGTCCTGGCCAAGGGTGACGCAGTCAGCGTAAACGGGAACCCCGTGACGCTCGGCTACAACCTCGCCGGGGATGCCGTCAGCGGGCAGATCCAGGTCTATGATCCGAACGGGCAGTTGGTGGACACCCTCAGCTTCAAGAACCAGAAGCAGGGGCTGAATTCCGTCACGTGGAACTGTCCCGGCTCCGCAAAGGGAACCTACACCTTTGCGGTGAGCGCCCTCGGCCAGTCCGGCAAGTCCGTCAATGCCAGTACCATGACCCAGGGAGCAGTGACCGGCGTGAATTTCCATGACGGTGCCACCTACCTCAGCGTGGGCGGGCAGGAGATCGCTTTGAGCGACGTCGTTTCCGTGAAGCAGTAGAAGACGAATGAAAATGGAAATAAAGGCTGAGGAAACCAGGAGGATATAGAGATGGGAAGTGCACTGTGGATCGCAATCTCGGGATTGAATGCCAGCTCGAAACAACTGGACGTCATCGGTAACAACATCGCCAACTCCAACACGATGG
The DNA here is from genome assembly GCA_963705165.1 of uncultured delta proteobacterium. Classification (GTDB taxonomy): domain Bacteria; phylum Desulfobacterota; class Syntrophia; order Syntrophales; family UBA2192; genus UBA2192. The sequence continues at coordinate 55,768 of CAVPJD010000007.1, read as the reverse complement.
GCTTCAAAGCGGGGAAGGCCTATTTTGCCAACGTGCTGAGCCAGAGCCTCTCCGGCGGCTCGTCGGGCATGATGCAGATCGGCCAGGGCGTTACCGTGGCCGACGTGGCCACCCAGTTCAGCCAGGGCTCCCTCGAGTCCACCGCCAGCGGCCTCGACCTGGCCGTCGACGGAGGCGGCTTTTTCATTGCCCAGGACAGCGGCGGCTCCTCGTATTACACGCGGGCCGGGGCCATGCACATCGACGGAAATGGGTATCTTGTCGACGTCAACAATTACCGTATCCAGGGCTACGCGCCGGGTTCGGCATCGCTGGGTGACGTCAACACCAGCGGCGCCCAGTCGGCTCCGGTCACCACCGACGACCTTCTCCGTCGGGCTCAACCTCGACGCCAGGGCTGTAGTGGGCGACAGCTTCTACTCTTCCCAGACGGTCTACGACACGCTGGGCGCGGCCCACACCCTGGCCGTGACCTACACGAAGACCGAGGGTGACGGGACCTGGGGTGCCGCCGCGACTCTGGACGGCAACGCCGTCGTCTCGCAGAATTACAGCGGGTTTGTCTTCGACGGGAGCGGCAACCTTGAGTCGGTCTACAACTCCACGGCCTCGGGCTCCGAAGTCACCGCCGGGACCGGGACGGTCAGCGGCGTGGCCATCACCCCGGGCCACACGGGAAATATCTACCAGAGCGGGACCGTCACCCTGACCCGCGGGGCTAGTGCCGACACGTGGGGCATTGCCTCCACCCAGTACCCGACCGCAAGGATTCTCGGCTATGGCACTGCGGGCTCCGATGACTCCCTGACGATCGATCTCGACAATTCGGGGACGGCCGATATCACGATCTCCCTTGCCAACGCGTGGGCTTCAGGCGATACGGCGACATTGACCCTCAACCGGACGGCCATCGACCCCGGTGGATATCTCTGTGACCGTTGACGGGACCCAACTCGCCAACGGGGCCACCATCGGTTCCTCCAACAGCCTGACCTGGGACATCTCGTCGGCCCGCGCTCAGACGATCACCGGATACGCCTCCGCATCGGCCGTCAAGGCCCTGAACAGCAACGGATATCCTTCCGGAGTCCTCAAGAGCCTTGCCATCGAGGGCAACGGCATTATCACGGGATACTTTACCAACGGCCAGACGACCGCGCTGGGCCAGATCGCCCTGGCCGACTTTGCCAACCCCTGGGGCCTCAAGAAGATGGGGCAGAACCTCTTCAGTGAGACCCTCACCTCGGGACAAGCGATCATCAACGTTCCCGGATCCGGGGGGCTTGGCGAAGTGAAATCCAATTCCCTGGAGATGTCGAACACCGATATCGGCACCGAGTTCATCAACATGATCACGGCCCAGAGGGCCTACCAGGCTAGCGCCAAGATCATCACAACCACCGATGACATGATGACGGCACTGATGAACACCAAGCGGTAATTTAATCCGCCGGGTTGCCCCTGGTTTGCGGTAAGCCGCAGGGCGGGGGCAGCCCGGCGCTCTGTTGCGTACCGTCAAATTGTTGACCCGTTCAGGGCACTCCGCGCCCTCTCCGGATGCCTTATTGCGCCCGGCTTGGCCGCGGGTTGGCGCACCATCCTTCCGCATCCTTCTGCCGGCAGGCTCTGTCGGCCGGAATCTCTTGAAAATCCTTCTGTTTCGGTTGGTATGGAATTTGCTCATATCGAATGTGCACCTGTGCAGCTCGCGAGTTTCGCCCGTGGATTCGGCACCCGGGACTTTCCGTGGCGGGTCGGGCGGCGCGGGGGCCGGTACCCGGTGTCGGATGCTCCGGGGCCCGGCAGGCAGCATGCACGCGGGGCGCGTGCCGAAGAGCGAACTCGCAAGAGCAAAATGGGGGAAGCATGGCCAAGGACGTCGAAAAGAACAAACCGGAAGAACAGGTTGCCGAGGGCGGCAAGGAAAAGAAGAAGGGCTCGAAGCTCAAGTGGATCATCATCGGCATCGTCGTTCTGCTGGTGCTGGGCGGCGGTGGTGCCGGGGGCTATTTCTTCCTGAACAAGTCGGCAAACAAGGAAGCCCAGGCCCCCGCAAAACCCCCGATCGGCGCCGTCTGGGCCCCCGATGTGTTCATCATCAACCTGGCCGACGCCGATGCCGACCGGTATCTCAAGGTGATCATGAATTTCGAGCTCTCGGACCCTCTCGCCGTGGCCGAACTCGACGTGATGAAGCCCAAGGTCCGCGATATGGTCCTGAGCGTGCTTACCGTAAAGGGTCTCAAGGACGTGAACAACTTCGAGGGCAAACAGCGTCTCAAGGAAGAGATTGCCCTGCGGCTCAATAATCAGATGACGAAAGGCAAAGTCGTCCAGGTGTATTTTACGGACTTTGTCGTGCAATAAAAGGCTAAAGGCTAAAGGCAAGAAATCCCCCGGTCATCACCCTTTGCAAAAGAGGGAAATAGGGGGATTTGGACGGAACAGACGGAACAGACCTGTCAGTGACCCTTTCCTTTATTTCCCTCTCCCTTGAGGGGAGAGGGTCAGGGTGAGGGTGATGGTTCGACAGGCTCACCATGGCGAACAGAGAAGTCATCCTGAGCGCCTGTCCTGAGTTCATCGAAGGATGTCGAAGGACCTCAATCCTCTCCCTCGGAGGGGAGAGGAAGATTAAGGAAACATTTTTCATAGGACGGGATAGACCGATTCGATTATGACCAACATACTTTCCCAGGAAGAGATAGACGTCCTCTTGAAAGGCCTTTCGGGCGGGGAGATCGACACAGACCGGGCCGAGCAGCGCGAGCCCGGCGATGTCCTTGCCTATGACCTGACAAGCCAGGACCGGATCATCCGGGGGAGGATGCCCACCTTCGAGATGACGACGGAGAAATTCTCCCGCCTGTTCCGGCTGAGCCTTTCTGCGCTCCTGCGCCGGGTTGTCGGGGTGAGCACGCTGTCCGTCGAGATGATGAAGTTCGGCGAGTTTATGAAAACCCTACCCGTCCCGACGAGCCTTCACATCTTCAGGATGGATCCGCTTCGGGGCAGCGCCATCTTCGTCGTCGAGTCGAAAGTGATCTTTTCGCTGGTGGACATTCTCTTCGGCGGCTCGGGACAGTCGAGCTTCAAGATCGAGGGCCGCGAATTTACCGCCATTGAAAACCGCCTCATCAAGCGCGTTGTGCTCAGCGCGCTCACCGATTTCGAGAAGGCCTGGAAGGCCATTCTCGAGGTGAAGATCAGCCATCAGCGCTCCGAGATCAATCCCCAGTTCGCCCACATCGTGCCGCTCACCGACGTCGTCGTCGTCGTCCACTTCGAGATCGAGATGGAATTCTCCTCGGGCATCGTCTCCATCTGCATCCCCTACTCGATGCTGGAGCCCGTGCGCGAGAAGCTGCAGGCGGGCTTCCAGAGCGACGCGTTGGAGGTGGACCGCGAGTGGGCCAACCGGTTCAAGGACGGGCTCATGGCCTCGCGGGTGGAGCTCATCGTGGAGTTGGGGCGGTCCGAGGTGAGCGGCAAGGAGGTCGTCGACCTCAAGAAGGGAGACGTCATCATGCTCGACCGCTACCGTGTCGACCCTCTCGACATTTTCGTGGAGGGCGTCCAGAAACTCACCGCCTTCCCGGGTGTCTACAAGGGCAACAGCGCGATTCAGATTGCGGGAACGATTCAGGGAAAAGAGGCTCGGTACTATGGAACAGAGTGAAGTAGACAGCATGATGCAGGAGATCAACAAGGAGGCCGGGAGCGCCCCGTCCGGGCAGGAGGGCGAAATCGGCTGGGACGACGTCAAGGACGAGCTGGAGAAATCCAGGCAGGCCCCGCCCCGGACGGAAGTCAGCGATCCCGATTTCAACGAACTGCAGAAGACGGGCGGCGGCCGGGCGGTCTTCGATCTCGATTTCATCCTCGACATCCCGCTGACGCTCACCGTGGAGCTGGGCCGGTGCCGGATCCTGATCAACGAACTGCTGCAGCTCGGCCAGGGATCCGTCGTCGAACTGCAGAAGATCGCCGGCGAGCCCATGGACGTCTATGTGAATCAGCGCCTGATCGCGCGCGGGGAGGTCGTCGTCATCAACGAGAAATTCGGCGTCCGCCTGACGGATATCATCTCCCCGGCCGAGCGCATCCTTAAGCTTCGCTGAGAGGGGGAACGGAGTCCCATGGGTACCTTCGATTTTCTCGCATCGCTTGTGAAGATGATCTCGGCCCTGGCCGTCGTTCTCGGGGTTATGCTCGCCGCTCTCTGGGCCGTCCGGAAGTTCATGAAAAAGACGGGCACGGGCGTGGACGACGGGCAGAAGATCCGGGTCCTGTCCTCCCGCTACCTGGGCCCGAAGTCGAGCATTATGCTCCTCGATGTGCTGGGCAGCGTGATCGTCGTCGGCGTGACTCCCAGCCAGATCTCCATGCTCACCACCATCACCGACGAGGAGTCCCTCGAGCGCCTGAGGTCATCCCGGACCGATGATTCGTCCTCGCAGCCCTTCCTTGACCAGATCACCCTGTACAAACGCAAACTGAAAACCCTGAGCCTGGCAGGCTCCCGACTGAACAAGGAACCATGAGCCGGACTTATTACAGGATCCTGCTTGCGCTCGTGTTGTCTGCTGTCGCCGGGCTTGCCCTGGCAGGGCCGGCGGGGGCGCAGAACATGCCCATCCCCTCGGTCAGCCTGAACTTCGGCGACGGATCCGGCGAGCCGGGCAAGGTGGCCGTGGTGATGCAGCTCCTGCTGCTGCTCACGGTGCTTTCGCTCGCCCCGGCGATTCTCATGATGGTGACCTCCTTCACGCGGATCGTTGTCGTGCTGTCGATCCTGAGGCACGCCCTGGGGACCCAGCAGATGCCGGCAAACCAGATCATCGTCGGGCTGTCGCTATTTCTGACCTTCTTCATCATGACGCCCGTCTGGCAGAAGGTGAACAGCGACGCCATCCAGCCTTACATGAACGAGCAGATCTCCACGCAGCAGGCCTTCGACAAGGCGGCGGACCCGATCCGGGACTTCATGCTGAAGCAGACCCGCGAGAAGGACATGGAGCTGTTCATCAAGATCTCCGGAGGGAAGAAACCTGAAAAACAAGCCGATGTCGGCCTTTTGGCGCTCATTCCGGCCTTCGTGATCAGCGAGCTGAAGACGGCCTTTCAGATCGGGTTTCTCATCTACATCCCCTTCCTGGTCATCGACATGGTCGTGGCCAGTATCCTGCTGTCGATGGGGATGATGATGCTGCCCCCGGTCATGATCAGCCTGCCTTTCAAGCTCCTGCTGTTCGTGCTCGTCGACGGCTGGTATCTCATCATCGGATCGCTCGTCCAGAGCTTCCATTGAGGCTCCGGAAAGGATAAGGGCAGTCATGTCAACCGATCTGATCATGGGCATCGCAGCGGAGACGATGAAGGTGACCCTTCTCGTGTCGGCCCCGGTGCTGCTCGTGGGACTCGTCGTGGGCCTCGTGATCAGCATCTTTCAGGCTGTGACCCAGGTGCACGAGATGACGCTTGCCTTTGTGCCCAAGATCATCGCCGTCATGCTGGCCCTTCTCTTCGCCGCACCCTGGATGATGGACATGCTCGTGAACTTCACGCACAACCTTTTTTCGAACATACCGAATTACATACGGTAAGGCTGACAGGGTATAGGGTATAGGGTGTAGGGTGTAGAAGGTGAAGAGAAGATGTCACCGCCCTCCATAGAAACCGGGCCACTGCAGATCGAGTGGGGACATGAACATTCCCAACTTCTCCGCCGGGCAGATCGAGCTCTTCTTTCTCGTTTTGCTCCGGGTCAGCACCATCGTGGTGATGATCCCCATCCTCGGGGACCGGACGACCCCTGTCCGGGTCAAGGGGGGGCTGGCAATAATCATCACCTTTCTCGTTCTTCCCTTCGTCGGGCACCCTGCCGCGGGCGCCGATGATCTTTTCACGCTCGGCCTGAGAATGGGGGGCGAGGTCCTCATCGGGATCGCCCTGGGTTTTGCCGCTCGTCTTGCTTTTGCGGGCATCCGGATGGCCGGTGATCTCGTAGGCTTCCAGATGGGTTTCTCCATCATCAACGTCATCGACCCCCTCACGAGCGACCAGGTCTCCGTCATCGCCGAGATCCAGTACCTTTTTGCGGGGCTTCTCTTTCTGGGCGTCAACGGTCACCACATGCTGATCCAGGCCGTCTCGGAGAGCTATACGATGCTGCCGGTCCTCGGGTTCCACATGACGGGGGCACTGGCGCAGAGCCTTGTCGATCTGTCCCGGAACCTGTTCGTCATCGCCGTGAAGATCTCGGCGCCGATCGTTGTGGCGCTGCTGTTTGCCAATCTCGGCCTGGGGCTCATTGCCCGGACCGTCCCCCAGATGAACGTTTTCATCGTCGGCATTCCCCTCCAGATCGCCATCGGGCTCATCGGGGTCGGACTCACCATCCCCCTGTTTCTCCAGATTGCGTCAGGGATCTTCTCGAATCTCCCCGCCGAAATGAGCCTTTTGCTCAGGGCGATGTAGGCGCCAAAGGCGCCGGGGACAGGGTCCAGGGTGCAGGGTCCAGGGTTCCGGAAAAACGGAAAAAGATAGTCGCCCGAGATACGCCCACTCCCCCCGTTTCGGCACGAAGTCTGCAATCCTGTCCATCAACGCTATTTGCATGATATTTCCGGTCTTTTTGCCTGTTTTTTGACGTCAGCGTCAGAAGGCCGGAACAATGTTGCACGGGTTGCAGAACGGCATGGTTGAAGGCCCTTGAGGCCTTTTATTCACCCTGAACCCTAGACCCTGAACCCTGAGCCCTGTATTCATGGCCGACATCGACAAGGACCAGGAACGAAATGAACAGGCGTCGCCCAAGCGACGCGAAGAAGCCCGGAACAAGGGCCAGGTCGCCAAGAGCCCGGAAGTGGCCTCGGCGGCGATCCTGCTTGCCTGCACGATCTTTTTCTATTTCGGCTCCGGCGGGATGATCGAGCGCCTGATGGACCTCACGAGCTGGACGTTGCGGGAGAGCGGCACGACGGCCGTCAGTCTCAACAACATCAACGCGCTGATGTGGGGCTGGACCTGGAAGCTCTTCCTGGTCATGGCGCCGCTGCTGCTCACGGTGGTCATTGCCGGTCTCCTGGCCAATTATCTCCAGATCGGCTTCGTCTTCTCCACCGAGACGCTGGCCCCGAAATTCGAGAAGATCGACCCCATCAAGGGGTTCCAGCGGCTTTTTGCCCTGCGCTCGCTCGTGGAACTGGTCAAGAGCCTTCTGAAAATGGCCATCGTAACCGTCGTTGTCTGGTTCACCCTGAAGGACGAACTCCAGAACATGATCCCGCTGATGGACGAGTCCCTCGGGGGGATCCTCCTGTACACGGGGAGGATCTCCTTCAAGATCCTGATCACGACCTGCTGGATCCTCATCGTACTGGCGATCGTGGATTACCTTTACCAGCGCTGGGAGTTCGAGAAGGGGATCCGTATGTCGCACCAGGAGGTCAAGGACGAGTACAAGCAGACCGAGGGCAATCCCATCATCAAGTCGCGGATTCGCCGTATCCAGCGCGAGGCGGCACGCAAGCGCATGATGGCCAATGTCCCCAAGGCCGATGTGGTCATCACCAACCCGACGCACCTGGCCGTGGCCATCCGTTATGACCCCGAGAAGATGTACGCGCCCACCGTCGTGGCCAAGGGGGCCGGCTTCGTGGCGGAAAGTATCCGGGAGATCGCCGCGGCCCACGGGGTGCCCGTCATCGAGAACAAACCCGTGGCACAACTATTGTATAAAACGATCGATGTGGATCAGGCGATCCCGGAGGATCTCTACCGTGCCGTCGCCGAGATTCTGGCTTATGTCTACGGTTTGAAGGAACGGGCCGTCTGATTGTGTTCAAGACCGGAAAAACAACGGCAGGATTCAAGAGTTCAAGCTGCGGGTTGGTATTTTCCCGACCCTGTACCCTGGACCCTGAACCCTGTCCCCTGATTTAGGATGATTCATGGCTGAAGCGGTACAGAGAGCACAGGCCCCGCCCCACTGGGCAGCAAACCCGGCAATCCTCATGGGCGTCGGGGTCATCGGCGTCCTCATGGTCATGGTGATCCCCCTGCCGCCGCTGGTCATCGACCTGCTGCTGTCGCTGAGCATCACGCTCTCCATCGTGATCCTGCTCATGTCCATGTTCGTCATGAAGCCGCTCGAATTCTCCGTCTTTCCCTCCGTCCTGCTGACGGTGACCCTGTTCCGTCTCTCGCTCAACGTGGCCTCGTCGCGGCTCATCCTGCTCCACGGAAACGAGGGTACCGGGGCTGCCGGCCAGGTCATCAAGGCGTTCGGGACCTTTGTCGTGGGGGGAAACTACGTGGTGGGGCTCATCGTCTTCGCGGTGCTCACCCTGATCAACTTCGTCGTCATCACCAAGGGCGCCACCCGCATCGCCGAGGTGGCGGCCCGGTTTACCCTCGACGCCATGCCGGGCAAGCAGATGAGCATCGACGCGGACCTCAATACCGGACTCATCTCCGAGGCCGATGCCCGGCGCCGGCGCGGCGAGATCGAGCGGGAAGCCGATTTCTACGGCGCCATGGACGGTGCCAGCAAATTCGTGCGCGGCGACGCCGTCGCCGGGGTCGTGATCATCTTCATCAACATCGTCGGCGGCCTCATCGTCGGCGTGCTGCAGCAGGGCATGGACATCACCGATGCGGCCCGCAACTACACGCTGCTCACCATCGGTGACGGACTCGTGACGCAGGTGCCGGCCCTGATCATCTCCACGGCCGCCGGTATGCTCGTGACACGCTCCACCTCATCGTCCAACCTCGGGCAGGAGATCACGGATCAGCTCTTCGCGCAGCCGAAGGTCATCGGCACGGCTGCCGCCATCCTCTTCGTCTTTGCGCTGATCCCCGGGATGCCCAAGTTCTCTTTTTTCGTCATCGCCGCAGCGGCGGGTTTCCTGGCCTTCAGGCTCATGAAGGCGGCTGTGCCCGCCGAGGAGGCCCTGGAAGAGGAAGTCCTGCCGCCCTCGGCCATCGAGACGGTGGACTCGCTGCTGCCGCTCGACCTGCTGGAGATCGAGGTGGGCTACGGCCTCATCGGCTTCGTCGACATGGCCCAGGGGGGCGAATTGCTCCAGCGCATCAAGTCGCTGCGCCGTCAGCTGGCCCAGGAGATGGGATTTGTCATCCCGGCCATCCACATCCGGGACAACCTCCAGCTCAAGCCGAACCAGTATTCCGTCATCCTGAAGGGCGTTGAAATCTCCCGAGGTGAGCTCATGCCCGGGCACTGGCTGGCGCTCACGTCGGACAAGACCCCCAGGGTCAAGGGCATCGACACGAAAGAGCCCGCTTTCGGATTGCCTGCCGTGTGGATCTCGGAGAAGGAAAAGGAAAGCGTCCAGGCCCGCGGGGTGGTCGTCGTGGACCCCGCCACGGTGGTGACGACGCATCTGACAGAGCTCATCAAGAGCCATTCGGACGAGCTGCTGGGGCGGCAGGAGGTTCAGTCGCTTCTCGACAATCTTGCGAAGACCTACCCCAGGGTGGTCGAGGAACTGGTCCCGAAGGTGGTCTCCGCGGGGACGATCCACCGCGTGCTGCAGCGGCTGCTTCGCGAGCGGATCTCCATCCGCGACCTGCTGACGGTACTGGAGACGCTGGCCGATTACGCGCCGCTCACGAAGAACATCGACATCCTGACGGGCTACGTGCGCCAGGCCCTGGCCCGGACCATCACGAAGCAGTACCGGGACGTCGAGGGCAACATTACCGTGGTGATGCTCTCGCCGGAGATCGAGGAGAAGATCAGCCACTCCATCCAGCACACGGAGTTCGAGTCCTACCTCACGGTGGACCCGAACTGGGTGCAGAAGATCGTCCGCAGCGTCCAGAAGTACATCGGCACCTTCACCTCGCGGGGCCTGCAGCCCATCGTGCTGTGCTCGCCGGGTGCCCGGATTCATTTCCGGAAGGTATTGGAGAAATTTTTCCCGAACATCATCGTGCTCTCTCACAACGAAATCACGCACGATGTGAACATCAAATCTTTGGGGATCGTGGAGTAAGGCCGTGCAGATCAAACGTTTCGAAGCCGCCAGCACCCAGGAAGCCTTTTTGAAAATCAAGAACGAGCTCGGGCCGGATGCCGTGGTGCTCTCAACGCGAAAACTCCGAAGCGGGCGGGTCCCGCTTTTCGAGGTGACAGCCGCCCTGGACGAGCGACCGCAAGGACGGCGCGAGAAGCCTCTCCCCCTGCCTGCAGGGGCTCCCCAGGCAGCGCCGGCACGGGGCGACGATGAGACCCTGGCTTCCACGCTGCGCCGTGACGTGGAGGAGATCAAGACGCGGCTCGCCGAGACGGCCATGCGCCCCTTCCCCTACGGGGAGTTCCTGGAGATGAAGGAGATGCTCGACACCTTCTTCGACACCATGGGCTTCCAACGCAAAGAGAAACTCTCCGGGGCGCTCTTGAAGATCTATCATCAAATGGTCTCCATCGGCGTGTCGCGCTCGAGGGCCTTCCTGCTGGTCAGCACGCTGAACCGCAACCTGACGGCCGGGGAGCTGCAGGACGAGGAAGGCCTGTGCCGGGTCGCCGAAAAGCTGCTGGCCCGCTCCATCGGCCTGTCTTACCGGAGCGCGGAGCGCAAAAGGATCTGCGCCTTCGTGGGCCCCACGGGCGCGGGAAAGACGACGACGCTGGCAAAAATCGCCGCGCGCTCGGCCCTCGAGGAGAAGCTGAAGGTGGGGCTCATCACGACGGATACCTACCGCATCGCAGCGGTGGAGCAGCTCAAGACCTACGCCCGCATCATGGAGATCCCCATCGAGGTGGTCTCCGACAAGACAGCCTTCAGGCGGGCCCTGGCGAAACTGTCGGACCGGGATCTCATCCTGGTGGACACGCCCGGCAAGAGCTCCGTGGAGCCCGGCTACATCGAAAAGCTGCGGGACCTCTTCCAGATCGAGAACCCCGTGGAAACCAATCTGTTGCTGCCCCTGACGTCGAGCCAGGACAACCTTGCCGAGAACCTGGCGCGGTTCAAACCGGTCGGTTACCAGTCGATCATCTTCACCAAGCTCGACGAGAGCCGCCATTTCGGCATGATCTACAACGTGATCGATCAGGAGCGCAAACCCGTTTCCTATGTGACCAATGGCCAGAACGTTCCCCAGGACATCGAGAAGATCGACGCGGGCCGGCTGGCGAAGATCATCATGACCCGGACACTGCATTGAGAAATAGAAGGTAAGAAGGTAAGAAGTTAAGAGGGTAAGAAGCTGGAAACGACAGGGAATGAAGGGTTGAAGGCCCCGAAAAAAAGGATGATGAACGGTGTGGCGCCCACTCATCCAACCTTCTGACCCTCTCACCTTCTTACCTTCTCGATGGAGGCCGAAAGGCCGAAAGCGGCAGAGTACACGTCATCAACCGGAGGTTATTTTCCCTTGGATCAGGCTTCAATGCTCAGGCGAATGAAAAAAGCCTCGGAAGAACAAAGCGGATCGAAAACGCCCCTGCCGGGAAGCGCGGCGGAGGAGCAGTTGACCCAGCGGCCCATCCGTGTCATTGCCATCACGAGCGGCAAGGGCGGCGTGGGCAAGACCAACATCGCCACCAACCTGGCCTGGCATCTCTCGCAGATGAATAAAAAAACCCTCATCCTCGATGCCGACATGGGCCTGGCCAACATCGACGTGATCCTGGGGATCGTCCCGAAGTACAATCTCTCCCATGTCCTGAGTGGGGAGAAGGCGCTGGCCGACGTGATCCTCAAAGGGCCCGGCGGCATGCATATCCTCCCGGCCAGCTCGGGAATCCAGGAAATGGCGGAGCTCTCGAAGGGGGAGAAGCTGGCCCTGCTCGATGAGCTGGGGGGGCTTGGCGGGGAGTTTGACTTCCTGCTCATCGACACGGCGGCGGGCATCGCCGGCAATGTCATCTACTTCAACGTAGCCGCCCGGGAGATCATCGTCGTCGTTTCCCCGGAGCCCACGTCCATCACGGACGCCTATGCGCTCATCAAGATCCTCTACAGCAACTACGGGGAGAAGCGCTTCATGCTTCTCGCCAACAGGGTCAAGAATTCAAGCGAGGCCCGGGAGGTATTCCTGAAGGTGAGCAATGCCACCTCCCACTTCCTCAACCTTTCCATCGAATACCTGGGCTACGTCCTCGACGACACCCGGGTGAGCGATGCGGTGAGGCAGCAGAAGGCCCTGGCGGAGATCTACCCCGATTCCAGGGCGAGCAAGTGCCTGCAGTCCATCGCCCGCAAGCTCTGCAGGCTACAGCCCGAGTTCTGCGAGTCGGGAAGCCTGAAGTTCTTCTGGAAATCGATCGTCGACAAAGGACGCGGATAAGGGACGACGTGGACAAGAAGGAACGGGACAAGCTGATTCTGAAATACGCTCCCCTCGTCAAGAGCATTGCCGACAGGATCGCCTGCAAGGTGCCCCATCACGTGGCCGAGCGCGATGACCTCGTCAACGTGGGAATCATCGGCCTGATCTCCGCCCTGGAGAAATTCGACAAGACGCGTAACGTGCAGTTCGAAACCTACGCGCGCTTCCGCATCCGCGGGGCGGTTCTCGACGAGCTTCGGGCGAGGGACTGGCAGCCGCGATCGGCGCGGAACAAGGACGCCAGGATCGAGAAGGCGATGCGGGCCCTTCAGAAGCAGCTGGGCCGGCCGCCCGACGAGATGGAAGTGGCCGAGTTTCTCGACCTGCCGCTCGAGGACTACTATCAGCTCCTCGACGAGGCCTCGGGGGTTTCCCTTCTCTCGAGCGAGGATCTGCCGCCCGACTACTGTGAAAAGTATGCCACCTACGACGTGCTGGAAAAGATGGACCAGGGCTCTCCCCTGTCGATGCTGGCCCGGGGCGAGGTGAAGAAGATCCTCAAGGACGCCATCGAGGCGCTTCCCGACAAGGAAAAGCTGGTGCTGTCGCTCTACTACTATGAAGAGCTCAACATGAAGGAAATCGGCTGCGTACTCAGCCTCACCGAATCGCGGGTCTGCCAGCTCCACTCCCAGGCCGTGCTGCGGCTGCGGGGCAGGGTGAAGGACTTGAGATAAGCAGGCAGGACCATGGCAAGACGCGTTGATCTTGATCTTCTGGAACAGGACGCGATGACGGCCCCCCCGCAGGACGCGCCCCCCGCATCCGGCACGGAGCCGGGACAGGCGCCCGAGGTTCGGGGTTCGCTGCCTTTCCGGTTCCGGAATCTTCTGCGGAACACCCTGGGTCGGTTCAAACGCCCCGACGTTGCCTTCAACTGGAAATCCCTTCTGGGTTGGAAAGTGCTGGTGCCTGCCGGGGCCGCGGTTGCTCTCCTTGTGAGCGCTTCCGTCGTCTACGTTCTTACCCAGAAGCAGGAAGCGGCGAGGATCGCCGCTGAGCAGAAGAGCCAGGCCGCCTCCGCGGTCCCGGTGGTCCGCGAGGCCGTCTTCGCCGATTTCAGCATCGACCTCAAAGACGCCCAGGGCCGATACCGGTTCCTCCAGTGCGACGTCACCCTCGAGTTCCAGTCGGAGGTGACCTTGACTGAGGATCGGAAGGTGGCGATCCGTAAGATCATTTACATGTCGGCCAAGAAGAAAGGCCTTGAACTGATCCGGGTCTCCAGTTCCGGCGAGAGGTTCAAGAAGCAGATGCGCGAAGAGCTCCGGGATCTCCTGGGTGAGGGCGCGCTGAAGGACATTTACATCACCCGGTATGTGCTGATATAAAAAACAGGGTACAGGGTTAAGGGTCAAGGGTACAGGGGGCAAGAAAATGAAAATACTGGTAAAAATTGCATTCGCCATTATGATCATTGCACTTCATGCCAGCTGGGCCCATGCCCTCACGACCGATGAGGTCATCAAGCTCAAGAAGGCAGGAGTGAGCGATGAGACCATACGGACCATGATCGAGCAGGAACGGGCCGCGAAGGAGCGAAACCCTTCTGACCAGATCGGGGTAAGGGAGGTCAAGGATGCCGAAGGAAACACGTCAGTCATCTATTCCACCGGCGCCCCCACCGCCCCCACGCAAGGCGGATCGGAACAGGAAAAGGTTGAGCAGGCATGGAAAATGCTTCAGAATCAGAATATGATCATCGACAACCGGCGGTAGGAGAAGAGGGTAAGAAGGTAAGAAGGTAAGAGAAGAATACGGGTCTTCAGGGAGTTTCGAAGGCGCCCGGTAGAAAGCGGAGAAGGAGTATATGATCAAGCCCAAGGAAGTGAAGGAAACGCGGGAAGCCGATGTTTACCGGTTCCTGGAGCGGGAGTTCGAAGGCACGTTCATCGAGGAGCTCATCCCGGGGATCCTGCACAACTTCGCCAATCCCCTCAACGGGATCATCGGCCGCACACGGCTTCTCCAGCGGCGTCTCGAGGAAGCGATCCGCAAGACCCGCGAGGCATTCCCGGAGGCGGAACGCATCCTTTCGGAGGATCACGCGAAGCTGCTCAAGGACATCGAACTCATCACCCATGAGTCGGACCGGCTCTTCGACCTCTTCAAACACGTTTCGGGGAAGTTTTACGCCATCGGCGACCGCAACATGCAGCAGGTCAACATCTCGGAACTCGTGGAGAACGAGATACGGTTTTTCGATTTCTACCTCGATTTCAAGCACAACGTGAAGAAGATCATGGATCTCGACGGGGATTTGCACGAAGTGAGCGGCTCCCCCGCCGACTACTCCATGTTCATCTCCACGTGGGTGCGCTACGCGATGGAGGCCATGAGGGAGAGTCCCGTGAAGGAGTTCTTCGTCTCCACGACACGCCGCAACGGCCACGTCATCCTCAAGTTTCAGGACACCGGCAGGCCGCTGCCGGCTGAACTGAAAGAAGCGATCCTGAAAGGACGTCCGGGACAGGGATTGAAGGACGAGAGGGCCTCGAGGCTTCTGCTGGCGATTTCTCTCGTTCGCAAGTACGACGCGACCTTTGAGATCGGCCACGAGGCGGGGATCAATATCTTCTCCGTCGAAATTCCCTGTAAGTCCGTTGGAATGCGTAAGAAGGCGGCGCGAAGATAAAGAAGGGTGCAGGGTAAAGGGTCCAGGGTCCGGAAAAAAGAAGATTCATCACAGGCTCATTAACATAAACAGCACGGCGGGATTAAAGATTACGGACTGATCCGTCGATTGCATAAGCAGGGACTCCGGAAGAACTCTTCTGAAGGCCCCGATTGCTGCTGCCCAAGGGTAAACCGTCCCGGAGGAGGTGATCCGGTTATGTTGAGGGCGGTCGATGTACAACAGGTCCTGATTCAGACGACGTCGGTGGAGAGACTCCAGCAGGCGCAACAGCAGCAGTCTGACCTCCAGCAGCGCTACATTGCCCTGCATGCAAGCGAGGAGAAGAAGCTCCTCAAGGAGAAGGTCAAGGAATCGGATGAGACCGAGAAGGCCCGGATCCAGCGCGAGGAGGAACGGGAGCGGAAGCGCAAGATGACCCGGGATCATCAGAATGCGGAGGACAAGCCCCGACAGAACCCTCCGGAGGAAACACCTCTTGAGGAGGGGATGGGGGGCAGGATCAACATCCGCGCCTAGCGGCCCTCCGCTGCAGATGCCCTCGATACGATCTAATAGCAAATGAGCATCCGATGCCCTGCTGAGTGTGAAAATCGGAAGATCGGAAGCGAGGAAGAGCGGAAATCAACGTGTCTTTCGTTTTTCGCCGATCTTCTGCTCTTCCTGACTTCCTAACTTCTCATAATCGGCGGCAGATCTATTCGAACCCTCGATGATCCTGGCCGAAGACACCCTGCCGGCAGCACGGCGAGAAGCGGCGTTTCATAACCATGACCGACATCAATCCCCAGGTTTTTTTTGCCATTCAGGTCGCGGCCGACCTCGTGCTGTGTATTGCCGTCATTTTCATCCTCAGCCGGGTCAATCGGGAATTGAAAAGACGAAAGTCGACGATCGATCCGAAAGCCATGTCTGAACTGGGGCGGCTCATCCAGGAGTCCCAGAACGCCACCACGAGCCTGATGCAGGCGATGGAGGAAAGCCGAAAGGCACTCCGGGACGTATCCCTGTCGATCGACGAAAAGGAAGACCGCCTGAAGCGCCTCATGACGCAGGCATCCTCCCACATCGACAGGCTCGACAAAACAAGCGCCGTCCTGGAAGAGGCCCTCCCCGGCAAGAGGAACGGCGAGGTGATCCGGCTCGCCGATCAGGGGTTTACGCCGGCCGAGATCGCCGACAGCCTCGGGCTTACGGAAGGGGAGGTCAGCCTCATTCTTGACCTTGCCCGCCGCAGAAGTGACGGCCGCTGATGCCCTCCGGCGTCCATTTCCCGCCTGTCTTCAAACCGCTCGTTGACCCTGTCCTGCAAATCAAGCTTGCGCAGCAGCCTTCAACCGGCCTGTCCGTCGGGCAGACGGTGGAGGCCCGTGTGATGGAGAGGCTGGAGGACGGCAGGTTCATCATCCGCATCGGCCAGAACCTTCTCACGGCGGAGGCGGAGCCAACCCTGCGGCCGGGGCAGGCGATGATGCTTCGGGTGGACAGCCTGAACCCCAGGGTTTTGCTGTCGGTTGCGCCCCCGCCCGAAGAGCGCATCACCGCAGAGCATCTGCGGGTTTTCCGGTCCAACCCCGGCGCGCTCACGCAGAGCCTCGCTGAGCTTGCCGAGATCGTCGGCGGCATGCGGGGTGCCGACTTCTCCCGCCTTGCGGGTCGCGACAACCTGGCCGTTTTCCTCGATGCGCTTTCATCGGCCATGCTGGGCCGGGAGCAGATCGAAAGGGGCTTTTCGCTGCGCGATGCCGTCCGGTCTCTGGGGCTCTCGCTCGAGGGCGATCTGAGAAAGGCTCTGGAGAGCCCCGGTTCCAACCCGGTTCCCTCGCAGGCCGGCCTCAAGGCGGGCTTGATGAAGGTTCTCGAGGAATTCCAGGCGAAGCTCCAATCAGCGGAAATCCAACCCGCCGACGCGAAGACGATCCAGGAGCTCGCCCCGGCCCTGGAAAGGACCGTTCGGGCCATTGAGAGCCAACAGGTTCTCAACGTGCACTTCCAGCAGACCGAGGGGAAGCTTCTCATCCAGATCCCCCTCATCCTGCCAGGCCTCCTGGGGAAAGCGGATATTTTCATCCGCGATGAAGAATGGCGCCGCGGTAAGGGGGATAAAAAAGAGGCTTTCCAGGTGGTCTTTGCCCTCGAGATGGATGCCCTGGGTGACGTGATAGCCCAGGCGCACTTTCGCGCAAAAGAGGCGACCGTCCGGATTTGTTGCGAAAGGGAGCCCGTCGCATCCTTTGTTTCCGGGCTGCTGCCGGAACTGGAAAAGCATCTCATCGAGGCGGGCTACCATGTGGCGAAACTTGTCGTCTCAGCGGACAGCGGTGTCCGGGAGGCGATGGAAGAGTGCCTCCGGGAAGAATTGTATGGGGATGGGCAGACGCTGAGCGTTTTTGCCTGAGCGAAGAAGTGTCTGAGTGTGCAAGTGCCTGAGTGTCTACGTGAAGAAAAACGGCCTGTAACCTGCAGCCTGTAACCTGCAGGGGTTCTATTGAGGTCAGGGATTAACGGGCTGAATATGCCGGAAAAGAAAAAAAAGAACGAACAGACCCGGATGGCGGCGGCGGTCCGGTACGATGCCGCCAAGGACGATGCCCCGAGGCTCACGGCAAAAGGGAAAGGTCATGTGGCCGAGCGGATCATCGAGCTTGCCCGGCAGCACGACATCCCGGTCCGCAGCGACAAGGCCCTGATCCAGATCCTGAGCCAACTCGACATCGACCAGCACATCCCGCCTGAACTGTACAAGGCCGTGGCGGAGATCCTCGCCTTTGTCTATTCCGCGAACGAGAAGTACCGGCAAGAGCAGGGTCCAGGGTAAAGGGTCCAGGGTACAGGCAAAGACGAACAACGCAGAAAAAAACCCGCAGGCAATATTTTCCCGAACATCCCAAAATTGCCCACCCGTCACCCGGAAGCCTACCGATCCCTTATTCTGCGGATTTGCCAAGCAAAAAATCGGCTTATATTAAGATCAATCATATCATGCAGTTATAGCTTTTCCCGTCCTGTACCCTGAACCCTGTACCCTGAACCCTTCTCCCTGGCTCCCCTGGCACAGCCGTTGCTCCACAACAGATCAACACCCGTGTAAGGAGAAGGAACCGGCAATATGATGTACGGTGTAAACACGGCCGTCAGTGCCGCCGTCAAGAAGCTTTCACAGAACGACTACGTGGTCCACAACATGGCAAACTCCAACACGCCGGGGTTCAAGGCCGAGCGGCTCATCTTTGTGCGAAAGCCCGGCACCGAAACCATGGCCGAGGACAGTTACAGTCACGATCCCGTCGTCCTCATCGACCACTCCCCGGGGACGCTGCAGAAGAGCGGCAACCCGCTCGATGTGGCCATCCAGGGCGAGGGGTTCTTCGCCATCGAGACAAAAGACGGCGAGCGCTACACGAGAAACGGCAGCTTCACGCTCAATCAGAACGGCGAGATGGTGACCCAGTCCGGCGATGCCGTGATGGGCGAGGGAGGCCGGATCACCATTTCCGGGAGAAAAGTCGAGATCTCGAACGCGGGGGCTGTCAGCGTCGACGGCAGCGAGGTGGGCAAGCTCAAGATCGTCGACTTCAAGAAGAAGGACGCGCTTGTGAAGCGGGGAAATGGATTTTTCGAGGCTTCCGGCAAGGCCGAGCAGACCGCGGTGGAAAGCCCGGAGGTTCGCTCGGGCTACCTCGAGATGTCCAATGTCCAGGCCATGAAGGAGATGGTCGAGATGATCGACATCCAGCGCACCTTCGAGGCTTATCTCAAGGTCATGCAGACGATCAGCGAGCAGGACCGGATGTCGACGAACCGCATCGGCAAAATATTTTAGGCTAAAGGCAAAAGGTAAAAGGCTAAAGGGTACGGGAGGAGAAAATGATCCGATCTTTATACACGGCGGCGACGGGCATGATGGCCCAGCAGATCAACCAGGATGTCGTCGCCAACAACCTCGCCAACGTTCAGACCCCCGGTTTCAAGGCATCCCGGGCCGAATTCCAGGACCTCATGTATCAGATCAGCCGGCAGGCCGGCGCGGGGACCACCTCCGGGACCGCCCTGCCCCTGGGCATGGAAGTGGGCCTGGGCTCCAAGCTCACGTCGATCCAGAAGATCTTCACCCAGGGCGACTACCAGCAGACGGGAAACCGTTTCGACTGGGCCATCGAGGGCGACGGCTTCTTCCAGACCGATGACGGCAACGGAAAGACTCTCTACACCCGGGCGGGCAGCTGGAAGATCAGCAAGGATTTGTTCCTCGTGAACTCCGAGGGCCTCAAGCTCACCCCCGAGGTCAGCGTACCCGCGGGGACGGTCACCTTCACCGTGGATGCCGGCGGCACCTGGACGGCCAAGGACAAGGCCGGGACGACCCTCTCCTCGGGCCGCCTCGAGCTGGCCAAGTTCGCCAACCCGGCGGGCCTCACCAACCTGGGCCGAAACCTCTATGCCAAGACCGACGGCTCCGGCGAGCCCGTGACGGGCAACCCCGACACGGAGGGCTTCGGGACGATTTCCCAGACCTTCCTGGAGATGTCCAACGTCAACGTTGTTGATGAAATGGTCCAGATGATCGTCGGCCAGAGGGCCTACGAAATCAACTCCAAGGCCATCCAGACGGCAGACAACATGCTGCAGATGGTAAACAACCTCAAGAGGTAAGAAGCGATGAAACGGCACATCGTCCCAGGCGCACTCGCGACATTCATGATCGTCATCCTGCTTACGGCCGGGTTGGCCCCTGTCTGCGAGGCCTCCGCAACCGGCGAGACGGCGATCAAGGAGGCCGTGAAAAAGCACATCGAGGACCATGCAACCTGGCCGAAGGACCGGATCCGCGTCGAGTTCCTCGGCCCCATGCCCGAGGTGGCCATCCCCGCAGGGCTTGCGAACCTGCAGGTCCGCAGCCGAGCCGGTGAGCACTACATCGGGCGCACCTCCTTTGCGGTCCGCTTCCGCAAGGGCGACACCTTTGTCCGCGAAGAGACGATCCGCGTGAGGATCGAGGTCCTCACCGACGTCGTTGCCAGCACCCACGGCATCCCCCGCGACCACATCCTCGGGCCGGGCGACGTGACGGTGACGAGCAAGTGGATGGACACGGCCACAACGGGAGTCCTGACGGATGCAGGTGAGGCCGTGGGCAAGAAGGCCGCCATGCGGCTCAACGCCGGCACGGAGATCACGAGGCAGATGCTGCGCTCGGTGCCTGTCGTGAAGAAGGGCGAGGTGGTTCGCGTTGTCCTGGAGAACGGTCCCATGGTCATTTCGACCGTAGGCCTGTGCCAGGAGGATGGAGGCCAGGGGGATCTCGTCCGCGTCCAGAACCTTACGTCGAAGAAGATCATCTTCGCACGCGTGATGGCGCAGTCCCTGGTCCGTGTCGATTTCTGAAAAACAAAGGATGGGTTCGATCATGAAAACCTTTAAACGCTGTCTGACGCTGACCCTGCTTCTCCTGCTCACCGGCTGTCTGGCGACGAGCTACGACGCCGCCATGAAGCGCGAGCCCATTGTCATTCCACCTTCGCCTCCGGAGGCGAAGGCCACGCTCTCCCCCGGGTCCATCTGGCCGGGCGCGACGTCGAACAACCTGCTCTTCACCGACCGCAAGGCCCGCAACATCGGCGACATCGTGACGATCGTCGTTGACGAGAAGGCCGAGGGGGAAAACAACGCCAACACGGATACCAAGCGCCAGACATCGACCACGGCGGGGATCACCGGTTTCGTCCGATACGATCCGGACAAGCGCTACGTTTCCGGATACTCCCTGGGCGGCGCTTCGGACAGCTCGCTGAAGGGCGAGGGGAAGACCAACCGCGACGGCATCCTCAAGGGGAAGATCAGCGCCCGCGTCGTGAGGGTGCTCCCCAACGGCAACCTCATCATCGAGGGCCGGCGCATGCTGACGGTTAATTCCGAGGACCAGTTCATGGTGATCACCGGCCTGATCCGTCCCGACGACATCACGTCGGACAACCTGATCAACTCCCAGTACATCTCCGATGCCCGGATCGTCTATGCCGGCAAGGGGGTGGTGGACGACAAGATGCGGCCGGGCTGGATGACCCGGGTCGTGGACTGGGTGTGGCCGTTCTAGGCGCGAAGCGCCGGGAACAGGGTATAGGAAGTGTTTAGGGTGTAGGAAAAGGCAAGAGTTTTGCAATAGATATAAGAAATTGACGGTGGGGTTGAAGATGAATCTGAATCGCATGCATAAAGGGATTTTGACAGGGGTCGCGATCGTACTCATCGCCTGCCTGTGCCTGCCCGTTTCGGCCGGGGCGGCGCGGATCAAGGACATTTCCTCGATCGGCGGGATCCGGGACAACCAGCTCGTGGGCTACGGCCTCGTGGTGGGCCTCATGAGCACCGGCGACAGCATCAAGAACGGTTACACCCGGGAGACCTTGTCCAACATGCTCTCCAGGCAGGGCCTCGCGATGCGCGACAAGGACCTCAAGTCGAACAACATCGCCGCCGTGATGATCACGGCCGTGCTGCCGCCTTTTGCGAAGACAGGCGCCAAGCTCGACGTCATGGTCTCCTCCGTCGGGGATGCCAAGAGCCTCCTGGGGGGCACGCTTCTCATGACGCCGCTCAGGGGCGCCGACAACGAGATCTACGCCGTGGCCCAGGGAGCCGTGGTCATCGGGGGCTTTGTGGCCGGTGCGAATTCGGCCTCGGGGAGCGCTGTCGGGAAGAACCACACGACCGTCGGCTATATCACCAACGGGGCCCTCATCGAGAAAGAGCTCCGGTACGACTTCGAAAAAACCCGCCAGCTCGCGGTGAATCTCTATCAGCCCGATTTCACGACACTCAACCGGCTGGCCTCGACGGTGAGTTCCCGCATCGGCGATGTGGACGTGAAGCTCGTCGATTCGGGATCCGCCCTGATCACCGTCAAGAATTCCTACAAGGGGAGCATCGTGAGCCTGCTTTCGGCCATCGAGAACCTCGACGTCTCTATTGACACCGCGGCCGTCGTGGTGCTCAACGAGAAGACAGGGACCGTCGTCATGGGAGAAAATGTAAGGATTTCAACGATCGCCGTGGCCCACGGGAACCTCAGCTTCCAGATCCGGGAGGAATCCAACGTTTCCCAACCCCTGCCGTTCGCCCCCCGCGGAGTACCCGGGCAAGGGCCCACTGATGCGGGGCACGGTGTCACCATGGGTTCCGGGGGACAGACCGTCGTGACCCCGAGCACACAGATCAACGTTGCCGAGGAAAAGAGAGCCCTCGTGGTCATGCCCAGGGGGGTCACCATCCAAGACGTGGTCCGGGGCCTCAACGCCATGGGCGTTACCCCCCGGGACCTCATGCAAATCTTGCAGACCATCAAGGCCGCAGGGTCCCTGCAGGCCGACCTGAAAGTGATGTAGGAGAACGGAAATGGAAGAAATCCGGCATATCCCGCCCCTGGCAACGCAGAGCCTGGCCAAGATGTCGGCCAGGGCCGATGCCGCCTCGACGGAGGAACAGGAGAAAGATCGGAAGCTGAGGAAGTCATGCGCCGATTTCGAAGCGTTATTCATAAATTACATATTTCAGACGATGCGGAAGACGATCCCCGAGAGCCACACTACGACCAAGATGCCGGGGAAGGACACCTACACGATGATCATGGACCACAAGCTCTCCGAGGACCTGGCCCGCCAGGGCGGTATCGGGCTGCAGAAGGTCCTTTACAACCAGCTGAAGCGTCCCGAGGGGGGCCTGAAGCCGGACGAGGGCAGCGGGGCCGAAACCGACCCTGCCATGAAAAAAACGCTAAAGGCCGACTAGGGTTTTGCCGATTAGTGTGTTAAGATTCAATCTCAAGGAGTACGACATGAAGATTTCCAAGGTTGACGACGCCACCCTCCAGATGATTCAGCAGTACCAGAAGACCGAGAAGGTCGAGGACCGCGCATCGGAGAAGGCCGCTTCCGCCAACAATCTCGTACCCGAGGAAAAAGTGAATCTTTCCACCACGGCAAAGGACGTACAGAACCTGAAGAACGCCATCTCGAAACTTCCCGATGTCCGGGAAGATAAGGTCCAGGCCCTGAAGGACCAGATCGAGAAGGGCACCTATCGGGTGGATGCGGACAAGGTCGCCGAGAAAATGGTGGGAGAGTCACTGCTCGATGTTCTCTCTTGAGCTTGAGCGACTCGGACTGATTTCCCGCCGTTTCATCTCCAGGGATTATTACCCGTCCGCATCACCTGTCGTTCGCGTTGAATGAAAGAAGGGCGGGGCGCTGGAAAAGCCCCCGCCGGACTCTTGCAAAACCGGTCTGTCCGATGCCCGGCAACGCTTTGTAGGACAGGTGTGTCATGTTGAACCACGATCTGCAGACGATCAACGAAACGGATGTGAAAGCCGAACTGAACCCCCTGCTGGACTCTCTGCTGTCTGTTCTCAGAAAGGAGATCGAGATCTACAGGGAACTCGCGCAGACCATCGTCCTTGAAGGGGAGGTTCTCCTGAAGTCCTCCCTGGAGACCCTTCACGAAAGCAATGCCCGGAAGGAAACCTGCATTCTCAAGACCCGGATTCTTGAGGAGATCCGGATGAAGGCTGTCAGCAGGATTGCCTCTCATCTCGGCCTGGATGAAGGAGAGATCTCCCTGTCGGTCCTTCTTTCCCATGCTTCCCCGGAGCAGCGAAAGCGGCTGGTGGAATGCCAGTCCGTCCTGCGAGCCCTCGTGGCAGAAATTGCGGGGATGAACAGCCGCAACGGGCTCCTCATCGAATCTTCGATCCGGTTCAACGAGAGCGCTGTGAGTTTCATTGCCAACATGCTCTCCAGCGGATCCGTCTATGCCGATTCAGGCCGATTGAGAACCAGCGGCCTCAACGGACGGATCTGTTCGGAAAGAGGGTAGAATCATGTCGAGGTTCGGATCCATCATGAAGGGGGTTGTTGCGGAAAGATGAAGGCCGCAAATTTGCAAGATAGACTGACATCTCAAGAGGGGTGATATCGGTATATGTCTATTACCAGCCTTTTAGGCACAGCACGGGATACCCTTTTAGCGAACCAGATGGCCATCGACATCACCGGTGCCAACGTGGCCAATATCGGTACGCCTGGCTATACCCGGCAGCGGCCGGCTCTGCAATCCATCGGTGGTGGTAACACGGGAAATGCCGGCACTCAGCTCAGCGTCACGGTCGACCGGATCGATCGGATCTATGACCGCTATATCGAATCGCAGCTCGGTGAGCAGCGCCAGAATAGCGGCTACAGCGACACCCTGTTGCAGGGGCTCAATAACATCCAGCTTATCCTGGACGATAGCCAGGGAGGCGGCCTCAACGAACAGTTGAACAAGTTCTGGAGCGCCTGGGATACTCTGTCCAACAACCCGGACGGAATCGTGGAAAGGAGCGCCCTGCTTTCCGCCGCGGAAAACCTTAGCGGCACCATCGTTTCCTATAAGAGTGATCTCGACTCCGTCAGTGCGAATATAAGCCAAAACATTAGCGATATCGTGTCGCAGATTAACGATAAAGTCAGTCAGATCAGCGATCTGAATGGACAGATTGTGGGTATTGCGGGAGACAAGGGAGAAAAGAACGCCCTGCTGGACAGACAGGCCGAGGCGCTGAAGGAACTGCGCAGCATGGTCAACGTCACTTCGATCGAAAACGCCGACGGCTCCATCAATGTCTACCTGTCAAACGGTGATCCACTGGTCCAGGGTATAGAAAGTCATCCCCTCAGTGTCGAATTGGATGTAAATGCCAGGAGCATTGTCTACTCCGACAATCCGACCCATATGCCGGTCAACCGTTCCCTGACCAGCGGCAAACTGGGCGCCTACATGGAGATGCAGGACACCATTATTCCCGCGTATATCAGTGATCTAAACGAAGTTGCAAGTACCCTCGCGACCCGCGTAAACGAGCTGCACCGCACCGGCTTCGACGCCTTTAAAAACACCGGGCTCGATTTTTTCACGATTGACGCAGACCCGACCAAAGCAGCCGCCACCCTCTCCGTGAACTCCGTCATCGTCGCCGATACAAACCGGATCGCCGCTTCCGCGTCGGTCACTCAGGATGGTGAAATGGCAAGCCGGATCGCCGCCGTCCGGGACGAAATGAGCATGAACGGCAACACGGCGACCCTGAACAGTTTCCTCTCCACCATGGTCGGGCAGATCGGGCAGCAAGTGGCCAGCGCCAAAACGGACAACGACCATCAGACCGCACTCTTGAATAACCTGACCAACCAGAGGGAATCTATTTCCGGCGTGTCCATCGATGAGGAGATGATCAACCTGATCAAATACCAGATGGGCTACAGCGCGGCGGGCAAGCTCGTCATGACGACGAATGACATGCTGGAAACCCTGATGGGTCTTTTGAATTAGGGAGGCGACCATGAGAATCACCGATAGCATGAGATTCAACACCATGGTGAACAACCTCAACCATACGCAAGCCGAGTATAACGAAATCTCGGAGGCGATTTCCACCCAGAAAAAGGTCAACCGGGCCTCGGACGATCCGGTTGCGGCTACCCGGATCCTCGATATCCGGCGGGGCAAAGCCGCCATTGAACAGTACAAGCAAAATATGGACATCAGCCGTTCCTGGATCTCGGCGACTGAAACCACCCTGTCCAGCGCCTACGATATGCTCAACACGGCCATGGGGATCGCGCTGGGAAGCGCGGGGGCCGATGCGGCAACCCGGGAGAACGCGGCAGCGAATATCCAGGACATCATCGATTCCATGCGGAGCCTGGCCAATACCAAATGGGGAGACCGCTACCTGTTTTCCGGCACGCGGGAAGACGTGGCGCCCTTCACCGTCGCCCCGTCGGCTGCGACGATCGATCCGCCCCAGGCGGCCGGGAGCAATACATTTGCCGGGACCGTTGTCTCATCGGGAGCCTACACGGGCGGCACCAACAAGACCTATGCGGTGAAGATCACATCCGACGGCCTCCTGGGCGCAGCGACGTACAAATTCTCAACGGATGGCGGCAGAACATGGAACACGAATGCCCCCGCCCCCGACCTGATCACGCCGGCCAACGGCGTCATCAGCCTGGGCGACGGCGTGACCCTCACATTTGACGATGTCTCAGGGACGAATCCTTTCGGCGAAAACGATGTCTTTTATGTGAACGCCACCGCTGCCGGCTACTATCAGGGCAATGACGAGAATCTGTCCATCCCGATCAATCGCGGGACGAATGATGAGTACAGCCTCACCGGCGCGGAGGTCTTTACCGCGGCGGGCGCGGGTGGCGTCGACGTCTTCAGAACGCTCCATGCACTGAGAGCCGCACTGGCCAGCGATGCGATCGCCAATACGGCAGGCAGCACACCCGTCACCGCAGCCACGCTGCTCAAGGACATAGATGGCTACTCCGGCTATTCGAACACGGACACCGTCCACCTGGAAGGCACGGATACAAGCGGCAACGTTGTTTCGGATGACACCCTGGCCATTACCGATACAACCACCGTCGGGGATCTTCTCGGCAAGATCGGATCGGCGTTCGGCGATGCGACTGCATCCATCGCGAGCGACGGAAAACTGAAAGTCGTAGACAATACCTCCGGGGCGAGCCTGCTGGCCGTGACGATCGACATCAGAAACATGGGTGGCTCGTCCGACAGTACCCTCCAATTTAATGAGGGACAGACGTTCATCATTGACCAGGCGAAGGTGCTTTCCGACCAGGTTTTGGACCTCCAGAAGGCACAGAAGCAGATTCTCATAAACCAGGCCGAATGCGGGACGAAAACGGCACATCTCGAAATCGTGAAAAACAACGTAACGGCTTTCAATGAAAGCCTGAGCTCGCTTCTCTCCGAAACGCAGGACGCAAATGTCACGGACCTTGCGATGAAGTTGTCCATGAAAGAAATTGCGCTGAAGACGTCCTACTCCATCGCCGCAAAGCTCAACAGCACCTCGATCCTTGATTTTCTGCGATAAGTTACCGCCCGTCATTCCAGCGGCCTTCCCCTGAGCCACTTCCCTGAGTTTCTAAATTCCTGGCACCTTGGTGCGAGGAATTTTTTTATTTTACGCAATGATCGAGACAAGCTCCTTCCTGCGGAAGCAGGAGTTTGGCCTTCGCAGGGACAAGCTTCGCAGGAACGACGCAAACAATCGATTTTCGATGGTTTTTCCCCTATGACCGCAAGCCTGCTTTTGAAAATAAAGGCCGCCGGCGACTAAAGTATTTGCCGGATAATTCCGATATTTAGCTTGAGGCGAGAGATAATCAGGTCAAAAGGAGGAATGATTCACAAGACCCGTCGAACGCCTTGTAATGTCCGGCCAACAGGCAAAAGAACCTGGCAAGAATTGCCAGACAACAACCCTTAGAAAAAGGAGAACAATTCATGGCTATCAATGACGTATCATTGACCGCAGGAATGAGGTCCAACCTCGTCAGTCTTCAGGGAACCGTTGACCTTCTCAACAGAACGCAGGAAAGACTGTCGACGGGCAAAAAAGTCAATACCGCTCTTGACAATCCTCTTAACTATTTTACGGCAAAGGCCCTGAACAGCCGTGCCAACGACCTCTCGGCATACAAGGACGGCATGAGTGAAGCGGTGCAGACCATCAAGGCCGCCAATACCGGTATCTCGGCGATTGAAGGTCTGCTCGCGCAGGCCAAGGCCGTTGCTTCCACGGCAAAAGCGGGCTCCGCAAATGTTATTTCAAGTGTTACCGTGGATCTGGCCAGTGTCACCGCCGGACAGACCATCAGCATAGGCGGGCAGACGCTGACTGCCGTGGCGTCGGACAACTGGACGCAGAAATCCCTTAATTTCACCTCCATTACCTTTGGAGATACGATCACGATCGGCAGCACCACCTATACGGCATCGAGTGCCGATTCGGCATCCTCGTTCGTGGTCACCACTAACATGAGTGATAGTGCGTCCAATTTCCTGGCAAAAATCGGCGGAGCAGGGGCTGTCGCCGCCGGTGCCACGTCCGCCGTCGCCACAGTCAATCTGAACTGGGCGACATCGGCCATTACGGTTTCTGAGACTGGTAGTGGCACTGCGGTATCTACCTCCACCGTGACTGCCGTTGGTTCGAACCAGTTCTCTATCGCAGGTACCAACGGGCAAGATGCCACGAATCTTGCAGCTGCAATTACTGCTGCAGTAACCACCATAACGGCAGCTGTCAGTGGGGCGCAGGTCACCCTTACCGCGGCTACGGGCGCCGCTACGCTGACCGCAGCCAGCGTTACGACGACGGCAACTTCAATGACTAACGCGGATGTTACCATTGCAAGTGCGGACCGACTCTCTTACGCCACGCAGTTTAACGACATCATGAATCAGCTTGATCTCGTAGCCACGGACTCCGGCTATAAAGGCATCAACTTCCTGGCTGCGGGCAATACTCTGGACGTTGAATTCGGCGCTACGGCCGGTGACAAAATTACACTGAACGGCTTTGACGCCTCCGCCGCGGCGCTGCTGGCCAAGGCGGATGGGACGAAAACCGCCACTCTCAGCTGGGCAACCAACGCCAATGTCGATGTGGATATTGCCGGTCTGAGCAGCCGCGACGGCCACACTGAAGACGCAGTCCTCGACTCTCTCTTCCGGGCTCGAGCATTATCAACACCCGTCAGGATTGGGTTAAAGGTATGGTGAATACCTTGACGGAAGGCTCGGACAAGCTGACTCTCGCCGACATGAACGAAGAAGGCGCGAACATGCTGATGCTGCAAACCCGCCAGACCCTTGGCACGACCGCCCTGAGTCTGTCCGCCCAGGCAGCTCAGTCCGTTCTGAGATTGTTTGCTTAAACAGGGCAATTCTGAGGGGAGGAATTTCTCCTCCCCTCAGAATATTTTTCGGAGAGATTCCATGGCGCTCAAAATAAGCCTGAAACCGGATGAGCGGATCATCATCGGCGGAGCGGTACTCCAGAATGGAGGCGCGCGCAGTGATTTCGTCATCGAGAACAGCGTGCCCATCCTCCGGGAAAAAGATATCATGGGGCTGAATGAACGCGAACTCGCCCTGCCGGAGGATTTATTTCGCGATCCAGCTCATGTATGTGGATGAAAAAAATATCGAAGAACACCGGGCCACATACTGGATACTGGTCAAGGATGTAACGAACGCAGCGCCGAGCACCGTCGGCCTGATCGATCAGATCAGCGAGCATATCCTGCACGACCGATACTATCAGGCGCTGAAACTGACCAATCATTTGATCGAATACGAACAGGGGGTCATGAACCATGTCCGCAGCGCAGCAACTGGCAGCCTATAGAACCGTTCAGAAGATCACTTCATCCGATAGTGAGATCGAGGCGTTGGTCCTCACCAGGGCGGCACAGAAACTGGCCGAAGTGCAGAATAACTGGGACGCACCCGACCGCGATGAACTATTGGATGAGGCGCTCAGATACAATCAGCAGATATGGAGCATCTTCCAGGGAGAACTCCTGAAAGAAGACAACCCCCTTCCCAGGAAACTTCGAGAGGATATCCTCAGCCTGAGTGTGTTTATTGACAAGCGCATCTTTGAGGTGATGGCCTCACCGGATCCGGAAAAGCTCAAGGTCATCATCAATATCAATCTGAATATTGCGGCAGGTCTTCGAAGATAAGCGTAAAGAGGGTCAACAAATAAAGACTTTCGAAAAACCGAATCAATCAGGCACATTGATTATTCCGGCGAAAGCCGGAATCCGGTATCAGCGAAAATTCCTTGGATTCCCCGGCATCACGCCAAGTACGGGGCAGGCTCATTCAAGCCCGGGATGAAAGAATAAGGAAATGGGCAACGGGATCCCCTTGCGATCACGCATCCGCCCGGCACTCATCAAGAAGCGCCTGCATCTGTGGAGTGTAATATTTACTATCGATGGCTGTGGTCAGCAGGGAGATCGCTCTAGTCCGATTTCCGGCCGTTAGTAATGATTGAGACTGCTGCTGCAGATAGTGAACCATATTATACCCTTTCTTTACACCCCGGCGAATGAGATTCAGTCCCTCGTCGGTTTTTCCGGTCAGCAAATAGGAAACAGCCAGCAACGCCGCATGAGATGTCTGGGCATCACTGCCCTGCAAATAACCTTCCAGAGCCGATATGGCCTTATTGAGATCTCCAGCCAGAAATTCCGCCGTGGCGAAACTCAAAACAGAACTTTGATCCCGCGGATCAAGCGCGTACGCTTTTCGGGAACATTCATGGGACTCTTCATATCTCCCTAAGTTGAGATAATGGTTGGCGAGGTTGAAATATGCCGCTGCCTCGCGATGCTTGAATCCGATGACTTTGTGCCACAACTCTATCGACTCTTCAAGTTTGCCCAGTTCCCCGGCCTGAACGGCAAGCTCCCAGACCGACTTGAAATCGCCGCCGCTTTCCTTCATCTTTTTCAACCCGAGCTCGTAATATTGTTCGTCCTTGGCAGTGGCCTTCGTTGCATCAAGCTCGCCATAGTGGTGGACAGGGACGCCGGACTCTTTTGCGCCCATGCCGATCTTTTGCAGAGAATATTCCACAAGTTCATGAATGGGTTGCTCAAACCTGATTTTTTCATTGTTGGGAAAAAGGCGCACCTTGACGCTGGGGAACCATCCCCGGCCGGCCTGTTCATAGATATAGCTGTTGTCGTTGCACACCCAGCCGTCGCCTGCCGTCCTGTGCACGTAATTCCGGGTGACAAGAGTGTAGGCAATCTCTTTCTTTTTGCGGAGCAGTTTTTTTAGTTTCACGTAATCCTGGCCGGAGATCACCTCATCGGCATCCATCACCAGTATCCAATCGCCCTGAGCCTGGGACAGGGAGTAGTTTCTTGCCGCCGAAAAATCATTGATCCACTCGAAATCAAAGATCCGCGCCCCAAAAGCCTCGGCAATTACTTTCGTTTTGTCCGTGGAGCCCGTGTCCACAACAATCATTTCATCGGCAACCGGGGTCAGGCTGTTTAAACAATAGGCCAAATGCTTTTCCTCATTCTTCACGATCATGCAGACAGAGAGAGAGGGAGCTGCTTTTGACTTTGTAATTTTAACTTCTTTTATGATCTTCGGTCCTATCTTCTTTCTGATTTCCAGTGCGGCAGCAAGAATCCCCTCATCCATTCCCAGGTGAACCATGGCCCGTTCGACGAGTTTCATCGCCTCGTGATGTTTATCCTGTTTTATGAGAATGTCCGTCAGCAGGAAAAGAATGCGCATATTTTCAGGATAAGCGTTTCTCGCTTCACTGAAAATAGTTTCTGCCCGGCCATACAAATCCAGGGCATGGACCGCATCATAATAAGATGTAATGATATCAGCCTTGTCCGGCGAAAGAATAAAACCTTTTTCGAAAAGATCGAGAGCCCCTTCTTTATCTCCGGCCAGCCATTTCAGCATGCCGAGATTCGTGTAGGGCTCGCCATAACCGGGATCCGCTTCCAGGGCCTGCAGGAATAGCTCCTTGGCATTCTCCGTATCGCCTTTCCTGTAGGCCAGGATACCCTTCAGGTTGAGAGCCGGCGCCGACCGGCCGTTAACGGCCAATGCCTTATCGGCATGTTCTTCCGCTTCGCGGTATATGCCCAATCCTTCATGACCGTATCCCAGCGCCTCATGATATTCCGCATCCCCTTCAACGACCGCCATCCCTTTCAGGGCGCCAAGGGCATCCTGAAATTTCTTTTCTTCAATGAGCATTTCTGCAAGAAGGTAGTATAACTTATTTTCATGCGGAGAGAATCCAATCCGCCCGATCAGGGTTTTCACGGCATCGTCAATCGATCCTTTATTGAATAAGGAACGGGCCTTCTCCATTGCATTTACGGTCAATACCTTTTCGGCCAGAGAGCTTGAAGCTTCCAGCCCCCGCCATTTTTCGTCGAAGAAGGTCCTGTCCCGGGACATCAGCCCATGGATGCCACCCCGGTTATGCACGAATACGTTCCCGGCAATGGTGTTACGGTACCCTTCCAGCACTGACCTCACGCAAAAATCGTCAAATACATGCTTGTCCGCGCCAAAGGCCTCATCCAGGAGATCAATGCTGGAGAGCAAGCTGCGCCGGAAGAGCAGGCAAAAACCTTCCAGGTATCTTACATGAATTCTTCTATGCCTGTTCCTCTCGCGGAACGAGTTCCGTTCTTCCTTTGACGTAGAATTGAAACCTTCCGCTCTTTGCATCCCGGAGGCGGTATCGGACATCGGCCCGACGATACCTGTATTCTCACTGCTATGCAGGAACCCCAGCATATCAGGGAGCCATCCTTCGTCAACAAGCACATCATCAAACAAAAGCACGATGTATTCGCCCTTTGATTGATTGATCCCCGCATTGAGCGATCGGACAAGATTGGCTTCCCTGTCGGATTGCAGGAGCTGAAAATGATGATTGTCTTTAACTGCTTTTGTAAGCCATTTCTTCACACCGGGAGCAGCGCCGCGATCAATAAAGATCACTTCATGCGCTTCTTTTGTATGTTTTCTTACTGACGAAACGCATGCGTGCAGATCGCCTGAATGGACCGGGATAATGATCGAGATCAATCCCTTTTCGAATTCAGACGTAGTCAGAGGAGGAATTATGCTTGCAGGTTCCGCAGAGAATAGCCCTGGGTTCCCGCTGTTTTGACTTTCCCTCTGTCCGGAGGGCTCTTGGGCATTGACGGCCTCTGCAGCCTCCGGGCGGTGAGGCGAAGCATTGTTTCCGCCCGCAATCAGATCGGCCGGGATGCCGGAGGATAGGGGTCCAGAAGATAACGGGATGTAATACTTGGACGGGTCGCCCGCTGCCAATGAGAGCGTATAGCCGGAACCGTACGGTACGGCCGCAGGAATATTCCATTTCGATCTAAAGAGTTCCCAGTTTCTTTCCAAGCTCCGCTTGTAATCGATGTTCAATGCCTGAAAGGTTTGACCGCCGACATGATGAATGAAAACATCCTTCGCAATCAGGCTTTTGAAGCCGGCAATGGCGGCGCGAACGCAAAAATCATCATCTTCAAAATTGCCGCTGCCGAATCGTTCGTCGAGACCCCCTATTCGATCGACGACAGCACGACGGGCCATAAGGCAAAAACCAACGAGACGGAAAGACTCGGCAGTCTGCCCGCTATGCTTTTCAGCGATTTGTTTTGCGAATTGATGCATTTGTTCCATGGTTTTGTATGGAACATCGCTGATCAACTGTGGTCCGGACACGTAGTTTGACATGGGTCCCACAAGGCCCGCTTCGGGGTGATTCGTAAATGTAGCCAACATGCGAGAAAGCCACCCGTCGGTTACCACGGTATCATTATTGAGCAGCAAGACATATTCGCCCTTGGACAGAGCCAATCCCTGATTGTTACCGCCGGCAAAGCCCAGGTTCTCTTTATTGGCAATCACATGCACGTTGGAGTGCGCCGACTCGTACGAGCGCAGATAGTCCACGGTGCCATCGGTTGACGCATTGTCCACGATGATGATCTCGTGCGATTCAGGCGTATGGGCCTCGATGCTTTCCAGGCAGAGCTTGGTGAGTTCAAGCTGTTTGTGGGTAAGGATAATGATGGAGGTGAGGGGAACATCGGGGTTGGGTATCCCGGTGTTTGAGTCACTATTGATCGCCTTAGGGGTCGCCTCCATCAATGGCTTGAGTGGCTTATCGGACTCCTTCGGAGGTGACATGGACTGCTTGTTCATGTACTGAAAAAGAAATTCGTACATGATCGCCTTGATTTTTGTATTAAACGGGCGCGCAGTGCTTTGCCCATTAATTTGTCGAGTGAGGGCACCTCGCATGATCGAATAATAATAATTCAATAATATTATCAGTTTATCGTCAGAAATAAACCCACGTTCTTTATATTGCGATATGAGAAATAATAATCCGATCGGGAAAATATGATCGTAATTGACCAACCATCCGGCAGAACCCCAAAAATTAAATGTTCTGGGGACGTCGCAATACACTGCTTTTGTCTTTGCAGTAAAGCAGCTTAAAAAGGGCAAAGTATGCGGATGTGTCAATCTTCCTGCAGATTCAAAATCCAGGTTATCCCAATCGGCAGTATCAGGATTGAGGCCCAATAACTCCTTGATATCAAATTGTATACTTGATTGTCTGAAACAATGGACCATTAACTCGCCTAACAGCGTATCGGCAATATCCGGGTCAATGAGCTGTTCAAAATCTACAAGAGTGGTTCCGGTATATTTACGGCTTTTCGGGATCCCCCCTTCAATGGATCCTGTTGACAAATATTTTTTCAGAATTTCTGTAGATTGCTGATGGGGGAACGCCGTTGTATTGCAAAAAATATAATCCGCCGCGGGATATTGATGGATGATGGAAAGTATCCCGGATAAGGAATTAGGCATTAAATAATCATCGTCACCTACAGGCCAGACAAATTCCGTTTCGATCGGTAAATTAAAACAGGAAATAATATTCTGAGTAGATCCAACGTTTTCTTCGTTATGCCTGATATGCAGCCACGTATAATCCAATGACTCTAAATAGGCTCGTGTGCCATCAGACGATCCATTATTGGATACAAAGACCCGTACGTTATCTTCTAATCCCCTGATTTCTCTTGAAATAATATCAAGACAGTTTTTTAACTTTTCATGTCTGTTAAACGTAGGTACGTAAATTGTGAGCTCAAAACGATTTGATGTCATTTAGTGCCTCTGGATACGTTTTGATAAAATAATCATTGATCCATCAATTACATCAGGCTGCTAATCGTGTAGTTGGTATGGACGCTCTGTTTTTGAAAGGTTGTCGGTAAGCACGATACTCTCAGGAACGACCAAATCTTCGATCGGCAGAATGGCGGCTTACATTTCCTTTAACAGGAGGCTTTATTCTCCTTCATAAAATGGCTTATCGTACGATGAAAACCATCTCGTAAATTAAAAAGGCATTTGTATCCCAGTTTTTCAATTTTAGCGGTTGACAACATGGGTCTTATGGCATGCTTGTTTTCTAGATAATGCTCACTGTCTTTTCGTTTGTCATAAATCACGCTTAAGCTTTTCTCCGGGAATAAAGAGACGATCAGATTTGCAAGATCTGCAATCGATATCCGTCCTTCATTATTGCTGACATGATAACTTTCACCCGGTGCACCATTTAACAGGACTCTAAAGAAACCATCCGTGGCATCACTAATATAACAAAATGTCCTTACGGGCTGACCATCGCTTTTGATTACAATATTTTTATTGTTTACTGCATCGGATACAAATTCAGCGAAAACGCGGTGATCATTTTCTAAATCCATGGTCGGGCCATACGTGTGATCCGGCCTGACGATATATGTGGGCACTTGATATTGATGATACCAGCATTTGCACATGTTTTCTCCCATGCGCTTGCTTTCACCATAGCAATTCCTTACATCGGTCGGATCTAAATAGCCGGCATCCTGCTCGGTTATGGAGTCTTTATCAATTGCGCCGCATACTTCTCCGCTGCTGAAAAATAGAAAACCTTTAACATTTTTTTCTCGGCCCAGTTCGAGTAGATTTCTATTTCCGAAAACGTTGGGAGAAATGACTCCAATCGGATCAACCCCGTAAAAGGCCGAGCTGGCATAGCTGGCTGCATGTATAATGTAATCGATCGGACCTGCGATCTTGATTTCATTGTTAACATCATGACACATGACAGTAAGGAATGGATTATCCATTGAAGCGCCGAATTTTATTTTTGCCTTATCGTAATTCCGGCAAAGCGCAATGACGTTTATATTCAAACCACGATACATTTCATTCAGATGCAGTAGCGTGAATAGCATATAGGATGGCAACATTCCATAGGCACCGGAAATCAAGACCGTACAATTTTTAAATCTATTCCAATCCAATCCGCTGCGGCAAATGATATCCAGGTCTTCATTGATAATATCAGACATAAATTAAACCAAAATGAATACGCTTCTATTATTTCGTATTTTTACTTCAGAACTTCTCATAGTGAAAGAGCACCGAGTTTCTCGCAGCGTGCAGCGGCGTTCAGGGCACAAGTCGCCTGGAACCCCATGAAGGATGTGAAGACGTCCGTAGAGCGTGCCCAACGCAACGAGGTTCATTTGATAAACTCCTCTTGTCTGAAGAATTCGTTCCATGGAATAGGAAATTGTTTTCCATACGTTCGTTCAATAAAAGTTCGATCCATCACGGGTGGACATATGGGTGAATATTCTCCATACTGTTTGATCGTTGCTCCCCGTTCCAGAATATCTTTGAGCGGTTCCGTAAATAGATTCCCGATGGAAATGGGAGTGTATTGACATCCAAGGACATCCCCATATGCCGTTATTGTAGTAATCCCTTTAACAGCCGGGCAACCCAAGTCCATTCCAAAAGCGGGTGTTAAATGGCTGAAGACACGATAAAGATTTTCCATGTCTCTAAAATAATCCAAATCATTCTGATCAATCATGCCCTCAAAGTGTCCCTCAAAACTCCCCACCGGTTTGGCAAAAGTCACAAACACATCAATATCTCTTTTTGTAAAGTAGTCTAAAAACTGTTTAAATTCTGACGAATGCAATCGTTGTTTCGTAACAACGGTCTGTATGAATACGTCCATTCCAGCTTGCAAGGTTGCATCCACCGCTTTCATGCATCTGGCATGAGACCCCTTTTTTTTCTAAATTCATCATGCTGAGAAGCATCCAGGCCATCGATGCTTAACTGGATTCTATCCACTCCTGACATTTTCAGCTTAATGGCACGATCCTGATCCAATAACCATCCATTGGTATCACAATTGATATACCATTTTGCGGGATCTAGGGCTTTTAAGAATGGAGCTAATTTTGGAGACATCAAAGGCTCGCCACCCGTGAATACCCACCGGGCTAAACCCAATTCGTCTGCTTGTTTTGCAATATGGGCCACATCTTCAACGTGCAATTCTTTTCGGTTTGGATTGGTTCTGTTGGAGACAGAACAATGAGAACACTTGAAATTACACCGATAATCGAATTGAAATTGAAGAATGGTTATACTTTCTCCTCTTTCGATTTTTTCTTTGAATTGAATGACCTTTGCATACGCTTCAGGCTTTTCATGTTTTAGCTTTTCTCTCTTTATGGCTTCTTGTTGCGTTCTCATAGCATCTCCAATTCCGTTTTTTTAATGACAGCCAATGAGGGGGAGTAATCTAAATGTAAGGATTGAATCTGGTCTGGAATTTCGTAATAAAAACCGCCCACTAAGACAAGAATCGCTTCCACGGGCTTGGAGCGTAGAATGCTGGGGGACACAATCGGAATATGAGTTACCGGAGTGTATCTGCCTTGTTTTTTTGTGGAGGAATCAACGATATATGAAATTTTACTGAGATCTTTTATTAAAGACAGCAGGAAAAGCGTTTGATGTCCCGCACCCCATATGGCTATGGATGAATAGTTGGAAATATAATTATGTAAATCCTTTTGCAGCTTGTTCTGTTCCTCTTTGAATGACTCTACAAAATTTAAGGGCTGCCTTTTACACACGGTAGCCGACAGGATATAGCCATCCAGTAATTCATCGGTTTTTAACACATCAAATCCGCTGGAAAGTAATGTGAGTGTCAACGTCGATTTGGTAAAATAAAATAAATGATCGATCACTAACTCAGAGAAGATCCTTTCTTTTACAATCATCTCAAAGTTAGGAACTTCTACAATTCCCACTCCCGGTGAACTCAAATTTGCATGGATTTTAGATAGCGTTTTTTTTGGATTCGGAAAATGTTCCAGATAGTTAAACATTAAAAAAGCATCATAGGTTGAAGGTTTTGGATCCTCCATAATCGTAGTAATTTTTTTACCCTTCAAATCAAATTCTTTTATAAATTCCGATATCTGTTTTTTTCTCCATTCACCCCGGGTCCACGCTGCTGATCGGATCGCTTTTTTATAGTAGTTTACCGGTTTAGCCGGGATTTGTACCAAACCGCATCCCGTACATTCACTGATCGGCAAAGAAATGGCCTTATCCGAAGACAGCGTATCTTCCGTGGGGAATATTTGTGCTCCACTGGCCATGTTTTCATATTGGATTAATGTGATTAGTTGATTCCCGCATATTTTACATTTCATTTATGACCACCTCACATAGAGCGCTTCATTCTTGAATCTTATGGAGCTGGAGTCCAGTCTGAACACAAGTCTAGCCTTGTGATTCAACCGATGTCTTTCAACATATTCAATTCGAATTCTTCCCGATTTAGAAACGGCCAGAGGTCTTCCATGGGAAGCGATTCCATTGAACCGTCTTTTCGTTGACGGGAAGAAACTCGGGGTGCGGTGACCTGATCCGGAGAGACCATGACTTCGCAGACCACAGGCCCCTCCATTTGCCAGTATTCTCTGAATCTTTTCCCTGATCCCATGTGATTCTTCAGTTGGCGGTAGCGATGCCGAAGGATTTGGCCACCCATTTTATGTCGGGCAGTGTCAGGCCGCTTGCGGTGGAGCTTCCTACGAATGCCCGTGCAAAGTAATTCTTCTGGGTTGTCTGGATGGAAACATAACCGTCGTTGTTCAGAACAAAGAACTTGATGGGCAGGTTAAGTCTCTTGACTGTTTCCAGCTCCTGAATGTTCATGATGAACCCGCCGTCGCCTTCAATGCAGACGGTGCGCTTCTTGCCGCTCGCCAGGCATCCGCCGATGGCTGCGGGAATACCGAATCCCATGGAGCCAAGCCCCTGGCTGTTGAAGATGCGCAGGCCGGCTTTGACCCGTATCGCCTGCATGGTGCGCTCGCTGCACGCGCCGGAGCTGCCGGGGATCAGCAGATCGTTTTTCTTCAGTTTATCGGAGAGCACATCGATCAGGACATAATCGTTAACAAATTTTTTCTGCTTCCAATATTCAGGTAAAACAACGGGATATTTCTTCTGCCAACGCCTTGCAGGTGGTCAACCATTCGGAATATTCTTTACGTGTGACCTTACGGGCTTGTCTGCGGAATTCACGGATGAAGTCCCCGGCTATCGGCATACACCGGGACATCTATTTTCATTTTCAGCTTTTGGATCTCGGCAGGATCAATATCGACCATGATTTTGCGGGCGCCGCGCGCGAAAGTTTCATGCGAATAGGCCGTCTGGCCGAAATCCATTCGTGCACCGAGAATCATCAACCAGTCCGCATTTTGCTGCGTGAAATTTGCGCCACGCTGCCCGGATGCCCCAGGCCGGCCCGCAAAAAGGGGATGATCTTCCGGCAGAAAATCAGCTGCTTTCCAGGTGGTCAGCACGGGTATGCCCAGCTTTTCAATCAGCGCCAGAAAATCATCCTGAGCATCAGATAGCCTGATCCCGTTACCGGCAAGGATGACGGGGCGTTTCGCTTTATTCAGCAACGCAATGGCCTGGCTCACCTTCTCCGGAAGCGATGGTTCGCTTTGATCGGGTTGGCTGTGTGCCGCTTCGGGGGTGAATTCCGCAAGGTTGTTTTCCTGAACCAGGGCAGCCTGAACATCGAGGGGGATGTCAATCCAGACGGGGCCGGGCCGGCCGTGCGTTGCCAGATAGACGGCCTTTTCCAGTTCATGGCGGATCCTTTCCGGATCCATGACGGTTACGGCATATTTGGTGATGGGAGAGACAAGGTCGATAATATTGATTTCCTGAAAGCCCATTTGCCGCACGCCGGAAGCGCCGATCCTGTCCGCTCGCTTGACCTGTCCGGAGATAATCAGCATCGGTGTTGAATCCAGCCATGCTCCGGCAACACCTGTGAGAGTGTTGGTGCCGCCGGGCCCTGTCGTCACGAGCGCGACACCCAGATGATTCGTGTATTGGCTGTAGGCATCGGCGGCAATGGCGCAAGCCTGTTCATGAAGATTGCAGATATAGGTGAGCTTTTTGTTTCTGCCCACTGAATCCACCAGATGCATGGCGCCGCCCCCGGCAAACATGAAGACGTGCTTGACTCCCAACGTGGCGATAAATTGAAATACATAATCCGATAATTTCATGGAATCCGCATTTCTCTATTCAAGGATCTTATTTTACAAGCGTTTTCAGGATATCCATCAGCGTCATATGGCTGCTGTTCCAGGGCTGGGCGACAAGGAACGTATGAACGCCGAGATGACTCGCCTCGTCGATGTTGGTTGGGCTGTCATCGATGAAATAGTCGGCTTTACCCAGCCAGGACAAAAAATCTCTTTTATTTCGATCGGGGTGGCCCGGCGGCTCACCGGGTCGTTCCGCAGGGACAAAACAAAAGGCCTGAAACCATTCGCCGTAATGCCGCAGCATCCAGGCGATAGCGGGGGATACCGTCTTCCTCGGTCTTGCCGTCAGGGCAATATGACGGAAACGGGTGCCATAGCGGTTAAACCACTGCATCACACGGTCATCGGGGACCATATGATCCGCCTCGGAAGAGAGACGAAATCGATCCAGCGAATCGAGATATTCCGTCTTGCTCACATTCAGCAATTCGTGGGGCGGATTTTGCGTTATGCTCTCGTATCTCAACCTGCAGCCGGGGTGTGCAGACAACCAGCTGTTTTCCAGCCATGTTTTTGTGCAGTCGTTCAATACGTCGTCGATATCCCACACGATGGTTTTCATTTTGTTCGATTCAGCAGGCATCAACGGCAGCCTATCCCATCCAATAAGAAATAATTGTTTTCCGGTCTTTGTTCTGAAGAATGGACTCGTCGGTGTAATACGAGTCGTCTTTATGGTGTGTCGAGGAGATCTCTTCGATTACCGCGCCATTCTCGCTGGTAAAAATATGCTTCGTGCCGCGGGTCACGGTGGCAACATCACCGGTGCGGCAATTCTTGTTTGCGCCATCCAGCGTCAGGGCGACATCGCCGCACAGGACGACGAACGTTTCTTCCTTGATGTGATGATACTGCTCAGGATGCTTTTGACCGGGAAGCAAGACAATCAGCTTTTTGCAGTATTCCCTGTTGATCACATTAATGAGAGTACAGCCGACCTCTTCAAATCGATCCAGTCCATAGTGGTGCGATACTTCAAGGGTCGCCATGCCCGGCACGACGACATTTCCGGTCGCCAATATCTTTTTGACTTTCTGGACGATGGCATAGACTCCGTTCTCTCTGATCGATGCACGTGAGGTCTGTGATTTTCACAGGTCGCAAGTCTTTCAATGTCCGTTTGGGCAACATATTCCGTATATTTTGACATGATCGTTGGCAAGCAGTTGGCCGTCCACATTGGGGAAGGCAAAAAACGTATTTGTCGTATCGATCTTTTCTCCCTTCGCAATGTTGCGCGTTGCGAATACACCGCGCTTGAACTGCCTGAGATCCGCCATTTCTTTGTCTGATGATTTCGATCTCTGCCCCGAAACGCCGTTCATGCGATAGGCCCTGTTCGGCAGCTTGCAGCCAGCGGGTGATCTGATGGGGTGTCGCCGAGTATTCGTTCTTCGCAAATGTTTCCGTTTCGACAGCGACATGTTTTTCGAAAATGCTCTGCGCCTTTGGCTATCGCGATCTGGATGGATTCGATATTGTCCGGCTCCTCGTGTGTTGAATAACCCACGGTGACACCGGGATAACGCTGCTTGAGCAGGTCGATCTGATTCAGATTCAGCGTGTCCGGTTTTCGTGGGATATTCGCCGACACAATGCATGAATGGCGAACGTTTTTTGCCTGTTTTGAAAGAAGCTGACGACTTTATCCATTTCGTCAAGGGTCGCTCCCGCCGTTGACGCGATGATCGGTTTGTCGGTTTGTACGATACGCTCCAGAAGAGGCCAGTCCGTAAAGGAGCAGCTTGCGATTTTAATGATGTCGAATTCCATTTCCTCGATCCGGTCAACGGATGGCTCGTCAAAGGGGGTGCAGATGGATATAAAACCGTTTGCGCTCAGCGAGTCCTTGAGCTGCTGAAATTGTTCTTTGGTTAATTTGGTTTCACTGAAGCGTTTGACATATTTCAGATCCATGCGAGACTTGATAATCCGGGTGGATGAAGGTATCCAGATTCCGAAACTGAAATTT
This sequence comes from uncultured delta proteobacterium, assembly GCA_963705165.1. GTDB lineage: Bacteria > Desulfobacterota > Syntrophia > Syntrophales > UBA2192 > UBA2192. Next base: position 13,815 of record CAVPJD010000007.1, on the reverse strand, counting down.
GAAGGCAAACTGGAATGGAAAGGTTGGGCAATTCGGCAAAGGCCCTGATCATGTTCAGGCCGTGCTCCAGGCTTCCCATGTGATTGTTGGCCATTTCAAAAATAAAAAGGGGCCGGTCAAAATAGTTTTTCATGCAACGCTCCTTTCAATATCCGTTCGACGGCCATACTTTCCATGGTGCCTTGCCGGACTTCCAGAGTTCTTCCAGCAATGTCTTGTCCCGCAATGGTATCCATTGGCTGCCAGAAACCGTCATGCCGGTATGCCATGAGACTGATGTTCCTGCGCCAGTATTCTGCAGAGGATCCATTTCCAGATTGGTGTCGTCTTCCTTGATGTAATCAAACACTTCCGGCTGCATGACAAAAAATCCGCCGTTGATCCAGCTGTTGTCTCCCTTTGGCTTTTCCACGAAACCGGCCACTTCACTTGTCTTCTTGATGTTTAAAGACCCAAATCTGCCCAACGGTTGCGCCGCCGTGACGGTCACATATTTTGCCGTGAGATTGATGAAATTGAATGAGATTCGTAATGTTCACATCGGAGACCCCGTCGCCGTAAGTCAGCATGAACGGCTCATTCCCTATATATTTTTGAATCCGCTTGACCCTTCCGCCGGTCATGGTCTCCAGGCCTGTATTGACCAGCGTGACGGTCCATTTTTCGGCGAAATGCCGATGGGTAAATATCTCCTTGCCGTTTTTGAAATTAAAACTCACGTCCGATTCATACATGAAATAGTTGGCGAAATAATCTTTTACGATATTGGATTTGTATCCCAGGCAGACGATGAATTCGTCAAAACCATAGTGGGAATAGATTTTCATGATATGCCATAAAATAGGCCTTTCGCCGATTTCGATCATCGGTTTGGGTTTCAAATGGGATTCTTCGCTGATCCGTGTGCCCAACCCGCCGGCTAAAATGACTACTTTCATGGTGCCTCCAAAAAATAGGACAGGGCTCTATGACCATTGAGCCCATTCAAGAAGCTTGCCCGTTCTTCAATACCCGTTTATGGAATTCTCGAATCTGTCGAACAGACAATTTCTGCAGGTTCTTGTTGCGCTCATGCCAGAATTTATACCAATGGACAGTCCAGTCGATCGAGGAAGTGCTATCCAGCACGGGGTGCCATTGCAGCTTCGAATGCCGCCTTTTCGATGCTCAAGTGCAAGAGGTGCTGCCTCATGCGACGCCTTTTCTCGTATTCGGTGTGTGAATGGCGCCTTTTCCCCAGGAAGCGATGAACCGTTCGGCAAGCTCCCGAACGGTAATCTGATCTGATGTTCGAGGCCCGAAATTCCAGGCGCCGCTGAATCTCTCAGGATTTTCCAAAAGCCGCACTGCCAGGTGAAGATAACCGGACAGGGGATCAGGACATGCTGCCAGGGACGGGTAGCATTCGGATTGCGGACGATGATCGGCTCTCCCCTGGACAGGGCGCGGATGCAGTCCGGGATGATACGGTCTTTCGCCCAGTCGCCGCCACCGATGACGTTTCCGGCGCGGGCTGTGGCAAAGCCGGGATGGGGGCCGCGACCCTCTTTGTCAAAGAAAGAGCGACGATAGGCTGAGCAGACGATTTCCGTCGCCCCCTTGCTGGCGCTGTAGGGGTCGTGCCCGCCCATCGGGTCGTTTTCCCGGTAGCCCCAGACCCATTCCTTGTTTTCGTAGCATTTATCGGATGTCACGATGACAACGGCCTTGACGGTCGGGCAATGGCGGATGGCCTCCAGAACATTGACTGTACCGCCGATATTGGTATCAAAAGTTGTTTTGGGATCGTCGTAGGAATCCCGCACCAGGGCCTGGGCGGCCAGATGGAAGACAATTTCCGGTTTTGCAAGTTCGAATGCATGCTCTATCAGCGTTGAGATCGCGAATGTCGCCTTCGATGTGACGCACCAGAGTTCTTGAGGCCGATGAGTTCAAAATGAGAGGGTTCGGTATTCGGCGGCAGGGCGAAGCCGGTCACTTCAGCGCCCAGTTCATGAAGCCACAGCGCCAGCCACGAACCCTTGAAGCCTGTGTGGCCGGTCACGAGGACGGACTTCCCTTTATAAAAGCCACCAAACATTTGCCGTTCTTTTTCAGATGGCTTCGTCATTTCGCTCCTCGCAGTGACAGGAATTGATCGATGATACCCAGGGTGTAATCGATTTGCTCTTTTCCCAAGCCGGGGTAAGTTCCGAGGAAGAAGGTATCGTTCATGATGCGGTCGGTGTTGGGCAGCTCTCCGATTTTACGATGGGCGATGTTCAGATAGGCTGGCTGACGAAGCAGATTGCCGCCGAAGAGATTTCTTGTCTCGATACGGTGCGCGTTCAAATGCTTTGTCAGTTCGGTGCGGGTGAAACCGGCGTCGCCTTTCACCGTGACGGGGAAGGCAAACCAGGCCGGGTCCGATCCTGCCGTGGCCTGGGGGAGCAGGAAAGAGTGCTCGTACTTCCGGAATCCTTCCATCCATAACTGAAAATTCCGGCGGCGGGCGGCGCAGAATGAATCCAGTTTCTTCAACTGCTCGACGCCGATGGCGGCCTGGATGTCCGTGGCCTTCAGGTTATAGCCGATGTGGGAATAGACGTATTTATGATCATAGCCATGGGGCAGATTTCCGTATTGCCCGGAAAACGTCTGCCGCAGGCGTTGTTTTCTCCGGGCCCGCAGTGGCAATCCCGCCCCCAGTCCTTGAGGGAACGAACGGCCCGGGCCAGGGTTTCATCGGAGGTGAGCACGGCCCCGCCTTCGCCGAGAGTGATGTGGTGGGCCGGGTAGAAGCTGCACGTGGCCAGATGGCCGAAGGAACCGACAAATTTCTTGCGGCTCAGGCCTTGAATTTTATCGTTTTGCCTGTAGGTGGAACCCAGGGCATCGCAGCAGTCTTCAATGAGGAAGAGGTCGTGCTTTTGAACGATGCGGAGGACCTCGTCGAGATGAAAGGGGTTGCCCAGGGTATGGGCGATGAAGATGGCGCGGGTTTTGGGGTTAACCGCCGCGGCGATCTGATCGGTAAGGGCATTATAGGTGGGAATATCCACATCGACAAAGACCGGGATCAGATTGTTCAGGATGATCGGGTTGAGGGTCGTGGGGAACCCTGCCGCGACGGTGATCACTTCGTCGCCGGGATGGAGTCGGCGATCGCCCAGGAGCGGGGAAGTGAGGGCGGTCAGGGCCAGGAGATTGGCGGAGGAGCCGGAATTGGTCAGGATTGCGTATTCGACGCCCACCTTGGCGGCCAGCTCGGATTGGAACTCCTCGGCGAAACGGCCCTCCGTGAGCCAGAAGTCGAGGGACGCCTCCACGGCCGCCTGGATTTCCTTTTCATCAAAGACGCGCCCGGCGTAGCGGACGGGGGTCTTGCCAGGGATGAATTCCTGTTTTGCGTTTCGTGTTTGGTGAAATTGCGCCACCAGGGCGGCGATCTGGTTTCTCAATTCGGTTTCGGTCATGATCTTCTTGATTTCCAATCATCGATTTTGATCATTTTCCTCGTCACGTACTCTTCGTTGCTGGGGTGAGGATGCACCCCCTCTCCAGTCGTCATGATCTGTGCGACACAGGTACTGAGGGCGGCCAAGTCGGCCAGACTTGGATTGATCCATAACATAGGCAAATTTCATACCATTTGCAGTCATGGAGAGTGGTTTCCCCGTGACTGGAGATCAATCAGGGGATACGATAAAAACGTTCGCTGATTTCCTGATTCCCTGATTCCTGCGAGAAATAAGTCTATCAATGCAGTTGGTTATAAACTTTTTGGTGAAGTTGGAAATCATGGACGCGGTAAAGGATCTTGAAGATTCAAGAATGTCTTGCGGCAGCCGGCTTGAGGCATTGGCAGGGGATAAACCTGGGCAGTAAAGCATACGCATCCATGAACAATGGCGCGTCTGCTTAGCCCGGCGGGAAGGAAATGCAAATAATGTTGAGAGGGTTAATGATCACTGGGGAGCAATGATGAGCGGGAGAGATTTTCTCCGGTTCATCCCGGAGAAATAGGGATGGAGGAAGTCTTGAAGCCGGTGGGTATCAGTCAGTATCGACTGGCGAAAGAATCCATTTGCCTGCAGGGAGAATCAATGGGATTGTGCTTGAACAACGGGGCATAACGGCGGATACAGCCTTGCGGCGTAGGCGATTTTTCGGTAATTCAGCCCAATGCTGGATGAACGTGCAAAACCCCTATAATCCTCCAGCCACTTACGACGCTCGACTTCCGTCAGGGGCAGAGGTCCTGGCATCCTTCACGATGACCGTTGCCCCGATTTACGTCTTGTGGTCGTAGATCATGCCGACCAGTTCGCTCATTTTATCCTGAAGGGCTTGTACTTCTTTCGCCGGGATCTCACGAATGACCTTTCCCGTATCCCGATCCACGACTTTAACGGCGATCTTATTATCATTCTCGCCATAAACGGAATACTGGAGGCTGATATTCATGCTATCAAGCTGGCCTTGCATCTGCTCCACAACCTGTTTGAGCTCTGCGGGGCTAACCGAGGCGCCTCCGCCCGGGGCCTGTCCCGCCCGGGAAGACTCGTTCACAGGACGCGGCGCACTTGCGGTTACCGAAGAGCCAGCCATTGCGCCAGGAGAGCTCACAACGCTGGTGATCATTTTATTTCACCCCCTTCATATATGATTTAGTCCTTGCCTAATAGAATCGGCATTTTATGATAAAACCTTTAATGATACGGACTCATGACCTGATTCTATTCTCGTTTTGTTCCGGATCAGGCAATTTTTGAAATGCCGCTGTATTCGTCTGCTGCCAAATCCATCGCTTTGCCATAGGCATCTTTCCCGTAAAATCTAAACATCATATGCGAAGGATCGATCGTTCCGTTCCCTTCACCGTTCTGGGTAATCTTGAACGTTACATCGGCTGAGAAGGTTTCAGGATCATAAACCACGCCGGCCGGAAGAGAAGGGAAGACAACATCCGTTGCCGATGCCGGCATTCCCCAGTTATAAGCTCCTCCGGCATTTGTTCCCGTTGCTCTGCTGATTCCCCAGTTCAAAGGATTCTGGATCGAGACGGGGTCCATATCCTTGGTGAAGACGAACCTCATCGTAAAGGCTTTGGAAGCCTGAATTTCCGACAACGAGGAATCCAGGTTGGCCACGGGTGTGCCTGGTCCCAGGGATGCTTTAAAACCATTGGTGCTGTAAGCCAGGGAGATCTTGGGTGCTGCATTGGCGTAGATGTACTCTCTGAGAGTGGCCGCTAAAGAAGATCGGTTATCTGACAGCGTGTTGACCAGGCTACGGGCATTGTCCATGTCACCCATGTCGGCATAGGTGTAGCCCTGCTCAAGAAAACCATCATCGAAACTCCTGTCCAATGAGACGGCCTTATCGAGCTGGGCAAGCGCATCGCTGTAATTCCCCATTTTTCTATACGTTTGCCCCAATCCGTAATACCCGATGGAGCTTCGCGGGGATAAACTGACTACTTTTTTAAACTGGGCCTCCGCTTCGCTAACCCTTTCGGAATTGAGGTAAACCTGGCCGAGACCATAACGGCTGTCCGTGGATTCAGAATCAAGGTTGATTGCGGCTTTATATTCGGTTTCCGCCTCAGGAAGTTGTCCCTGTTTATAGTAGATGTCGCCGAGGCTGATATGAAAGGCGGCACGAGTGGGGTATGACTTGATGGCTTCCTGATAGGTCTTGATTGCTGCTTCTGTATTGCCATCCTGGAGATAGGCTTTGGCCATGTAATCATAGGCTTTGGCGGCGTTATCGGAAAAAGACGAAAGCGCGATCGCTCGCCTGAATTCCGTGACGGCTCCGTCATACTCCGCACTCGTATAGCGGTCAATCCCGCGGGCGAGAGAACTATTCGACAAACTGTCATACTGTTTCTGTGAAGTGGGTATGGCAGAAAACAGGCTATCGATCTGTGCTGTTGAGATCATGAAATTGCTGTATTGAGCTGCCGAAATCATACTCATGGCCCTGTTCGCCCCATGTCCCGTTGGATGAAATATTCAAAATATTCCATACGCTGACTATCGGATGAAAGGGAACCGAACTTAAGTGATTTGCCCATTCACTGATTCCGCCATGCGATTCCGGGGGAATCCGCTGCATGCATTCATAGATTTCCTCCAACGAGTTTTGGAGTGATATCGCCATGGCCCGGCATGGGGGCAGAGGCGACGCATCGGCGGCTTCATGCGGCGTTCGAAAAACCGACCTTCCGTCAGCCGGCGCTCTGCTGGAGGTGATTCAGGAGGGTCTGGGCCTCCGTGAAGGCGGGGTTGATCTTCAGGGCCTTTTGGATGGATTCGACGGCCGGTTTCTTTTCTTTTTTCGCTGCATAGGCTCGCGCCAGGTTGTACAGGAGCGCCTCGTCGTCAGGAGAGACGCTCAGCGCCTTGTTGAACTCGGCGACGGCCTTGTCGAACTCCCCGCCCTTGCGGGCCTGGATGCCCAGGGCGTTGTAGGTATGGAGAATGAAGCCCAGGAGATCATCGTTCGTGCCGATGAGGGCCCGGGCCTTCTCGTGCTCCCCCTTGTCGATGAGCCGCATGATGGTGAGGGCGCGGTTTTCCTGGCTTTCCTCCCCCGTCGGCGAGTTTCCGTGCGATCTCTTCCTCGGAGACGCACACCAGCTGCCGCACGAAAGAGAGCGTCGTCTCGTTTTCGTTCTCCTGGAAGGTGACGGGGCCGAAGGTGTTCTTGAAGGCGGTGCTCGCCATGAGCTGCCGCTGAAAATCGTTGATGCCTTCCTGCAGGTCTTTCTCGTCCTGGGGAAGCATGCGGGTGACGACCATCTTCTCCATGGCGTCCTTGAAGCCGGTGAGGCAGGAGTAGACGTTTCCCTGGGTGAGAGACTTCCGGCAGTTTGCCAGGGTTCTCGAAATCTCGGATGCCCGTTCTCTGACGATGGCTTCGTCCATGTCGCCCCGAAAGCACTGAAGTTAAGAAGGGTTGAAGATCAGAAGTTAGGAAAAGAAATGCGAATCGAAGGCCGAGGGAATGAGATTCATTTTTCCGATCTTCCTCGCCTCCTAACTTCCTTACTTCATGTGTTTGGCCCGGTTGGTCCCATGACCGATGGGGCGCCTCTCCGTGGCACAGAAAGTGCTAATCTCTTATCGGTAATCATGAAGATCAACTTGAGCCGGGGAAGGGCACGAAACAATCATGGATGACGGGGAAGGCGGCAGGGCAGCACTGAACTTCGACGAAAAGAGCTTCCTTTTCGAGTGGCTCGTCGAGAACAACAAGACGCTCACCCGGAAGAACAAGGAGCTCCTGATCGAGAGCCTGAAGCTCCGCTCGCGGGTGGAGGAGCTTGAGAAAATCAACTTCGTCGACCCGACGACGGGCCTTCACAACCGATGGTACCTGCAGCCCCGCCTCGAGGAGGAATTCTCGCGGGCGAGGCGGGCGGGTTCGTCCCTGTCGTGCCTTTTCATCGATATCGACCACTTCAAGGCCGTCAATGACCAATACGGGCACTTCATCGGCGACAAGGTCCTCCGGGACACGGCCAGCCTGTTGAGAGGTCTTTGCCGCAGGGAGGATGTGCTGGTCCGATTCGGCGCCGACGAGTTTGTCATTCTCCTGGGCTCCTCCGGGCAGAAGGCAGCCAAGACGGCGGCCGAGCGCATCCGGGGCCGCCTCCAAACGCATCGATTCGCCTGCGGGGAACAGGAAATCACCCTCTCGGTCAGCATCGGGGTGAGCACCCTTAAAAAGGAGCAAATCAGCTCTGCCAGGGATCCCTGGGAGCTTGTCTGGACGGCCGACGGGGCCATGCATCTGGCCAAACAGAAAGGGCCCGGTCTCATCGAGTGGCTCGACTGCCAGGGCCAGGGGCAGAAGCCGGCGGAGTCGGAGCATGCAGTCTCTTGAAGAAGGGTACAGGGTACAGGGTACAGGGTACAGGGTACAGGGTACAGGGTACAGGGTACAGGGTACAGGGTACAGGGTACAGGGTCTATTCATCTATTTGATATCTATTCGCTTTCTAGCAAATCAGCCAGCACACTGATCTTCCTTCTTGATCAATTCAGAACCTCTTGCGCCTCAGCGATCTCATCTTAATGCCTATTCTGCCCCCCCTTCTGCCCTGTTTCCCTTGACTCGTTCTCATGGGCGTATGCCCCTCATTACTGTCCCTATTTCCTATGTCTCCCCTGGCCCCTGAACCCTGTACCCTGGCCCCTTTCTTTTATTCCCCGCTAAAGTTTCCCCGTTTCCGGTCGATAAAACAGGTGCAGGTGTTGCACTGGATTTATATGTTGCTATAGTGTTGCGAACCAAACCCGAATCGAGAGGTGTTCCATGGCGAAAATGTTTTTTTCCACGTCCGAGGTGGCCGATCTCTTCGACGTCAACCGGGTCACTATCTACCGCTGGGTGAAAGAGGGGACGGTAAAGGGATACAAGGTCGGTAAACATCTCAAGATCCCGCTGGTGGAGGTGGAGCGGCTCAAGCGGGAGTTCGGCTTCGGCGACATGTCCCTCGAAAAACTCCAGGGGGCAGACTCCGGGGCGGCGGAGGCCGGCAAGACGGCATCCAGGGGGCCGTCCCACAAGAAACTCGTCATGGCCATCGACGACGACGAGAACATCCTCACTTTCATCGAGAACGCCTTCGAGGGACTGGGCCTCAACCGGCACTGCACCCTGAAGACCTACGCGAACGGACTCGAGGCGGTCCTGCACATCGGCGAGGAAAAGCCGGATCTCATCCTGCTCGACATCGTGATGCCCAACCTCAATGGCCTCGAACTTGCAGAAAAGATCCGCAAAATGCACCGGGACGTCCAGATCATCATCCTGACGGGGTACCCGGAGTATCTCACCGAGGACGAGCGGGGCAAATTCCTCGACTACATGACGAAGCCCGTCGATGTGAAGAAGCTCTATGACACGATCGTAAAAGCCCTCGACATCCCTGCGGACAGGATCAACGGAATCCAGGCGCGCTCTTAGATACAGCGATTCAGCAGGCCGGGCGCGGGTCCCGGCCTTTCGATTCAAAAGGGTTTGGCTCGGGTGGAGTCTCGATCGGGCTACAGCTTCATGGGAGACAAGGAGAAAATCAAGCGATGCAGACGGAGCTGATGGAAAAACAGGAAAGCACCCTTGCCGGGATCCCGGTACGGGAGGGAAAATACCTGACGTTCTCGCTTTCGGGCGAGGAATACGGGATCGGGATCCTGAAGGTCAAGGAGATCATCGGGATGATGTCCGTAACCCACGTCCCCCAGACCCCGGATTTTGTCAAGGGGGTCATCAACCTGAGGGGGAAGGTCATCCCCGTCGTGGACCTGCGCCTTCGCTTTGCCCTGGAAGCCGCGGCCTACACGGAGCGCACCTGCATCATCGTCGTGGAGGTGGCGGGGGCAAACGGCTCCATCATGATGGGGATCGTCGTCGATGCCGTTTCGGAGGTGCTCAACATCCGGGGGGCCGACATCGAGAACACGCCAGCCTTCGGGGTCAAGCTCAACACGGATTTCATCCTGGGACTGGCCAAAGCGGCCGGCGGGATCAAGATCCTGCTCGATATCGACAAAGTGCTCGGGAACGGGGACATGTCCCTCCTCGCGTCGTGAGTTACGGATTTTTGACACCCTTTCCCCCGGACATCGATGGAGAGGGCCCCGGATTTGAAGAGAAGATCCATAGACAAGACGAAACAGCGGGGCCAGCAAGGCCCCTGTCGACAAAACAGAAAACAATGCAGCAGGAGGTTCACTGAGATGAAGAGAATGTTCGTTATGGCCATGGTGATGATGTTCGTGGTGGGGTTCTCCGGCTTTGCCCTGGCGGCGGACGGCACGCCCGCGGAGGCCAAGGCCCTGGTGAAGAAGGCGATCGATTATATGAAGGCCAACGGCAAGGACAAGGCCTTTGCCGAATTCAGCGACCCCAAGGGCAAGTTCATCGACCGCGACCTCTACATCTTCGTCTATGACATGAACGGCAAATGCCTGGCCCACGGGTTCAACCAGAAGATGATCGGGAAGGATCTCATCGAGATGAAGGACCCCGACGGCAAGTTCTATGTGAAGGAGCGAATCGAGATTGCCAAGACCAAGGGCTCCGGCACGCAGGATTACAAGTTCACCAACCCCCAGAGCAAGAAGCTTGAAAACAAGACGGCCTACATCGAGAAGTACGAGAACGTGATCGTCGGCTGCGGCGCCTACAAGAAATAATTCGCGAGGGTGACTGAACGGGCGGGGCCCTGTTCAGTCACCCGATTCGATTCGGGCGATTCACCAAGAGGAGTGTGAAGAGGAGTGTTATGAAACGGATCATTGCCAATCTGAAAATGTCCAGGAAACTGTTCATCGGCCCCTTGCTGGTCATGCTCTTTGTAATCCTGATGGGATTGCTGTCGTACTCCGGCCTCTCGAGCCAGAAATCCTCCGTCGAGGATATTTTCAACAACCGCTTCAAGGGATACCAGCTCAGTGCCGGCATCCTGAAAGACCTCTCCCAGGTGCACGCCAACCTCTACAAGGTCATCAGCTGGGCGAATGCCCAGTATGACGAGAAGAAAGTCGAAGCGCTGGGGAAAGAGCAACTCGCGGTGATCGACCGGACGCAGAAGGCGATCGGCAAGGCCCTGACCGAGATGAGCCTGGCCGACGAGGAGAAGAAGCTCTATCAGGCGTCGCAGGCGCACCTGAAGGAATACAAGGAGGCGGCCACCTCCGCCGTCGATCTGTCGGGCTCCGACCTCAATATGGCCACCATGTACATGGCCACGACGGACGAAAAATTCCAGGTTCTCAACGCAAGCATGCAGAAGATCCTGGCCATGGAAGAAAAGCTGAGCCAGGAAAAATACGATTACACCCTGAAGAGTGTCGCGGCATTCATGGTGCTCCTGCTCGTGGTCCTGGGCTCCGCCCTCGCTGTGTCTCTCGTCGTGAACATCCTGATGACCCGGCTCATCGCCGCCCCCATTCACCAGACCATCAAGGCGGTGGACCAGATTGCCGCAGGCGACCTCACCCAGACCGTCGGCCTCACCTCCAAGGATGAGATCGGGGACCTGGCCCGCTCGGTGGACTCCATGCGCGAGAAGATGGGCGAAGCGGTCGGCGGTGCGGTGGCGACCTCGCAGGCCCTGTCGGAAGCGGCTTCCGAACAGGCAGCCTCTCTCGAGGAGACGTCCTCTTCCCTGGAGGAGATGGCGGCCAGAACCCAGAATAACGCGGAGAACACGGACAAGGCCAGCGAGCTGATGACGCACTCCAACGCGGTGGCATCCAAGGCCAATGTGTCCATGGCCGAGCTGAACCGGTCCATGAAGGAGATCGCCGGGGCCAGCGAGCAGACCCAGAAAATCGTCAAGTCCATCGACGAGATCGCCTTCCAGACCAACCTCCTGGCCCTGAATGCCGCGGTGGAAGCGGCCCGCGCCGGGGAGGCGGGGGCGGGCTTTGCCGTCGTGGCCGACGAGGTGCGAAACCTGGCCATGCGGGCGGCCGAGGCGGCCAAGAACACGGCCAGCCTGATGGGCGAGATCGTGCAGAAGGTCCAGAAGGGCGAGCAGCTCGTGGGACGCACGGCGAAAGATTTCGAAGTGGTGGCGGACAGCTCGAACCAGGTGATGCAGCTCATGGGGGAAATCTCCGCCGCATCCCTGGAGCAGTCCCAGGGGATCGATCAGATCAACAAGGCGGTATCGGAGATGAACCGGGTGACGCAGCAGAATGCGGCGAGTGCCGAGGAGCTGGCCTCGGCCATGGCGATCTTCCGGGTGAATCGGTAAGAGGCGGCAGAGGCGAGACTGCGTAAACAGGCCTCCCGGAGGCCGCCACGGGGAATGAACGCAAGAAAAAACACAAGGAAATCACAAGAGGCGCAATATGGAGCAAGCAGCGGCGCTCATCACCCCGGCCAGTGCCGGCATGGCGGATCGGGAAGGTAAATATCTGACGTTTGCCCTCGCCGGCGAGGAATACGGGATCGGGATCCTGAAGGTCAAGGAGATCATCGGGATCATGCCCGTGACCCATGTTCCCCAGACCCCGGATTTTGTCAAAGGGGTCATCAACCTGAGGGGGAAGGTCATCCCCGTCGTGGACCTGCGCCTTCGTTTCGGCCTTCAGGCCGCGGCCTACACGGAGCGCACCTGCATCATCGTCGTGGAGGTGGCGGGGGCAAACGGCTCCATCATGATGGGGATCGTCGTCGATGCCGTTTCGGAGGTCCTCAACATCCGCGGGACCGACATCGAGAACACGCCCGCCTTCGGGGTCAAGCTCAACACGGATTTCATCCTGGGAATGGCCAAGGCGGCAGGCGGGATCAAGATCCTGCTCGAGATCGACAAGGTGCTCAACAGCGAGGACCTCGTCGCGATCCGCCGCATGTCCTGAGGATCGATACGCCACATCGAAAAAGAGGTTAAATCATGAAGAAATTGTCCTTCTCAGCAAAAATCGTCGGAATCGTCGTTGCGTCCGTTGCCGTCGTCGGTCTCTCTCTCACGGCGTGCACCTACTATTATTTGAACAAGATCTACAACGATGAGAGCCGCGAGGAAATCAAAGTGCTCTCCGGGCTCGTTCAGGGTCATGTCGATGACGAGACCCACAAGATCGCCACCGTCGCCCAGATGGCGGCGCAACGGTACGACCTGGCCGAGGCGATCGACAAGGGGGATACGGCCTATGTCCAGAAGGCGGGCAAGGAGATCATCCGCGACGCCAAGATCAGCCTCATCACGATCGCAAACAAGGACGGCAAGGTGGTGGGACGCGGCCACTCCGACAAGGCGGGCGACAGCGTCCTGAACCAGTCCAACGTCCAGAAGGCCCTTGCCGGCCAAGCCACCACGGGGATCGAGGAAGGGACCGTGGTGAAATTTTCCATGCGCGCAGGCGCCCCCGTGAAGCTCGGCGACAAGATTGTGGGCTCGATCACCACGGGCCTGGATCTCACGTCGGCGGACCATGCCTTTGTCGAAGGGATCAAAAAGGAATTCGGCACGGAGTGCACCATCTTCCAGGGCGACACACGGGTGACGACGACGATCATGAAGGATGGCCAGCGGGCCGTGGGGACCAAGATGGACAACGCGAAGGTCCTCGACGCGGTCCTGGCGAAGGGGCAGAAATTCCAGGACATCAACACCATCCTGGGAAGAGAATATGACACGGCCTACTGGCCCGTAAAGGATCACACCGGAAAGACCGCGGGCATGCTCTTCATCGGCAAGGACCGGGGGGCCATGGCCGTGACCCTGAGGAATGCGATGCTGGTCATTTTCTCCATCGTGTGCCTCGTCGGGCTTGCCATGGTGGCGGCGGGCATCTTTATCGCGCGCTCCATCACGCGGCCGATCAACCGTGCGATCACCAGCCTCTCCGAGGCCTCCGAACAGGTCGTGTCGGCCTCGAGCCAGGTCTCCTCGGCGAGCCAGTCGCTGGCCGAAGGGGCCTCCGAGCAGGCCGCCTCGATCGAGGAGACCTCCTCGTCGCTCGAGGAGATGTCGTCGATGACCAAGCAGAACGCCGACAACGCATCGACGGCCGACAATCTCATGAAAGAATCGAAACAGATGGTCGAGCGGGCCAACGGCTCCATGACGGAGCTCATCCAGTCCATGGAGGATATCTCCAATGCCAGCGACGAGACCTCCAAGATCATCAAGACGATCGACGAGATCGCCTTCCAGACAAACCTCCTGGCCCTCAACGCTGCCGTCGAAGCGGCCAGGGCCGGAGAGGCCGGGGCGGGCTTTGCCGTGGTGGCCAACGAGGTGAGAAACCTCGCCATGCGGGCCGCCGAGGCCGCCAAGAACACCTCGGCGCTCATCGA
>CAVPJD010000006.1:0-28625 GCA_963705165.1 uncultured delta proteobacterium | reverse complement strand
GAACAAGATTTATTCAAAATTTCCTTATGCCTTTAGCCTTACGCCTTAAGCCAATTGTTTACATCGTCCACCCCATCGTGAAGTCCCAGCGGTAGGCCGGCTCCCCGGGCTTGGGGTCCAGGACGTAGCCCCACTCGAGGCGCAGCGGCCCGACGGGCGAGTACCAGCGGATCCCCGCGCCTGCCGTTTTCCTCATGTCCCCGAGGTCGTACTTGTCGTTCCAGGAATTGCCCGTGTCGAAGAAAACGACCCCCTTCATGCCTGCATTCTTGACGATGGGGAAGACGAACTCGAAGTTGAAGAGCAGCATCCTGTTGCCGCCGATGACGGCGCCCGTTGCGGGGTCTACCGGCCCCACGTCCTTCAGGCCCCGGATGGAGTTGATCCCCCCGAGGAGGTAGAGCTCCCAGACGGGGATCTCCTTTTCCTCAAAGGGCTGGATATAGCCGATGCGCCACCGGGGCGAGAAGACGAGGTCTTCTCCGAAGGGCGGGACCTTGAAGAACCACGACGCGCCGTAATTGTATTTCCCGTAGGCGTTGTCGCCGCCGAAAATGGTCCCCGTCAGGTTGACGTCGGCCCGGTGGCGGCTGCCCGTTGTCGGGAACATCTGGTCGTCCGTCGTGTCGCGGGACAGGGCCAATATGACGCCGCTCGTGGTCGTCACGCCCGCCTGGTCCTTGACCTCCTGGGGGGCCGTAAACAGGATGTCCTTCACGTCGTTCACCGAATACCGGTACCCGATATAGCCGGTGATCCTTTCCCAGATGGGGTATCCGAACATGAGGCCCGCACCCTTCGAGGCGAGATTGTACGTGTCGTAGGAGTGTGTGAGCGACCATATGTCGGTCTTCATCCAGAGGGGCAGGTCGAAGAGGTACGGTTCCGTGAAAGACAGGTTGATGGTGTTATTTACCGTTCCCAAGGTCCCCTGGAGGCTCAGGCTCTGCCCCCGGCCGAAGAGGTTCTGCTGGGCGATCTGGGCCATGAGCATGGCGCCGTCCTGGCCGCTGTAGCCGGCGCCGATCGAGAACATCCCCGTGGGGCGCTCCTTGACGTTGATGTTGATGTCCGTCAGGTTCTCGTCGGGCCCCTTGGCGGTCTGAAAATTCACTTCCTCGAAGTAGCGGAGCCGGTTGAGCCGGGCGTAGCTGCTCTTCAGCTTGTCGCTGTTGTAGAGATCCCCTTCCGTGAAGGCCATCTCCCGGCGGATGACCTTGTCGCGGGTCTTCGTATTGCCGGAGACGTTGATCCGGTTGAAATAGACGAGATTGCCCTTCTTGATGTCGTAGTTGATGTCGACCTTCTGTTCCGCTTCTTTCGTCTGGGTCTTGGGGTTGATCTCGGCGTAGGCATAGCCGTCGTTGTGGGTCATCCGCGTGAGGTACTCGAGGTCCTTTGCGATGGCCTCCCGGTCGTAATAGTCCTTTTTCTTGATGTTGAGCTTGTCGAGGAGTTCCTCCCGCGGCACCGAGATCGTGTCGCCCGTGATTTCCACCTTTCCGACCTTGAATTGCCTGCCCTCGGAGACGGGGATCCGGATATAGATCCACTTCTTGTCGTGCGTGATCTCCGGCTCTCCCACCTGGGACTGGATGTAGCCGTTGTTCATGTAGAAGACCTTCACCCGGTTGAGGCTCTCCCTGAGCTTTTCCTTCTTGAGGACGCCCGAGTCCGTGATGAAGGAAAGGACGGTCCACTCGGAGGTCTCCAGGAGGGCCTTCAGCTCCTTGTTCGTGAAGGCCTGGTTGCCCGTGAATTCGATGCTCTTCACGTAGAGCAGTTCGTTTTCCTTGATGTCGATGATGACGTTGACGTCCCGTTCCCTGGCTTTCTCCGTCGTGAAGGAGATCTCGGCGTTGTAGTAGCCCTTGTCGTCGTAGAGCGCCTTGATCTTGTCCGCGTCGGCCTTGATGCGGTCGGGGTTGTAGGCCTGCTTGATCTTGAAGGAGAGGACCCCGCGGATGTCGTCGGCCTTGACGGCATCGTTTCCCTTGATCCGGATTTCGTTGACGAAGGGGCGCTCCTCCAGGATGAAGGTGATCACCTTGCCGTCGGCGCTGTCCGTCACATCGGCCTTCACGTCCGTGAAGTAGCCCGTCCGGTAGATGGCCCGGATGTCGGACGAGAGGTCCTCCTCGGAGTAGAGCTTGCCCTTCGCGCCCTTGAGGACGTTGTAGATGACGGTGTTTTCGATCCGCCGGTTGCCCGTCAGATCGATCCGGGCGATGACCTGTGTGCCGGAAACCCTGGCGAGGATGTCCCGGGCGAGCTGCGCCGCGAAGGCCCCCGTGTTTTCGATCCCCGCGCCCTGGGCGAAGAGCCCCGTGATCACGGCGCCCGTTTCCACGGTGACGGCCTTGGCGTCGAGGCTCACGCGGTTGCCGAGCTGGGTGAGGCTTCCCAGGATCACATAGTCGGCCCGGATCTGCTTTCCGACGGAGAGCGCCAAAGCCTCGTCGATCGTCTTTCCGCTCATGAGCGGGGCGAACTGCTCCCTCGGGACGATCTGGATCGTACGGATCTTGCCGAGCTCCAGGGTCATGCTGTTGTAGATGGCGTTTCGCAAAAGGGTGGCATCCCGTTCGCTGTATACGTCGAAGGGGAATACGGCGATCCTCTGCGCGGCGGCCTCGAGCGGGGCGGCCAGAAGGCAGGCGAAGAGCAGCAACAGGGCCAGGGCGAAGTTTTTTCCCGATCGTCTCATGTCACTCACCCTTCACGATTTTTCCGTCACGAAGCCCGATGCAGCGGGCCATGCGGTCTGCCAGCGACTGGTTGTGGGTGACCACGACCAGCGTGATGCTCCGGGTGCGGTTCAGGTTCACGAGCATCTCGTGGATCCGCGTCCCCGTTTCCGTGTCGAGGTTGCCCGTCGGCTCGTCGGCCAGAAGCATCTCGGGTTCCATCACAAGGGCCCTTGCCACGGCCACCCGCTGCTGCTCGCCGCCCGAGAGCTCCCCGGGCTTGTGGACCCTTCGCTCGGTGAGCCCCACCTCGTCGAGGATGGCCTCGGCCTTCCTGCGCGCCTCGACTCGAGAGAACCCTGCGATGAGCGCCGGCATCATGGTGTTCTCGAGGCTCGTAAACTCCGGCAGCAGGTGGTGGAACTGGAAGACAAATCCCACCTTGCGGTTGCGGAAGTCCGCCAGCTTTCTCTCGTCCCATTCGAAGATGCTCATGCCGTCGTAGAGGAAGCTCCCCTCCGTCGGGTGATCCAGCGTCCCCAGGATGTGCAGCAGCGTGCTCTTTCCCGCCCCCGAGACGCCGAGGATGGCAAGCGAGTCGCCCCGGACGATGTCGAGGTTGACCCCCTTCAAGGCGTCGATCCGGGAGCCGTCCATCATGTACGTCTTGCTGAGATTCCGGATCTCGATCCGGCCGCTTGCCGCCTTACTCATACCGGATTGCCTCCGCGGGATCAAGCCTGGAAGCGTTCCGGGCCGGGTAGATCGTCGCCAGCAGGCTGACGATGAGGCTGCCCGCGACAATGATCGCCACATCTTCGTAGTTGACGAGCGCCGGCAGCTCGCTCAGGTAGTAGACGTCCCCGGGCAGGATCTTGAACCCGAAGAGATTCTCGATGGACCGGGTGATGGGCCCGATGTTCCAGGCGACCGTGAGCCCCGTGAGGGTTCCCAGGAGCGTCCCGATGCCCCCGATGATGACCCCCTGGAGCATGAATATTTTCATGATGCTCTTCGCAGAGGCGCCCATGGACTTGAGGATGGCGATGTCCTTCGTCTTCTCCATGACGACCATGATGAGCGTGCAGATGATGTTGAAGCCCGCCACGAGCACGATGAGTCCCACGATGATGAACATCACCCGCTTCTCCAGGCGAAGGGCCGCAAAGAGGTTGCGGTTCATCTTCATCCAGTCCCTCGCCCAGTACGGGTACCCCAGTTTCTTCTCGATCGCCCCGGCGATCTCTCTTGCCTGATAGATGTCGTTGATCTTGATTTCGATGCCCGTGACCTGGTCGCCCAGGCCGAGAAACTCCTGGCTGTCCGCGAGCGAGATGTAGGCCAGCGTCGAGTCGTACTCGTAGAAGCCCGACTCGAAGATGCCCACGACGACGAACTTCTTCATCCGCGGCACCATCCCCATGGGGGTGGCGATCCCCTGGGGGGAGACGATGTGGACCGTGTCGTGGAGGAAGGCGCCCACGCGGCGCGCCAGCTCCTTGCCGAGCACGATGCCGGGGACATCGGCCAGGGGTTTCGGAAGCCGCATCTCCGAGCGTCCCTGCGCGGAGAGGTTCTCCAGGCGTCCCTCCATCATGCGGCCCAGGTTGATCACGTCCCGGGCATCCCCCGGCGAGAGGCCCCGCAGCACGATGCCGCTGATGCTGTCGCCGTTTTTGAGCATGGCCTGGCTGTAGATAAAGGGGGTCGAGGCCACGACCCCGGGGATGCCGGTGATCTGTGCCTTGACCCGTTCGTGATCCTTCATGGGGCCCGTGTACTCCATGAGGATGATGTGGGCGTTGATCCCCAGGATCTTGTCTCGAAGCTCCTTCTCGAAGCCATTCATCACGGCGAGCACGATGATGAGCGCCGCCACCCCCAGCAGGATACCCGCCATGGAGATGAAGGTGATGATGGAAACGAAGACCTGTTTCCTCCGGGCCCGGAGGTACCGGAGGCTGACGAAAAATTCATAGGACATAATCGGTTGGAGTGTAACCCTTCCTTATAGTGCTTGCAAGACTTATGACCGGGCGTCTCATCCCGGATGTCGGGAGCTCTACTGTGCGCGAAGCGCGGAAGTGAGGAAGCGAGGAAGAGCGGAAGGAGAAAGAAAAAGGGGTCCTGTCCGCTCTTCTGCTCTTCCGATCTTCCTAACTTCGTTTCGTTTCCTCGTCACCTTCTGCCTTTGCCTCTCCCGCATCCCGGCGGCGCATGTGGGGGAAGAGGATCACGTCCCGGATCGACGGGGAGTCGGTCAGCAGCATCACCAGGCGGTCGATCCCGATCCCTTCGCCCGCCGTGGGCGGCATCCCGTATTCCAGGGCCATGATGTAGTCCTCGTCCATCCCGTGGGCCTCCTCGTCGCCGGCTTCACGCTGCTCGATCTGCATGAGGAAGCGGTTTTTCTGGTCCGCGGGGTCGTTGAGCTCGGAGAAGGCGTTGGCGATCTCCCTGCCGTGGATGTAGAGCTCGAAGCGGTCCACAAACTCGGGGTTGCGGCTGTTTTTGCGCGAGAGCGGAGAGACCTCCAGGGGGTACTGGGTCACGAAGGTGGGCTGGATGAGCTTTCCCTCCACGACCTCGTCGAAAATGCCCATGAGGACCTTTCCCAGGGGCTGGTTCCCTTCGAAGAGGATCCCCCGTTTCTCGGCCTCCTGGAGGGCCTTGCCCCGGTCTTCCAGGGAAGCCGGGTCGAGGCCGGCGTACTTCACAAGGGCCTCTCCGACACTCACCCGGGCCCAGGGCGGCGTGAAGTCGAGCTCGGTGTCCTGGTAGGTGATCTTCAGGGTCCCGAAGATCTCGCGCACAAGCCCGGTGATGAGCTCCTCGGTGAGCGTCATGAGGTCCTCGTAGGTGGCGTAGGCCATGTAGAATTCCATCATGGTGAACTCGGGGTTGTGCAGCGTCGAGATCCCCTCGTTGCGGAAATTACGGTTGAGCTCGAAAACCCGCTCCAGTCCGCCCGCGACGAGTCGCTTGAGGTAGAGCTCCGGCGCGATCCGCAGGAAGAGGTCCTGCCCGAGGGCGTTGTGGTAGGTCTTGAAGGGTTTTGCCATGGCCCCCCCGGCCATGGGCTGCATCATGGGGGTCTCCACCTCGAGGAAGTCCCGCTCGTGCAGGAACGTGCGGATGGACTGGATGATCCGGCTGCGCGCCTCGAAGACCTCCTTGACCTTCGGGTTCACGGTGAGGTCGAGATAGCGCTGGCGGTAGCGGATCTCCACGTCGGTCAGGCCGTGCCATTTTTCCGGCAGGGGCCGGAGGCACTTGGTGAGCAGGCGAAGCCCCTCGGACTCGAGGGTAAGCTCCCCCGTGCGGGTTTTGAAGACCCGGCCGGTGATATGGACGATATCGCCCACGTCGAGGCTCTTGAAAAGGGCGAAGGCCGCCTCGCCCACCTTGTCCTTGCGGATGAAGGCCTGGATGCGCCCCTTTCGGTCCTGGACGGCGACGAAGGCCCCCTTGCCGAAATCCCGGATCGCCATGATCCGCCCCGCGATGGAGAACCGCTCCGCCACCTTCTCCAGGGTCTCGTTGTCCATCTGCCCGTAGGTGTCAAGAATCTGCCTGGAGAGGTGGGTCACCTTTGCGTCGTTAGGGTAGGTCTCGACGCCCGAGGCGGCGAGGGCCTCGACTTTTTCCCGTCTCACCTTGAAAAGTTCACTGTCTTCCATCGTCTGTCCCCGGAAGTGCTCATTCGCAATCGTTTTTTTGCCCCCGGTATGCGGGAACAAAGTGAATTTCACTATATTTTTTTTGCAGATGTGTCAAGAATGTTTTCGGCCGGTCACCCCCCGGGGAGGCTCCGTCGCCGGCGCCTCACGGGGCCGCACTGGAGGGCCTGGGGAAGAAAAACGTTGACAAAACAGGCATCTAGTAATAACATTCCACTCCTTTACGCATAATGTTAATCGGAAGGTTGCTTCACAACTCCATGGAACGGACACTGATCACCGGCGGTGCGGGCTTTCTGGGAAGCCATCTTTGCGATTATCTGATCGAAAAGGGTCATGAGGTCATCTGTATCGACAACCTCTCGACCGGGAATATGGAAAACATATCGCACCTGCTGGGGAAGAAGCGCTTCAGCTTCATCCAGTATGATGTGACGAACTATCTCCATGTCGACGGAGAGCTCCACAACATTCTTCACTTTGCCTCGCCGGCGAGCCCGATCGATTACTTGAGAATGCCCATCCAGACCCTCAAGGTGGGCTCTCTGGGCACGCACAAGGCCTTGGGGTTGGCACTGTCCAAGAAGGCCCGGTTCCTGCTGGCCTCGACGTCGGAGTGCTATGGCGACCCCCTCGTCCATCCCCAGACCGAAGACTACTGGGGCAACGTGAATCCCGTGGGGCCCCGGGGCGTCTATGATGAGGCAAAGCGGTTTGCCGAATCCATGACCATGGCCTATCACCGCTCGCACGGCGTCGAGACCCGGATCGTGCGGATCTTCAACACCTACGGTCCCCGGATGCGACTCGAGGACGGGCGGGCGCTTCCCGCATTCATGGGCCAGTGCCTCAGGGGCGAGGATCTGACCGTTTTTGGAGACGGCACCCAGACCCGGAGCTTCTGCTACGTCGACGACTTGGTGGAGGGCATCTGCCGGCTTCTTTCTTCCGGAGAGGTTTACCCGGTCAACATGGGCAACCCCGACGAGATCACCCTTCTGGAGCTGGCGCACCGGATCCTGGGGGTCACCGGTTCGAAGAGCCGGATCGTATACCGGCCCCTGCCCGAGGACGACCCGAAGCTCAGGCGGCCCGACATCGGTAAGGCAAAGCGCCTGCTCGGCTGGGAGCCGCGGGTCTCCCTCGACGAGGGATTGAAGCAGGTGCTGCCGTACTTCCGGAGCAAGGTGAAGTAGGCGCGCAGGAAAGAAGAAGTTGAGAGGGAGGGGTAAAGGAAGGTTGGATAAGCCAGAGGGATGCGCTCCGCTTCTCCAACCTTCCACCTTCCACCTTCTTACCTTCTGTTTTTGAAGAGCGACGCAACGAAACCAATGGGGAATGTAGAACGAACAGTGGACAGAACGATAAAGAGGCCGGTCAACCGAAAGAGGGCCCTGGAGATCATCGGTCAGTACCCCTCCTCGAGGGTGCTTGTCATCGGGGATCTCATGGTGGATCACTTCATCTGGGGCAAGGTCTCCCGGATCTCGCCCGAGGCCCCTGTCCCCGTCGTGGAGGTGACGAAGGAGAACCTCATGATGGGCGGGTCGGGCAACGTGGTGAGCAACATCCACGCCATGGGAGGCACCGTTGCCGTGGCAGGGATCATCGGCTCCGACGGGATGGGCGACTGGCTCGAGGCAAAGCTGCAGCAGATGGATGTCGATACGGGCGGACTGGTCCGGGAGGGTGAGAGGCCCACGACGGTGAAGACGAGGATCGTTGCCCATGGGCAGCAGATGGTCCGCTATGACCGGGAGAGCCGGCACGCCGTCCAACCCGGCAGCGTCGACCGCATCGTCCAATATGTCACGTCCATTCGCGACGAGCTTCAGGCCATCGTGATCTCCGATTACAACAAGGGGATCGTGTCGGAGCGCCTGCTCGACGGGATCCGCCGGGCCGTGTCGGGGCGCCGCATCCCGGTTTGCGTGGACCCGAAGCGAAACGATTTCACGGTATACAGGGACTTCGACGTCATCACGCCCAACCACCACGAGGCGGGCCGCGCCGTGGGTGTCGAAAACACCCAGGAGCTCAATGAAGGCCGGCGGGCCGAAATCGCACGAATCGGCCGGGAAATCCTGAAACAATACGGGTTCCGGGCGGTCCTCATCACGCGCGGCGAGGCGGGCATGGACCTTTTCGAGCGCGGGGGGCGGGATTTTCACATTCCCGCCGAGGCGAAGGAAGTGTTCGACGTGACCGGCGCGGGGGACACGGCCATCGGCATTTTTGCCCTGTCGCTTGCTTCCGGGGCTTCTTTCCGGGAAGCGGCCTACATGGCCAACAAGGCGGCAGGGGTTGTCGTGGGCAAAATCGGCACGGCCACGGTGTCGCCGGCGGAACTCAAACGGGTGGTGTAGGCAGAAGGCAGCCAACAGCCTACAGCCTACAGCCAACAGTCCGTGCATCTTTTCCTGGCTGTATGCTGTCGACTGTGGGCTGTCGGCTGTCGGCTTCGTGATGACCGGATAGACCGGACAGACTGGATAGACCAGATTCGATGAGCCATCCGAGAGAACCCGAACCGGTTAAGTTGTTCGTGAGCGTGCTCGCCGGTGATGCGGGCCTGCTGGAGGCGGTCATCCGGGAGTTGGCGCAGTGCAACGGGGATCCCGACTTCGTGAGCGAGATCCTCCCGTTCGCCTACACGAACTATTACGCCGCCGAGATGGGTCCGGCCCTCGTCCGGCGTTTTGTCGCCTTGGACGGACTGATCCGGTCGGAAGAACTTCCGGCGATCAAGCTTGAGACAAACGCCCTGGAAGAGCGGTTCTCCGGGGGCGGGGCAAGGCGGGTCAACATTGACCCGGGTTACGTGGCAAAACAGCATGTCATCCTTGCCACAGCGAAGGGCTATTCCCACCGGCCATACATCGGGCAGGGCATCTACGCAGACCTGACGCTTGTGTACCGGAAGGAAACGTACCGGCCCCTCGAGTGGACCTATCCCGACTACCGCTCGGAGCAGACGATCGGGATGCTCAACGGGTTGCGGAAACGATATGTGATTCAGTTAAAAAACAGGCATAAGGCGTAAGGCGAATGGCGTAAGGCAATTTTGTACGAGAATCTTTTTTCTTTCTTTTTACCTTAAGCCCTAAGCCTTTAGCCTTATGCCAGGAGTTTGTACATGCTCAGCATGACCGGTTACGGCAGGGCGGAGACACAGATCGAGGGGCGCAAGTGGGTCATCGAGATCAAGTCGCTCAATCATCGCTACGTCGAGATCATCACCCGCTTGCCCAACGTCCTTTCCCCCCTGGAAGTGGGCATCAAGAAAAGGGTGGGCGAGCGGATTTTCCGCGGGCGCATCGAGATCAGCATCCAGGCCGACGCGGAGTCGGGTCCGGACAACGGCGTCCAGTACAGCCTCAACGTGCCTCTGCTCCGGAATTACCATTCCCTGCTCGTGAGGATCAAAGAGGAGCTGAACCTCAAGGAAGAGATCGATCTGAGAACCCTCGTCCGCTTCAAGGAGATTTTCGTGCCTTCGGAGACCCGCTTCGACCCGACGGCTGCCTGGGGGGGGCTCCAGAAGACCCTCGATGAGGCCATCGATGCCCTCATCCGGATGCGCCAGGTGGAAGGCGAAGTCCTGAAGAAGGACTTTCTGGCGCGGCTCGACACCTTGACGCGCCATCTCGGCTCGGCGAAGGCCCGGGCTCCCCGGACCGTCCTGGAGTACAAGCAGCGGCTCCAGGAGAGGATCCGCGAACTGACGGACGGCCTCGAAATGGACCCCGTGCGCCTGAGCCAGGAGGTGGCCCTTCTGGCGGATAAGAGCGACATCACCGAGGAGATCGTGCGATTCGAGAGCCACATCGGCCAGATGGAAAAGCTCCTCCAGGGCAGTGAGGCCATCGGGCGCAAGCTCGACTTCCTGCTCCAGGAGATGGGCCGGGAGGTGAACACCCTCGGGTCAAAGAGCAACGACATCGCCATTGGGCAGGACGTCATCGAACTCAAGAGCGAACTGGCCAAGCTGAGGGAGCAGGCCCAGAATGTCGAGTGAGCGCTTGCCGATGGAAGGGATGTTCATCGCCGTGACGGGTCCCTCGGGATCGGGAAAGACCTCCGTCTGCAAGGCCCTGCTGGAGAGGTTTCCGCAGCTTCGGTTTTCCGTATCCCTGACCACCCGGCCGCCCAGGCCCACGGAGGCGGACGGAAAGGATTATCACTTCGTCACCGAGGCGGAGTTTCGCGACCGGATCGGCCGCGGCGACCTGATCGAGTGGGCCGAGAACTTCGGTCAGCTCTACGGGACCTCCCGGGAAACCATGGAGGCGGCCCTCAGGGGCGGCCACGACCTGCTGCTGGATGTGGACACGCGCGGGGCCCGGGCCCTGAAGAAGGCCTGGCCGGGGGGTGTTTTCGTCTTCGTCATCCCCCCGTCCATCGAGGAACTCGAGCGTCGCCTGAGGGGCCGGGGTTCCGAGACGGAGGAGACGATCCGCCGGCGGTTCGACAACGCGCTCAGTGAGATTCGAGAGATCGTGTGGTATGATTACATCATTATGAATGACAACCTGGATGCGGCCATCGAACACCTGCGGTCCGTCTATGTTGCGGAAACGTGCAGGCGTGAACGCATGATGGTGAAGATAAAACCTTTCTTTGATCGATCGGGAGGCAACTAAATATGGCAAGAGTTACTGTAGAAGACGCATTGAAAGAGGCAAGAAACCGCTTTGCCCTCGTGATCCTGACGGGTCAGCGGACCCGCCAGCTGCTCAAGGGATCGCAGCCGCTGGTGGACAATCGGGACAACAAGCCCGTGGTCACGGCGCTGCGCGAGGTGGCTGCGGCCAAGGTGAGGTATTCCCATCCGGAGCTCCTGGACAGGGTTGAAGAACAGGCAAGGCAGATCGGCGACGAGATGGGGTTCATCGGCGATGAGGACGATTCCGAGTAAGGAGGCCCGTTCGCGCCTCATCTTTGCCCTGGACATGGGCGACGGCATCGACGAGACCCTGCACTGGGTCGAGCGCCTTCGGGACCACATCGGGGTCTACAAGGTCGGCAAGGAGGCCTTTACCCACTTCGGGCCCGCGATCGTCCGCCGGATCCAGGATCTGGGGGGACGGGTCTTTCTCGATCTCAAGTTCCACGACATTCCCAATACGGTTGCCAAGGCAGCCGAGGGGGCCGTGAAGCTCGGGGTTGCCATGTTCAACGTCCATGCCCTCGGGGGGCGGGAGATGATGGAGAAGACCGTCGAGGCCGTGGAGAAGACGGCCCGAGAGGCCGGGGTGGAAAAGCCCCTCATCCTGGCCGTTACGGTACTTACCAGCCTCAACGACCGGGACCTCTCCGAGCTCGGGTTTCACCAGACGACACAGGGGCTCGCGGCGCATCTTGCGGCCGCAGCATGCCGCGCCGGCGTAAGCGGAGTGGTGGCCTCGCCCCAGGATATTCTATCCATTCGTGGGAACTGCGGCCCCCAATTTGCCATCGTGACCCCCGGCATCCGCCTGGGCGGCGGCGAGGTGGAGAAAGACGACCAGAAACGGATCGACACCCCCCGCGAGGCGATCCGCAACGGCGCCGACTACATCGTTGTGGGCCGGCCCATCCGGCTGGCAAAGGACCCCGTCGAAGCGGCCGACCGCATCGTCGAGGAGATCGCCCTGGGCCTGGCCGACCGGAAATAATATTGTCTATTCCGTCTATCCGGTCTATCCCGTCTTTCCCGTCCTGTCACAGAAGCGTGTCGCGTGTAGCGGGTAGCGTGTGAAAGAAATTCCGAGTCCGGAATCCTGAATCCCTCTTCCACCGGTCACTGGTCACTTCCTAATGCAGATCATATATGGCATCAATCCCGTCTCGGAGATCCTCAGGAGCGAGGGGGGCAACGTCCGGAAAATCATTCTCGCCGAGGGGCGGAAAGGCGAGGATGTGAAAAAGATTCTCGGGCTGGCATCGGCCCGGGGCATCGCGGTGGAGGTTCGCGGGCGGGACGCCCTTGACCGCCAGGCAGGCACCACGGCCCACCAGGGCGTGCTGTGCCTTTGCGGGGAGTTTGCCTACGCAGGCCTTGAGGAAATCATCGCAAACCGTCATCCCGCTTTTCCCGCGAGCCTCGTGCTTCTGCTCGACGGGGTCGAGGACCCCCAGAACTTGGGCTCCCTCATCCGCACGGCCCACTGCTTCGGCGCCAACGGGGTCGTCATCCCCCGCGACCGCGCTGCCGGGATCACCCCCGCCGTCATCAAGGCCTCTGCCGGTGCTGCCGGTCACATCCCGGTTGCCCGGGTCGTAAATCTCACCCAAGCCATCGAATTCATGAAGGAAAATGGATTCTGGATCTACGGCACCGATGCCTCCTCGGACTGCGATGCCGGATCGGTCCGCTTCGAGGGGAACGTGGGTCTCGTCATGGGCAGCGAAGGCAAGGGGATCAGGCCGCTGGTGCGCAAGCACTGCGATGTGCTGCTTTCCATCCCCCTCTTCGGCCGGATCGACTCCCTGAACGTCTCCGTCGCTGCCGGGATCCTGCTTCATGAAATACGCCGCCAATCTCCCACCCGTTGAGTGGGGCGGCATCCTGCCGGCAAGAGAAGGTAAGAAGGTGAGAGGGTAAGAACGTTGGATAAGCCCGAGGCCAACGCTTACGCTCCGATTTTCCAACCTTCTCACCTTCAAACCCTCTTACCCTCTGATTCTGGCCAGCCCGGTTCCACCCCATGGCACCGATTTTGCTTCCCTTTGCAGCACACACCCTTGCCTTGCGTGATCCGGCAGATCGGGATTAAGAAATCCGGAAAAATGCCGATGATAAGAAAAGGTGGGGCA
The DNA here is from genome assembly GCA_963705165.1 of uncultured delta proteobacterium. GTDB lineage: Bacteria > Desulfobacterota > Syntrophia > Syntrophales > UBA2192 > UBA2192. The sequence continues at coordinate 15,460 of CAVPJD010000006.1, read as the reverse complement.
TGTGTGACTTCGCGATTTTTTCGCGACGCTCCGGTAAAAGCCTGAAGCACTTGATGAATCGAGGAGAACGACTATGGCAGTTTATGTTTGGGTAGCCCAGGGAAGGGCCGGCGAGGTCAAAAAAGGCGAAACGGAGGCCATCAATGAGGCGGCCGTTCGCACACAACTCCGCAGGCAGGGTCTCAAACCGACCCGCGTAAAGGGAAAGCCGAAAGATCTCCTGGAAATGATCCCCTTCCGGGGGGGCGTCAAAGGGAAGGATGTCGTTATCTTTTCCCGCCAGTTCTCGACAATGATCAGCGCGGGTCTTCCGCTCATCCAGTGCCTCGACATCCTGGCCACCCAGGAACAGAACAAGTCCTTTGCCCGGGTCATTCGTGCCATCAAGGAAGACATCGAGGGCGGCTCCACCCTTACCGACGCCCTGCGGAAGCATCCGAAAGTCTTCAACGATCTTTTCTGCAACATGATCGCCGCAGGCGAGGCCGGAGGTATCCTCGACACGATCCTGAACCGTCTGGCCACCTACCTGGAAAAGTCCGCGAAGCTGCAACGCAAGGTCAAGGGGGCCATGACCTACCCGGCCGTCGTTCTCTTCATCTCGTTTGCCGTCATCACCCTGCTGCTCGTCAAGGTCGTACCCGTCTTCCAGACCATCTTCGCCGGGATGGGGAAGGAGCTTCCCTGGCTGACGCAGTCGCTTATCGACCTGAGCAACTTGATCACGAATAATTCCCTCTATATCGTGGCTGCATTCGTCGTTGCCATCGTGCTTCTGGTCCGCTTCTACCAGACGGACAAGGGGCGGTCTCTTTTCGACCGGTTTATTCTCAAGCCCCCCGTGATCGGCCCGCTCATGAGGAAAGTGGCCATTGCCAAGTTCACGCGGACGCTCTCCACCCTGATCTCCAGCGGCGTACCCATCCTCGACGGGCTCGAGATCGTGAGCCGCACCGCCGGGAACAAGGTCGTCGAGAAGGCCCTCATGGAGACGCGCAAGAACATCAGCGAAGGCAAGACGATCGCCGAGCCGCTGGCTGCAACGAGCGTCTTTCCTCCCATGGTCGTTCAGATGATCGCCGTCGGCGAGGCGACAGGGTCCCTCGACTCCATGCTCAGCAAGATCGCCGACTTCTACGACGACGAGGTGGAGACGGCCGTTAACGCCTTGACGTCCATGCTCGAGCCCATTCTCATGGTCTTCCTGGGCGGCGTCGTGGGCGGGATGATCGTGGCGATGTACCTGCCGATATTCCAGCTCGGCGCGGTTGTGGGATAGGGAAAGGCTTAAGGCATAAGGCAAAAGGCTTAAGGCGAAGACAAAAACAGGGAAAGATCAAACACAGCCGAGCAGACAAAAAGCCCCCCGTCCGGGAATTCCGGGCGGGGGCTTTTTAGTGGGTAAAGAAATGGTCGGGATGGCGCGATTCGAACGCGCGACTCCTGCGTCCCGAACGCAGTGCCCTACCAGGCTGGGCCACATCCCGACGCGGCAAAGATATATAATTTGTCTTTAAAAGTCCATTGTTTTTTGCTACTAAGCCTCTAGGGAATGGATGAAGAGGCTTGCCGCCGCAGATCTTGATGATTATGTTCGAGACAGGACCGGATCAGGCCCGCAGAAATTCCACACGGAGAAAGAGTATCGTGATCATCTATGATCTCAAGTGTAACAAACAGCACAAATTCGAGGGCTGGTTCAAGGATCTGGCCGCTTTCGAACAGCAAAAGGCGCAGAAGCTCATCACCTGCCCTTTGTGCGGCAGTGCGGAGGTGGCCATGGTGCCTTCCTCGATTGCCGTCATGGGCAAGAGCCGCGAACTGAAAGAGCGCAAAGCGAACCTGACCGACGTCTCCCCGATGAAAATGCTGGAGATGGTTCACGACTTCGTTTCGAAAAATTTCGACGACGTGGGCGAGCGGTTCGCCGAGGTGGCCCTGAAAATCCACCGCGGGGAGGAAAGCAAGCGCAACATCCGCGGGGTCACGACGAACAAGGAGGAGGAGACGCTTCGCGAAGAGGGTGTGGAGTTTGTGAAGATCCCGGTGCCCAAGTTCGACAGCTGACCAGGCGGGTGAAGAACGCCCATCTGCGGCGTTTCCCTCACCCCTCGTCCCTGCGGCGTACGCCAAGTACGCCTCAGTCCTCGGGGCTTCGGGGGCCTTGCATCTGGGCATTCTTGACCCGCCTGAAGAGGAGAAAGAAGCGCCGCTGTGCGGCGGCTATCGCGAGAAGGTAAGAGGGTAAGAAGGTAAGAAGTGGAAGAAAACGCACGGCTGTGAGCGTGACTGGATGGATTCTCCAAACTTCTCACCTTCTCAACCTCTTACCTTCGTCTTTTAAAGAGGGGTGACATGAGGGAACTATTCGAGGGGGTTCTCAAGACCATCGGCAACACGCCGCTCGTCGAGATCCGCAAACTCAACCCCAACAAGAATGTGAAGATCTACGCGAAGCTCGAGAGCTTCAACCCGGGAGGGTCCGTGAAGGACCGGCCGGCCCTCTACATGATCGAGCGGGCCGAGGAGCGGGGCGAGCTCACGCACGACAAGATCATCCTCGAGGCGACGAGCGGCAACACGGGGATCGGGCTTGCCATGGTGGCAGCCGCCAAGGGCTACCGCCTGTGCCTCACCCTGTCCGAATCGGCCAGCGAGGAGCGCAAAAAAATCCTCAAGGCCCTCGGGGCGGAGCTGCGGTTCACGCCCGCCGCCCTCGGAACCGACGGCGCCATCGAGGAAGCCTACACCCTCATGCGCGAAAACCCCGACAAGTACTTCCTCGTCGACCAGTTCAACAGCGAGGACAACCTTGCCGCCCACTACTACGGCACGGCCGTGGAGATCTGGCAACAGACCGGGGGGAAGGTCACCCTGCTGGTGGCCACCCTCGGCACCTCCGGGACGATTATGGGCTGCGCGAAGCGCCTCAAGGAATACAACCCCGACATCCGGATCGTCGGCGTCGAGCCCTACATGGGGCACAAGATCCAGGGCCTCAAGAACATGAAGGAGTCCTACCGGCCGGGGATCTTCGACCGAAGCCGCCTCGACGAGACGGTGAACATCCTCGACGAGGACGCCTACGAGATGGCCCGGAGGCTGCTGCGAGAGGAGGGGATTTTCGCCGGGATGAGCTGCGGGGCGGCCATGCACGTGGCCGTCGAGAAGGCGAAGGAGCTCAACAAGGGACTCATCGTCGTCATCCTCCCCGACAGCGCCGAGCGCTACCTCTCGACGGAGCTCTTTGCCGACAAGGAGAAGTCGACGCTTCGGGTTTACAACGTTCGCACCAGGCAGAAGGAGTTCTTTCAGCCCATCCGCGCCGAGGAGGTCCGGATGACGTCCTCCGGCCCCTCGATCCACCTCGTGCCGCACCTCGGGAGCTACCGGCGCTTTGTCGTCTCGGACCTGATCGTCCGGTACCTGGGATTCGAAGGGGTACAAGGTGAAACACACGACCAACATCGTCGATCTCACGGACAAGACGATTGCCGGAGCCGAGCGCGAGGGGCTGGAGCACGGCGAATTCACGAAACGGGCCTTCGGCGAATTTCTCCGGGAGACCGAGACGCTCCGGATCCGCAACGACGTTTCCTACCCGAGCGCGCAGGAAAACGTGGAAGCCATGCTGGGCCTCGTGGAGAAGCTCGTCGAGAAGGGTTACGCCTACGAGAAGCTGCGCTCCGTCTACTTCGACATCTCCAAGCTCGAGGACTACGGCAAGCTCTCCAACGTGGACCTCAGCAAGGTGAAGTCCGGCAAGACCATCGAGTTCGACGAGTACGAAAAGGACAGCCCTGTCGACTTCACCCTGCTCAAGCGCTCCACGCTCGCGGAGCTCAAGAAGGGGATCTACTACAAGACCCGCTGGGGAAACGTGCGGCCGAGCTGGCACCTGGCCTGCGCGGCCCTGTCCATGAAAACCCTCGGCGACACCTTCGACATCCACGCCAGCGGCTCCGACATCGTCTTCCCGCACTGCGAGAACGTGCTCGCCATCGGGAAGGCCGCCACGGGAAAGCCCCCCGCCAACTACTGGATCAACACGGATCTCGTGATGGTCGAGGGAAAGAAGATGTCGCGCTCGCTGGGCAACATCCTCACGGTTGCGGGTCTGGAGCAGCAGGGTTACCGGGGAAGCGAGATCCGCTACTTCCTGCTCTCGTCGCACTACCGCAAGCCGCTGAACTTCTCGCCCGGGGCCATGGAGACAGCGAAAAACACCGTCGAGAAGCTCAACGAATTCATCCAGCGGCTCATCCACTTCACGCCGGGCGTGGGCTGCCCGGACACGGACCAGTTTGTCTACGATCTCCGGCACGGGTTTGCCGAGGCCATGGACGACGATCTGAACATTTCGGCGGCACTCGCCGTCCTGTTCGGATTCGTCAAGCGGGTGAGCGCGTCGCTTGCCCGCAGCGCCTTCAGCGAAAAGGAGCGCGATAAGATCCTGGAGGCCCTCAAGTCGATCGACTCGGTGCTTGCCGTCATGGACTTCGAGGAGGAGAGGCTCGGCGACGATGCGCAGCACCTCCTGGATCAACGCAACGAACTGCGGAAAGCCAAACGCTGGAAGGAGGCCGACGAGTTCCGCGACCGGTTGCTCGAAATGGGGATCGTGATACAGGACGGCCCGACGGGAACGACGTGGAAGAAGAAGTGAGGACTCAGCCGTGCCGCAGGGCCGCAGGCACAGGCTCAGGCATCGGGACGACAGTAAAGAACATAAAGGCCGGGCGGATGCCCGGCCTTTTTTGTTGCGCCGGTCCGTTGGATTCGTTAAAATAGCGCGCGATGCAACAAAAGGTGCAGAGCAGCCTTGCGTGTTGAACCGGAAAAGGAGGGCCTGAACCATGGCAGACGAGGAAAAGCAGCAGGGCACGGGGTCCGATGCGTGGGATGCCACGCAATGGCACGTCGTGGAGAAAGGGGAAACGCTGTCGAAGATTTCGAAAAAATACTACGGCGATCCCAATCTGTACATGAAGATCTTCGAGGCAAACAAGGACATCCTCAAGAATCCGGATTTGATCAAGATCGGTCAGAAATTACGCATTCCCTGAAGAAAAGGAGGAACCGAGATGAAGTCGAAGAAGTACCTGATCCCCATTCTGTTTGTCGTCATCGGCCTGTTCCTGGCGGCTTGTGCCGCGAGCAACAAGGAGCCGGCGGCTGCCGCGATCAAAGTGGCAGAAGAATCCTGGAACGCCGTCAAGGGCGAGGTGGTGAAGTACATTCCCGACCAGGCCAAGGGCGTGGAAGACGCGATCAAGGGCGCGAAGGAGAATTTTGACAAGGGCAACTTCGATGCGGCGCTCGAATCGGCCAAGGTCATCCCCGACAGGGTCAAAGCGCTGACGGCTGCCGCCACGGCGAAAAAGGCCGAGCTGGCGAAGAGCTGGGAGGAGATGAGCGGGGGCCTGCCCCAGATGCTCGATGCGATCAAGAGCCGACTCGACATCCTCTCGCAGAGCAAGAAGCTGCCCGCGAACCTCGACAAGGCGAAAATGGAGGGCGCCAAGGACGGCTACGAGGCGGCTGCCAAGATGTGGGATGAAGCGAAGGCCGCTTCCACCGGAGGCAACCTGGCCGACGCGCTGGCCAAGGCGAAGACCGTGAAGGAAAAGGCCGTGGAGGTGATGACGGCCCTCGGCATGCAGGTCCCGGCTGCGGCCGCACCCGTGCCCGCGCCTGCGGCAGCACCTGCACCAGCGCCTGCACCCGTACCCGCACCCAAAGGCTGAGACAGAGACAGTGTGAAAAAAGTGGTTAGTGGCTAGTGGTCAGTGAAAAAAGAAAAGCCGGGCAATCCGCCCGGCTTTTCTTTTTTATCCATTACCGGCTGCGGGTCACGCCGATGCGGGCGCAGTATTTTGAGACGGGGCAGCGGCTGCAGAAGGGCGAGACGGGCTTGCAGATGTTCTGACCGTGCATGACGAGGATCGTGTTGATGGCGATCCAGTGCTTCTTCGGGAGCTTTTCCCGCAGGGCCTGCTCCGTTTCATGGGGCGTTTTCGTCTTTACATAGCCCCAGCGGTTCGTGATGCGGTGGACGTGGGTATCGACGCAGATGCCCGCCTTGTTGTGGGCCAGTGTGACGACGAGGTTTGCCGTCTTTCGCCCCACGCCGGGAAGCGTCAACAGCTCCTCGATCGTGTCGGGAACGCACGAGGCGAACCGCTCGACGAGTTCCTTCGCTGCCCTGCGGATGGCCTTGGCCTTCGTGTGGTAGAACCCGGCGGGAAAGATGGCCTTCTCGATCTTCTCCTCGGGCAGCGCCGACATCGTTGCAGGCGAGATGGCCAGTGCAAAGAGCCGCTCCGTGGCTGGACCCGTCACCTCGTCCTTCGTTCGCGCGCTGATGATCGTGGAGATGAGGATCTTGAAAGGATCGACGATCGCCTCTTCAGCCATGGCCGACACGGGCGGCAGGCCGAATTGCTCAAGCTCTCGCTCGAGCAACCGCATGACGGCATGGATGTCTTTGTCTTTCATGGGATGGATGGGTCTGCAGTGGCTTGTGGTTAGTGACTTGTGGCTAGTGAAGGACCGAGAGGAGGGTATTTTCTATTCACTGGTCACTCGGCCACTAGCCACTGATCACTAGTTGTACCCTTCCTCATGCGCAAGCATATCTAAATGGAGAGTGGCCACATCCTCCACGTCCAGGATGGCCTCCTCGCCGGCACTGCGGAAATCGATGGTCTTGATGTAGCGTTTGCAGACGTCGCATACGTCGACGCGGTAGCGCTCATCGCCCTCGACGGTGAAGTAGGAGAGCGACTGCTGCTCCTCGTTGCTGCAGAAGGGGCACTTCACGCGCCTGAAGCGCCACTCGAACCCGCACTGGCTGCAGAACAGGTGCCGCTTGCCCTCCTCGTCGACGAGCCTCCCGATTTTCGGCATCCGCCCGCAGACAGGGCAGTAGCCGTCGCTCCAGCCCATCTTCGTGATCCGTTCACCGTAGAGATCGGTGACAAACTCGAGAGACGGCCGCAGGCTTTCCTCGACGAAGAACTTCAGCAGATCAATCGTGTCGTCGTCCGCTTCTTCTGCCGCGCCTTCCTCCCCCGACGCGGCGAAGGAATCGTAGACCATCTCCTCGTAATTGAGCTTGCCGTCTTCAATATCTTTCAATATCTGTTCCGTCTCGACGGGGTTGCGTTTCTTGCCGATTTCGAGAAGGGCGATGAAAAACTTTTTCGGCTCCTCCAGGTCCAGCTTCGCCGACGAAAAATCGACCAGGGGAAGCCCTCCCTGCAACTTGGCCTCGAGGTGTCCCTCGTCGATGGGAAAGATGCTCTTTGTGATCTTCTTGCGATGCCCCTCCCTGAGGATGAGGATCTCCCCGAGAATATCCAGCAATTCGCTGAACTGCGGGTTTATATTCTTGTGTCGTTCTATGACCTGAAGCGTCTGCCCTAGTTCTTTTGCCATTCCCCTGATCTACCTCCCGAAAACAGGCTTAAGGCTTAGGGCTAAAGGCATAAGGGGAAATTCCACATCCCTTCCATAAGCCTTTAGTCATGAGCCGATAAGATTCGGCATAGGGCTGAAGAAAAAAAGAGAATGCTGTCCTCACATGATGCATTCCGCCCCGTCCTTCACAATTCCGCGTGCTCTATATCGCCTTTACGGTGGGGAAGCAAGCGAATCTTTTCTAGAGACTTCTCAGTAGAAACCCCTTCAGATACAGCGACATGGGAATGTTCAGCACGTAGGGGTGATCCCGGTCCTGGTAGAGGTGTTCCAGGATTTCGATGCGGCATTCCCTGTCCGTTGCGGCCTCGAGGACCGCCCTCTGCAGGTCAATCTGCGAGACGTGATGGGAGCAGGAAAAGACCGCAAGAAGCCCGCCGGGCCGCAGGATGCGCAGACTCTGGCAAATGAGGTGCCTCAGGCCCTTGAGAGCACCCGCCGTGTTCCGTTTTGTCTTCGTGAAGGGAGGGGGGTCCAGGATGATGAGATCAAAGCGGTCCCGGGCGCCCGGCGCCTCGGTCAGGTAATCGAAGGCGTCGGCCCTCACCGTCTGTGCCGCAACGCCGTTTGCGGCCAGGTTCTCCCGGGCCTGTTCCAGGGCCTCCCGGGAGACATCGACGAGCCTCACGCGCCTTGCCCCGTGAAGCGCGGCATGGATGCCGAAGGCCCCCGTGTTGGCGAAGACGTCGAGAACCTCGAATCCCGCTTCCACGTATGAGGATGTGACCTCCCGGTTTCGACGCTGATCGAGAAAAAAGCCTGTTTTCTGGCTCTCCCGCAGGTTGACGAGAAACCTTGCGCCGCTCTCCGCAATCTCGATGCGCCCCGGGATCTCGCCGTGGAGAACCCGGTCTTCCGTCCCGAGCCCCTCGCGGCTGCGTGACTTTGCTTCGGACTTCTCGTAGATCCCCTTCGGCTGCCTCAGCTCCACCAGCTCGGGCAGGAGAAGATCCCGCAGCCTCTCCATCCCGAGCGTGTTGACCTGGATGGCGAGATGTCCTGCGTAGTCATCCACGATGATTCCCGGCAGCTCATCGGCCTCGGCATGGACGAGGCGGCAGGCGTCGGTTTTTCCCCGCAGGGCTTCGCGCTTCCGGAAAGCCGCCAGGAGCTTTTCCCGGAAGAAGTCCCTGTTGATCTCCACTTCGGAAAACGATAAAATGCGTACGCTGATTTCACTGGCGGGGTTGATGTAGCCGATGCCCAGGAACGTGCCGCCGGGATCATGAACGGAGACGAGATCCCCCGGATCGCCCGCTGACTGCTGGATGTCTGTCCGGTACACCCAGGGGAAGAACGAGTGCAGCCGCTCGGCCGCCGCACGGTTGACGACGATCTTTTTCATTTCCCAGTCTGTTAACGGTTTTGACCCTGAAAAGCAAGGCCTATCCAAAGGCTAAAGGCTAAAGGCGTAGAGATCATCCTTTCTTACCTTTCGCCATTAGCCGTTAGCCCTGAGCCCCGATTGTCGAAAGGAGAGAATATGTCATTACTGTCGGTTGAGGACACAGTCTTATTCGTCATCGACATGCAGGGCAACCTGTACGAGTCCATGCAGGACAAGCAATTCCTGCAGGAAAACGTCCGGAAGCTCATCCGGGGCATGCAGGTTTTCGGCATCCCCGTCATCGTCACCGAGCAGATCCCGGAGAAGCTGGGACCCACGATTCCGCCCGTAGTGGAACTCCTGCCCGAGGGCCGTCGCATTCCAAAATCCGACTTCAGCTGCTGCGGCGACGAGAAGATCATGAAGGCCCTGAAGGCCGTAGAGCGGCGCCAGGCGATTCTCTGCGGCATCGAGGCGCACGTCTGCGTCTACCAGACGGCGATTGATCTGCTCGGATTCGGCTACGAAGTGCACCTCGTCGCGGACGCCGTTTCTTCGAGAACCGTGTTGAACCGCAAGATCGGGATTCGGAAGATGTGTGACGAGGGGGCCCATCTTGCGAGCACCGAGATGGTCCTCTTCGAGCTCATCCGGACGGCGGAGGACCCGAAGTTCAAAGAGATCTTCAAGATTGTGAAATAGCGGCGTAAGGCTTAGGGCTCAAGGCGAGAGGCAAGGGCAGCGATGCAGGAAGAAGTACTGCCCGGGATGTATGGGGTGCAGTGAAATTCAATGCCTGAGCAGAGCCGGAATCAAGATAAAGAAGGGCCCGCCTCTTTCGAAACGGGCCCCTGATTTCTTAACCTCTTAACTTCTTACCTTCTCAACTTCTATCTTCTAGTGGTGCCCTCCAGGGGCGTCCTTTTTCTCCTCGCCGTAGACGACGAGCGTGCCGTGATGCTCCATCTCCTTGAGCCACTTGGGGTGCTGCTTCTTGGCCCAGCCGCGCGTGACCCAGCCGGTGATCATGGCCTGGAAGGAGCCGGGGTTGCCGATCGTCCCCAGGTAGATGTGGACGAAGAAGAAGGCAAAGAGCGTGACAAACCCCACGGCGTGCAGCGTGTACATCCAGCGGGTGAGCGACATGGGCAGGATCTGGAACATCATGAGAAGTCCCGTGACCAGCATCATGGGCCCGCAGAGGGCCACGGCGATGAAGAACATCTTCTGTCCCGGGTTGTACTTGCCGCTCTCGGGCGGGTGCTCCACGTGCCAGAGGTAGCCGCCGGCGCACTTGACCCACTCGAGGTCGTCGGGCATTTCGATGACGCCCGCTTCCTTCCACCACATGGAGATGGCGAAGATCAGCGAGAAGCCGAACACGAGGCCCGTCAAGTTGTGGATGTATTTCAGGTTTTTCATTCCGCCGAGAATCGTCCCGATGAAGTTCAGCGATGTGAACATCATTCCCAGTCCCGTAATGAACAGGATGATGCAGGAGATCGCCATCGTCCAGTGGACGATCCGCTCAAAGGCATCCGTTGCTTGAATCATTCCAGGTTTCATGGTCATTCACCCCCTTCCTTCTTTCCTGCCACATCCGTATCGTCGTAGGGCAGTTTGGGCCCCTTGATCAGGTAGTGCAGGAACGAGCCCACCAGGATGCCTCCCGCCGCAAGCAGTGAGACGGGCTTGAGGAAGCCCCGCCACAGTGTGACACTGAGGGGGACACTCGGATCGATCTGCACCCCCGCATAGGTGGCGGGCTTTTCGGAGAGCACGTACATCAGGTGCGTGCCCCCCACGTACTTGTCACCGTATACCGTGGCCGACCCGCCCAACTGCTGGGCACGGGCCGCGGCCTTCTTCAACTGGGCCTCCTTGTCGCCCCAGGAAAGGGCGCCCGTGGGGCAGGCCTTCACGCAGGCGGGGGTCATGTTGTTGGCAAGACGGCTTTCGCACATGTCGCACTTGGTAATCTTGTCTGTCGAGGCGTCGTACTTCGGAACCTCGAAGGGGCAGGCCGCCACACAGTTTTTGCAGCCGATGCAAAGGTCGTGGTTGAGGCCCACCGTCCCGAAGTCCTTGTTGTAGAAAAGGGCCCCGGAGGGGCAGACCGTGACGCAGGCCGCATCCGTGCAGTGCATGCAGGCTTCCTTGCGGAAGAGCCACTTCACGCCGCCCTTGTCGTCCTTGACGTCCTGGAAGTGGATGATCATGTAGTTGTTGGGCTGAAGTGTCGGGGGGTTCTGGTAGGAGCCCCACTGTTTCGTCTGGCCGGCCTTCAGCGCGTTCCACTGCTTGCAGGCAAGCTGGCAGCCCCTGCAGGCGGTGCACTTGGCGTCATCGTAGAGTTTGATTTTCTCAGCCATCTTACTTCACCCCCTTCTTCACAACGTTCGCCATGAAGGCCTTGCTCTCGGGGATCATGGTGTTGGGATCCCCCGTGTAGGGTGTGAGCAAGTTTGCCGCATCGCCGGTGGTGAAGATCTCCGGTTTCTTGTCGTTGGCGTTGTAATGGCGGGTCGCCGTGGTGGTCCATCCGTAGTGCCAGGGGATGCCCACCATGTGCACCGTGTTGCCGTCGATGTTGAAGGGCTTCATGCGGGGCGTCACGATGGCCACGGCATCGAGCTCGCCGCGGGCTGTCTTGACCGTCACAAGCTCGCCGTTGGCAAAGCCGCGCTCCTTGGCCAGCTCCTCGCTGATCTCCACAAACATGCCCGGCTGCATCTCCGCGAGCCAGGGCACCCAGCGGGTCTGAAGGCCCGTCTGCCAGTGCTCGGTGACGCGGTAGGTGCTGCAGATGAAGGGGAACCGCGGGTCGCAGGAGGCGATGGAGTCCGATTCCGTGTCCGTACCCACGCCTTTCTTCTCCCAGCGCTTGACCGCGGGGTTGTTGAACTGGGGCGACATGAGGTTCTTCTCCACCGGGCACTCCATGGGTTCGTAGTGCTCGGGGAATGGACCGTCGGCCAGGCCCGGCCCGAAGAGGGAGGCCACGCCGTCGGGCTTCATGATGAAGGGTCCGCGGCCGCTTCCGGGATCTCCCACGCCGTCGGGCACGTCGCCCGTCCACTTCGTGCCGTCCCACTTGATGACGGCCCGTGCGGGGTTCCAGGGCTTGCCCGTGTCGGGGTGGACCGAGGCGCCGTTGTAAATAATCCGACGGTTGACCGGCCAGCACCATGCCCACTGGGGATAGAGTCCGAGACCCGTGGGGTCGGCCTTGCCGCGCCGTTGGGACATGTTGCCCGCGTCGGTGTAGGATCCGCAGTAGACCCAGTCGCCTGATGAGGTCGAGCCGTCATCCTGCAGGAAGGCGAAGCTGGGGACCTGCTGACCCTTCTTGAAGGGCATCTTTTCCTTCGTGGCGGGGTTCTCGACGACCTTGTCCGCCAGGAAGGTGCCGTTGATCTCCTTGGCGATGGCGTGGACATCGAGATGATAACGCCCCTTGTCGTCGAATTTGCCATAATTCCACGAGAGCTTCGTGATGGCGTCCTTGTTGGGGCCGCCCTCCTTCTCGTAGAGGGCCTTCACCTTGAAGTAGAGCTCTGCCATGATGTCGCCGTCGGGAATCGAGATGCCCACGGGATTGATGGCCTTGTAGCGCCACTGCATCCAGCGGCCGCTGTTGGAGACGCTGCCTTCCTTTTCGATGGAGGAGGCGCAGGGCAGCATGAAGACCTCGGTCTTGACCTTTGTGGGGTCAAAGCCGGGGCTTCTCCAGACAGAGCCCGTCTCGTTGTCGTAGAGGTTGACGTTGACCATCCAGTCGAGCTTCGTCATGGCCGCGCGCACCTTGTTGGAGGAGGCGCCGGAGGCCGCCGGGTTCATGCCCCATGCGAAAAAGCCCGTGAACTTTCCCTTGTACATCTGGTCAAAAAGGGTGAGCCAGGAGTAATCCACACCGTCGTCGAGCTTGGGCAGGTAGTTGTAGGCCTCGTCGAGCGTTGCGTTCATCCCGTACATGGAGCGCAGGAAGCTCGCGATGTACTTGGGCGTGTTCTTCGGCCAGTTGAGGGCCTTGGGCTCCCTGGTCTGGGGGGTCCTCGCTTCCATGAAGGCCTTGAGGGTGGTGTTTGAGCCCCGGGGGGTCCCGATGTAGCCCGGCCAGATGTGGAACAGAAGTCCCTGGTCCGTCGAGCCCTGGACGTTGGACTCGCCGCGAAGGGCCTGCACGCCGGCGCCGGGGATGCCGACGTTGCCCAGCAGCAGCTGGATGATGGCCATCGTGCGGATGTTCTGGACGCCCACGGTGTGCTGCGTCCAGCCCATGGCGTAGAGGATGTTGCCGGCCTTGGAGGGGCCCGTCGTGGAGGTATAGGCCTTGTAGACCTCCAGGAGCTTGTCCTTCGGAGTACCCGTGATCCGGACAACCAGATCCGGCGTGTAACGGGAGTAGTGCTTCTTCAGGAGCTGGAAGACGCAGCGGGGGTCGGTCATCGTGGGGTCTTTCTTGATGACGCCGGCCGCATCGGTCTGGTAGCTCCAGGTGGCCTTGTCGTACTTCGTGCCCGAGAGGCCCGAGAAGACGCCCTTGTTGTCGCCGGGCATCTTGAAGTCGGGGTTCACGAGGAAGGTGGCGTTGGTGTACCGATTGACGTACTCATCGAAGATGAGCTTGTTGTCGAAGATGTACTTGATCATGCCGCCCAGAAAGGCAATGTCCGTCCCCGAGCGAAGCGGGGCATAGAGGTGCGCCTTGGCGGCCGACTGGGTGAAGCGGGGATCCACACAGACAAGCTTTCCGCCCCTCTCCATGGCCTTGGTGATCCACTTGAAGGAGACGGGGTGGTTGGCTGCGGGGTTGGACCCCATGATGAGTGTCACATCACTCCACTGGAAATCAATGTAGTGATTCGTCATTGCGCCGCGTCCGAACGACTCTGCCAGAGCCGGTACCGTGGCGCTGTGTCATATCCTGGCCTGGTGTTCAATGTACACCAGACCCAACCCCCTCAGGAATTTCTGATAAAGCCAGCACTCCTCGTTGTCCATGGCGGCCGAGCCGACGGAGGCGATGCCGTCGGTGCGGTTCACGAGTTCGCCCTTCTCGTTGCGGGCCTTGAAGCTCTTGTCACGGCTCGTCTTGATGTTGCGGGCGATTTTGTCCAGGGCCCATTCCCACTCGACTTCCTGCCACTCCGTCGCGTAAGGCGCCCGGTAGCGGGGCTTGTCGAGCCGGTTCTTGTTGTTGGCCATCTGGTAGATGGATCCGCCCTTGGGACAGAGCGTACCCTGGTTGATGGGGTTGTCGGGATCCCCCTCGGTGTTGATGACCTTACCGTCGCGCACGGACACGATGATGCCGCATCCGACGGAGCAGTAAGGGCACACGGTCAGGGATTCTTTCGTGTGAATCGTCTTGAGCTCTTTGGCGTGAGCCCTGGCGGGACTCAGGCTGATGCCGAGTCCGCTGGCTGCCAGTGTCGCGCCGGAGAGCTTCAGGAAACCTCTTCTGCTGACATCCATAAAAACCCTCTCTCCTTTCAAAGAATGTCGCGGGAATTTCTCTCCCTTCCCCGGGTCTCCTTTCCAAGCGCGGGAGGCACGGCCGTTTCCAGCCATACCCATCGTCCACCCCTCGTGGAGGTCTCTCTTTCCCTCTGTAGAACGGGCGGATCGGAGACGTCATTTTCCGGCGGGACCGTCACATCAGGGAACAATCCTGCTGCGCCTTCGGAAAAAACAGAACGGATAAAGGCGTGGGACCACCTGAAAATGGCGATTTCCTATAATAAAAAGGACGCAAGAAGTCAAGGTTTATTTGGCAGATTGATCAGTGAAATCAACAACATATGTCATTTGTGACATATGTGCTATGCGCTGCCGCCGGCTGCTATACCGCATCATCTCCGAGGGATAATAGGTCGGTTTCGCGAAGTATTTGGCTTTGTCCGCCGAAAAGTTGCCAGGGCCTTTGTGTCATAATTGACATAAAACCGGGGATTTGTTACAACAGCAACGCTTTCCCATTCCGTCCACCTTGTCATGAGAGGAGCAGGAGTATGGCTGAAGAGATCCGCTGGATGAAAACGCACTGTGCACGCATGGACCACGGCGGCTGTAGTCTGCTGGTCGGGGTCAAGGGCAACGAGATTGTTCAGGTGAAAGGGGACCCGGAGGGGTATCTGAACAAGGGCTACACCTGTTTCAAGGGCAGGGTGTCGCCGGACCGCCTCACGCATCCGGACCGCCTCAGGCATCCCCTGAAGAGGGTGGGGGAGCGCGGCGAGGGGAAATGGCAGCGCGTCTCCTGGGACCAGGCCCTGGACGAGACGGCGGAAAATCTGCTGCGGATCAAGGAAAAACACGGCGCGCGTGCTGTAGGGTTCGGCGTCGGCATGCCGAAAGGGCTCGAGCATTTCGTGCTGATCCGACTTGCCAACATCTTCGGATCGCCCAACATCATCGCTTCACAGGATGTCTGTCATGCCGGAAGGGAAATCACGGGGCTTCATACCTGCGGGTTCTATCCGGTCGCGGACCTCCATCATCCGACGAAGCTGCTCTTTCTCTGGGGCAGCAACCCGACCTCAACCAACGAGGAAGGGTTGATCTCCAGCCAGGTGAGTGCACAGCTGAAGGACGGTGCCAAATTGATCGTCGTAGACCCCCGAAGGACCGAACTTGCCGAGAAGGCCG
>CAVPJD010000005.1:0-37693 GCA_963705165.1 uncultured delta proteobacterium | reverse complement strand
TTCTCTCCCTCAGCTGTGCGAGCTGGTGATTGAGGGCCTCGAGGGCAAATATCTGGTGCTCCCCGTCGAGGGTGCATCGGATCCGCTCCCCTTCGCCCCGCATCAGCATCCGCGCCACGTGGGGGGCGAGCACCACCTGGGGACGGATCCGGTAGGGGCGTCCGAGCGCCTGAGCGGTGAGTGCTGCGATCTCTTCGGCGGCCGCCTCCGATCCCGTCCGGGCGGCAAGCCGCATGGCCCTGCGCGCCACGGTGCCCGCCGTCGTCCTTGAGGAAGGGATGAGCGATGCCAGGATGAGCGACTCCGCCTCGTTGAGACCCGAGGGGTCCTTGTCGAAGAGCCCGCGCGATGCGGCGGCGATCCCCTGCAGCTCCCCCCGGAACGTAATGAGGTTCAGATAGGCCTCGAGGATCTCGCCCTTGGACCAGGCCCGCTCCAGCGCCAGGGCTGCCGAGATCTGGCGCAGCTTCTCTTTCCAGGTTCTCTTTGCGCCGCGGGGCGTCGCGGTTTGGTCGAGGCGCGAGGCAAGCTGCATGGCGATGGTGCTTGCGCCGCGGGACCCGCCCGAGGCGATATGGCGCACAAGCGAGGCACCGAGGGCCTGCCAGTCGACGCCGGCATGATTGTGGAATCGCCTGTCTTCGGCCGCAACGACGGCACGGGCGAGCGCAGGCGAGATGTCGGTGAGCGCAACCCACTCCAGGCGCCGCCCCGTCGGGTCAACGCGCATCTCGTGGATGACGCTGCCATGCCGGTCCAGGAGCTGCGCATCGGAGAGGCGGTGCGAAGCGCGCACCTTTTTCAAAGGATGGCAGCAACGGCCCGGAGAGATAAAGCCCGGCCGCCAGCGTGCACAGGAAGGCCGCACAGCCAATCAGAAGGGCTGCAATTGCGAACTTCCATCCTTTTATCGATAAACGAAGCATGGTCTATTCCGTCTTGTCGCAGAAGCGTGTAGCGTGTAGCGGGTAGCGTGTCAGGCCGCTTCGCGGCCAAGTTCAGCAACTGTGTTGAAAGTATGTCATTCTTGCGATTACAGCGACGCAATCTTTGTTATAGAATCAACGCGACGATCTCAAACGTGGATCGCCACTCCTCGCGAGGTTCGGCTCGCGAGGACTTATTTTATCTTTACTCCCGTCATTTCTTCTCCCACGACACGCTACCCTCTGCACGCGACACGCTTCTTTTACGCGACTCTGTCGCGTCACGGATTGACCGACAGCGACGCGTTGGGGATTTCCCCGAACATCTCCGGCGCGTAGAGCGCCTCGGCCCGCGTGGGCGGCAGCTGGAAGGTCCCCGGGTTGTTGAAACGCAGCGTGTAGCCCGTCTTCCAGGTCCCCTTCGGGACGTAGCTGTAATAGAACCGGCAGGCTTCGAAGGCGCGCTCGGTGTAGGCCTCGTGCGCGCGCCCCGCGTTTTTGTCCGCCCCCGGTTCGAGGCCGACCGTGAGGATGGCCGAGCCCGCGGGGATGGGGTCGCTCAGGACGACCCAGGTCATGTCGGACTGGGCCTCGACCTCGAGGAGGACCCTCACCACGTCACCGCGGCTCCAGAAGCTCTTCACTTTCTTTTCCACGGCGGTTACGGTTTTCTTGATCCGGTAGCCGCTCGAGAAGGGCTTTTTCAGGGGGATCGCCGCGAGCCCCTGGACCGTCGCCCAGGGAGCGCCTGCGCCCTCATGCCGGATCGCCAGATTTTGTTTCCCGTCGGGCCAGTCGAAGCGCGCCGTGCCGCCTTCCGGCGTTTCCCAGAAGCCCCAGCCCGTAGTCGAGATCTTCGACCCCAGCGCGGCCGTCGTCTTGCCCGTTACCTTCTCCGTCTCGAAGGCGGCCGAGAACTTCTCGAAGGCGAGCGTGCCCCAGGCGTTTGCCGTCGTTGTGTCCCAGTGCCCCTGTCTCATCCTGCCGAGCGTGCCCTTTGCGATGCGCGGGGCGTCCTCTTTCCAGGCGTCGAGGTCGACCACGGCAAGCAGCGTGCGCACGGCGTTCACGTCGGGGGTGACCATGAGCCACCACAGGCTGTCGGCCCGCTCCGTGGAGAAGCCCATCGTGGTGCCCTGCAGGTTGAGGCGCGAGCGCAGGATCTGCTGGGCCGAGGTGAGCTTCTTTGCCCGCTCCGGGATGTCGCCCACCCGCTTGAGCACGCCGATCCAGTCGATCACGGCCGATGTGGGCCAGAGATTGGGCTCGATGGCCACGGAGCCCAGCAGGGCCGCCTTCGCCTTTCCGTAGCGCGAGAGGGCCTCGACGGCGGCCACCTTGCGGATGGCGAGATCCGCCGTGGCGAGCTCTCCTGGGCGCCTCACGCGCCCCTCCACAAATCCCGTCAGTCCCGTCTCCATCTGCTCCCGGGCAGAGGCCGGGATCTCGAGTGCCGCCTCGTGGGCAACGGCGAGCACGTAGGAGGTGAGCACGTCGCTTCCCTTACGCATCAGAGGGAAGTACTTCAACAGTCCCTCGTCGTCGAGGTAGGCCGGCAGCTCGCGAACCCGCTCCTGCCAGAGCGCCTTGTCCTTCAGGGCCACGGCCTTCGAGATTTTCTGCTCGAGGCAGCCGTAGGGGTAGTGCGACATGAACTCGCGCACGCCGGCAAGCCCGTCGCCGATCCGCGGCTGCAGCCGGACGACGATTCCGCCTTTGCCGGCAACGGCCCCGGCGGGGCGATCCACGGGGATCTCGACCTTGTCCCGAACCTGTGCAAGGGTGGCCTGCCAGGTCCGGACGGGAACGGCTGGGACCACCTTCTGGGAGACTTTGACACGGTCCGAGGTCTTCCCGTCGCGCTCCAGCGCGGAGATCTCGTAGTCGAGCCTGTCGACACCTGAAGGAATCCGGATATCCCAGCCGATCTCCTTTGCCTCGCCCGGCGAGAGCCCCGCGCGAAGGGTTTCGTAATCGGTTTTCTCCGTTCCGGCCGTGACGGCGAGCTTTGCCTCCACGTTCATGGGTTTCTGCGTCGTGTTGCGCAGAGTGACGCCCGCTTTCAGGAAATCCCCCTCGCGGGCGAGAGGTGCGATGCCCGGGAGCAGCATGAGGTCCTGTGTCGTTCGCACGTCGGAGTGCCCCGTGCCGAAGAAGTCCGCCCCGCCTGTCGCGACGGCGACGATCCGGTATTCCGTGAGGCTGTCCGTAAGCGGGATCTTAAGGTGGGCCTCGCCCTTTTCATCGAGCGGCACCACCGCCTTCCATGTGAGCAGCGTGTCGAAAAGCTCGCGCGTGATCTGCTTGCCGCCGCCGCCGCCCTGCGGGAGTGCCTTGAGCCCGAAGTGGCGCTTGCCGATGACCATCATCTGGGCCGTCGAGGTGAATATCTCGTAAGGGCGCTGGCGCATCATCGACTCGAGGAGCCCCCAGCTTCCGTTCGGCCGCAGGGCGAGAAGCCCCTTGTCCACGGCGGCCACGGCCAGCTCCGTCGTATCCGGCAGCTTGCGCCCGTCGGCCGTGCGGACCCGGAAGAGCACATCGACCTCCTGGCGCACCCGGTAGACGGGCTTGTCGGGCATGACCTCCACGGCAAGCTCGTGGGCCTTCCATCCCACGCGGATCTCGCCGATGCCGAGCTTGTAGGCCGGCTTTGCGGGGTCGAAGGTCGCCGTGGGCGCCGCCTCGGCGGTCCTGCCCCTGACGGCGAGGACCGAGACGAAGGCGTTGGGTGCGTAGTTGCGCTTCACGGGGATCTCCACGACGGGACTTTTGCCCGAGAGCTTCTGGATGGAGACGTCGAGGATCCCCTCGCGTTCCACCGTGACGAGGGCCGTGGCCTCGCGGAAGGGCATCCGGACCTGGAGGCGGGCCTTCTCGCCGGGCTCGTAGCGCTTCTTCTCGGCGATGACGTCGATGCGGTCGTCGTTGCGGGCCTCGAACCACCATTCGTCCTTGCCGGCCACCCAGAGGTTGAAGTTGGCCAGGGCGGCATTTCCGTCCTCGTCTTTCGTCTCGGCCTGGAGGATGACGCCGCCCGAGACGGGCGAGGGCGCCTCGCAGAGCAGGGTGCCCGAGGCGTCCGTCTTTCCCTTGCAGTGCGGGCCGGCCTCGCAGGTCGCCATCCCGGCGTCGTCGGATTTGGCCGTGCAGGGCAGGTTGATGCGCTTGATCTCGGTCACGTTCTCGTAGGAGTAGAACCCGCCGGCGATCCGCCTGCGGTGCGAGTAGGTCTTGCGCTGGTAGAGATCCACGGAAACTTCGCTGTCGGCAACAGGGTTGCCGGCAAGATCGAGGACCACGACGCGATAGCGAAGGGCCTCGGCCGAGGCTGCCCAGGAGTCGGGCTTCAGGCCCACGGCGCGCTTCGAGGGGGCAAGCGGGATGTTCGTTGCCGCCGTCTGGACCTCGCCGTTGGGGTCGCGGTACTCGAGCTCGGCGTGGAGCGACTTCGGTGTGTCGATCTTCGGCAGCTTCGCGAATTTCGTACGTGCTGACCCCGCATCGTCGAGTTTCAACTCCTGCGTGGGGAGTCGGCGGGGCTTCTCGCGGCCGGGCGCGGCTTCTTCGTCGATGCCGAGCTCATCCTCCGGCGCGAACTTCCGGGTGCCCTCCTTCAGGCGCTCGCCCGAGAAGGTGTACTCGTCATAGCCCCTGAAGGCGACCGTTCGCGGACGGAGCTCGCCGCGGAGCTTCACCGGGAGCCTTCCCGCGCCTCCGCCCGAGAAGTAGGAGACGGCAAGATCGATGCCGACCTCGTTGGGCTGCACGGGCGTCTCGGCGGGCCCCTGGACGAGCGCCTTCATCAGCGGGATTCGGAACTCCTCCACCTGGAAGGAGCCGGTGCTCAGCGTTGCCGCTCCCTTTTTGTCCCCTTTGCGTGCGAGGGCCACCTCATAGGCGCCGAGCCGTGCCCCCTCGGGGATCTTCCAGTCCGTCCCGGCGCTGCCGTTGTCTTTCCAGGAAACCGGCATCCGGTATTCCTGCCCGCTCCCGCCATGGCGGATCACCACTTCGTCGAATCGTGCCTTTTCATCGGGCAGGGTGAAACCGCTCGTCGTGGGGATCCGCAGGATGTGTTTCATGTGAACCGTCTCGCCTGCCCGCAGGAGCGTGCGGTCGAAAACCGTGTGGGCGATGACATCGTCGAGGCCGCGGTAGTCGGCTGAGGGAAGCTGGAAACGCCAGGGCTCGATGCCGTCCTCCCAGCTCGAGTGGGTAAAGGTTGCATCGCTTCCCGACCGGGCGAAGACGAAGAGGCCCGAGCTCATGCCGCCCAGCATGCCCGTGGCCTCGTAGTAGTTGACGGGCCAGTTGCATCGGGCCTGTGTGTCCTGGGAGGGCAGGGTGCCCTGGATCAGTGCGACGCCCCGCTCGTCCGTTTTGCCCTGCCAGATGCGCTTGCCGCTGCAGTCCCGGATGGAGACGCCGGCGCCGGCAACGGGGCCTGCCGTGTCGAGGGCCGTGACCCAGACGAGCGAGGACTCGCGGCCCCATTTGAAATGGGCCGCCAGGTTTGTCACGAGGGCCGACGCGGGCACGTACAGGGGGGCGGGTTTTCCCAGGAGGTGGGTGCCCAGGATGCGGCTCTCGAGCTCCACGACGTAGAAGCCGGGCTTTTCGAGGGGGATGCCGATGACTTCGAAGGCCTTTCCGCCGCCCGGTGCCGGCAGCTTGAATTCCTTCCCTCCCGCCTGCCCTGCGAAGACGGACTTCTCGCGGGTGGCCGCGGCGATGTTTCGCAGCCAGTGGATGACCCGCTCCTCCTGGTCGAGATTCACTTTCCGGACCTTGCCCTTCACCTGCTGGGTGACGGCCGGTGTCTTCCCGGCGGCCTCCGTCTGAGCCTGTCTGCCTCCCCCTGTTGGGGTCTCCGGGGCCTCGGGGAGGATCTCCTCGGCCTCTCCCTCGACGGAAAGCAGGTGGTTCTTCAGCTCTGCTTCGACGTTTCGCACCGTCACGGGCAGAATCGGGTTTGCCGCCTCGAGGATCCCGA
The DNA here is from genome assembly GCA_963705165.1 of uncultured delta proteobacterium. GTDB lineage: Bacteria > Desulfobacterota > Syntrophia > Syntrophales > UBA2192 > UBA2192. Next base: position 31,771 of record CAVPJD010000005.1, on the reverse strand, counting down.
AGCGGGCAGAAAACTTCGCGAGCGGCGGGTAGCTCTCCGTCTTCACCGCGAGCGGGAACCGGTTGGCATTGGCCAGGGGCCGCCCTGCGTCATCCTTCATTCCCGTCGGCATCTCGATCGAGAAGGCGGCCTTCTCGGGGAAAGGCCCCGGGAAGATGATCGCCTGGGTATGCGTGCGGCTCTCATCGCCCGTCGACTTCGGTTTCCACGCCTTGCCGTTTTCGCTCCGGAGGGTGATGTCCCTGGCCAGGCTCCAGGGCACCGGAGCCGAGAAGGTCAGGCGCATGGGCAGCACGGGGATGCAGGCGCCTCCCTTTTTCTCACGCGGGCAGGAGAACTCCGCCCGGAAAGGGACCCGGGCCTGGAACTCGAGGACCTGGTCCTCCTCCGTTGCCACACCGCTCTTGGCGGCGATGCCCTTGCCCCAGACAAGCCGGAGCTTCGCCGAGGGCGGGAAGGCCTGTTTGGCCCGGAGGGTCACGACCCTTCCCTCGTCCTTCCGGTAGCGCAGGGCCTTGAGGACCTGCTCGCGTTCTTTTCCCGATACCATCGTCACGCCCACCCGCTCGCTGACGCCGCTCACGGAGAACCAGACGTTCTTCAGGAGAGACTCCTGCGCGGGTTCCGCGTCCAGGTAAAGGACAAAGATCTGTTTCTCGTCGATGGTCGTGTCCCCCTCGTAGGGGTTCGACCGCAGAATGGACGGGCCACCCGTGGAGAAGGCGAAGCCCGTATCGGCGGACACGGGGGTTCCCGCCAGCGTCTTTACGCCGGCCTTCAGGGTGAAGTTGCAGGCGACGCCGCCGGGCAGATCCCGGTCGAAATTATAGGACCAGGTCCGGGCATCGATCCATCGCCCCTGGCCTTTCTCGACGCAGCGTATGTCGAAGGGGTCCGCAAGCCGCGGGTCGCCGAAGGAGACCATGGGCTCCGAAAACCGCGCCGTCACCTGCCTGATTTCCTTGACGGTGCCCTGCGGCGAGAAGTGCTCGATCTGCGCTGCTGCCTGAACCTCCCGGGCGAGGGCAGGGATGAGTGCAATCAGGATGAAAAAGGGCAGGGAGAGGACAAGGATCCGATGAACCCGCTTGGCAAACGTGCCGGTGTGACGCATGGCGAACCTCTCGGAGGGATTTCATGATGATGTAGCAGAAAGGGGTGCAGGGGGGCAAAGGCTTTCTTACGCAAAAAAAAAGTGAAAGAAGTGGCAAAAGTGGCAGAAGTGGAGGAAGTGGAACAGGTAACAGGTAACAGGTAACAGGTAACAGGTAACAGGTAACAGGAAGTAACAGTAACAATTTCGTTAGCCGCTGTCTTTTCCTGTCACCTGTCACCCGATACCTGATACCTTATTTGACACGCCGTCTCCCGACGGTCAGGCCGACGGCTGGGACGAGCAGCAATCCCAGCAGCAGCGGATACTGGATCGTGTAGACGACCGGCGTGAGCGCCCATCGGACAGCCGTCCGCAGCACTTCGTGTTGCGCGATGAACCGGGCGATGGGCGGCGACGCTGCGTGGTAGAGATCCAGGAAGACCCTGCCTGCCGGACTCGGTGCAAGCACCCGGTCCCTGAAGTCCCTGAGGACTTGGACGTGCGGGTCCAGGGTTGATCCGTAGGCTGCCGTGGCGATGAAGCAGCTGATCACCGCTACGTTCGTATCGCCCGGGACGCTGCCGGGAGTGAACACCTGTACGCGGTGGTTGCCTGTGTCGGCGACGTAGAGGTTGCTGTTGGGGCTGAAGGCGAGGCCCCTTGGCCCGTCGAACTGGATGCTGCCGGACCCGTAGGAGCCCCATTTGGTGATGAAAAGACCCGTCGGCGTGAATTTCTGGATGCGGTGGTTTCCCGTGTCGGCCACGTAGAGAAAACCGTTCGAGTCGATGGCAATCCCGGACGGGCTGTCGAACCGCCCGTCGCCCGTACCCTGCGAACCGAAGGTGCCGGCAAAAACACCCAGGGAGGTGAACCTCTGGATGCGGTGATTGCCCGTGTCCGCCACATAGACAGCCCCGGCGCTGTCCACTGCCACGGCAGACGGCGAATTGAACTGGCCGTTTCCTGCACCGGGGGATCCCCACGTGAGGAGAAAACCGCCTGTCGAGTTGAATCTCTGAATCCGGTTGTTTTCCCTGTCCGCCACGTAGACGTTGTTGCCGGAGTCCAGGGCGATGCCCAGCGGGCCTTCGAATTGCCCGTTTCCCGATCCCCGGGAGCCCCACGTGAGGTCGAAGAGATTCGTTGAAGTGAACTTTTGAATCCGGTGATTGCCCGTATCGGCGACATAGAGATAACCGCTGGAGTCCGCGGAGAGCCCCGAGGGCGTGTTGAACTCTGCGGCGGCGGTTCCCAGGGAGCCCCACGTGGCGATGAACGTGCCCGCAGAGGTGAATTGCTGGATGCGGTTATTCCCGCTGTCCGCCACGGAGACGTTTCCCGACGGATCGACATAGACATCCCTGGGGCTCGACAAGTCACCGTATCCCACCAGGAGGGAACCCCATTGCGCGACCCACGTTCCCGCGTCATTGTACTGCTGGATGCGACAGTTGTTCGTGTCTGCGACGTAGACGAGGGTGCCGTCTGCGTTCAGCGCCAATCCCCGGGGAGCGTTGAACTGCTGCGCTGCCGGGCCGAACGTCCCCCACTGGGTCACGTAGGCTGCCGCAGTACCCGCGACCAGGAACTTCTGAACGCGGCTGTTGCGGGAATCGGCGACATAAACATTGCCGGAATTGTCCGTGTCCACGGCCGCAGGGGCGTCGAACTGGTAGTTTCCCGTGCCCGCGGAGCCCCATGCGAAGATGAAGATGCCTGTCGTGCTGAATTTCTGGATGCGGTCGTTGCCCGTGTCGGCCACATAGACGTCTCCAGCCGGATCCGTTGCGATCCCCAGGGGGCCGCTGAACTGACCGTTGCCGGTGCCGGCAGCGCCCCCGCCCCAGGCGAGGATAAACCCGCCCGATGGGTCAAACTTCTGGATGCGGTTGTTTCCCGTGTCGGCCACGAATACGTCGTTCGAACGGTCCGCAACCAGGGCGGCGGGCGACTCGAACTGCCCTGTGACGTTCCCCTGCGAGCCCCACGTGAGGAGAAAACCGCCCGCGGAGGTGAATTTCTGGATGCGGCTGTTGCCGGTGTCGGCCACGTAGACTCTTCCCAGGGAATCCACGCTGACGTCGGAGGGCAGATTGAACTGGCCGTCTGCCGAACCGTAGGACCCCCAGGAACGGACAAAGTCGCCATCGGAATTGAACACCTGGATCCGGTGGTTGTGCGTGTCGGCCACGTAGACATTTCCGGAGGCATCCACGGCGACGCCGAGGGGCTTATTGAATTTGCCGGTGCCCGTGACGTCCGAGCCCCACGAGGTGACGAACGCGGCACCCCCGTTCGACGCCACGGGGGCGTTGGGGCGGGGCAGGGCGACGAGGGTCAAGATCGTGATCAGGACCAAAAAAGACAGGCGGAAAACAGCGTTTTTCTTCATGTCTTCTCCCCGGCCGCGGACCCTGCCACTGGAGTGTGATTCCATTTGATGCGTGGCAGCCTTTGGAACAGGGTAAGGGCCCCGCGGAGGAAAGGCAAGTATGATTTTTTCGGCGATCGGATTAGAAAAACCCTACAAAAAAAGTATTAGGGTCCGGCCGTTTTCCTTTCGGGAAGTCCCTTCCTGCAAGCACGGGGCTCCCGTCCGCCTGCAATCGTTTTCAGTTGACTCCATGGGCCCCCTGTAATAGATAGAAGCCAGGCAACATAGTGGAATCGGAAGAGGAATCTTGACCACGAAAAAACTTTTCATTCGGACCTTCGGCTGCCAGATGAATGTCCACGACTCCGAGCAGCTGGCGGAACTTCTCAAAAGCTCGGGATACGGCACAGCGGGGAGCGCGAAGGACGCCGACCTCATCATCGTCAACACCTGCAGCATCCGGGACAAGGCGGAACAGAAGGTCTACAGCGAGCTCGGCCGGTACAAGCCCCTCAGGAAGGCCAATCCGCATCTGATCATCGGGGTCTGCGGCTGCGTCGCTCAGCAGCAGGGGGAACGCCTCCTCGAGAAGATCCCCTGGCTGGATATCGTCTTCGGTACCCACAACATCCACCGCCTTCCCGAATTGATCTCACGGGTCGAGAAAACGGGCCGCCCCGTCGTCGAGACGGGCTTTAACGAGACGGTGCCCTCCATCGGGATCCTGGCCCTGCCCGAAAAGGGATCTGTGAGCGCCTTCGTCACGATCATGCAGGGCTGCGACAACTACTGCGCCTTCTGCGTCGTGCCGTACCTGCGCGGCCGCGAGGAGAGCCGGAAATTCCACGACATCCTGACCGAGGTGAGGGCCCTGGCCGCCCACGGCGTGAAGGAGGTGACGCTGCTCGGGCAAAACGTGAATTCCTACGGGAAGAGCCCCGGCAACGACCACAGCTTTTCAGAGCTTCTCCGGGCCATCGGGGAGATCGAGGGGATCGAGCGCATCCGTTTCACCACCTCTCACCCCAAGGATCTGACCGATGACATCATCGAGTGCTTCCGGAGCGTGAAGGCCCTTTGCGGGAGCATCCACCTGCCTGTTCAGTCGGGCGCCGACGCGGTGCTCGCGCGGATGAACCGCAGGTACGCAAGTGCCGATTATCTCGATTGCGTTCGCAAGTTGAGAGAGGCCTGTCCGGACATCGCCATCAGCTCGGACATCATCGTGGGTTTCCCCGGAGAGACGGAGCAGGACTACCAGAAAACGCTTGACCTGATGGAAAAAGTTAGGTTTGATACCTTATTCTCGTTCCAGTATTCCGAGAGAAAGGGAACGGCGGCTGTCGGGCTCGACGGGAAGGTAAATCCCGACGAGAAACGCAAACGGCTCATCGAGATCCAGGCCCTCCAGGACCGGCACACCCAGGAGAAAAACGACACCCTGGTTGGCAAGACCGTGGAGGTCCTCGTGGAAGGGTCGAGCCGCAAAACCTCCCGGGACGTGATGGGCCGCACGAGAACTCACAAGATTGTGAACTTCACAGGCGGCAGGGATCTCGTAGGGAAAACCGTTCGGGTTCGGATTGTGGAAGCCTTTTTGCATTCCCTTCGCGGTGAGAGGCTGGATTGAATCGGAGGTGTTCGTAGATGTTTGTGGAAATGAAGGTGTCCGGTCTGACCATCGACCCGCTGACCAACACCCCCATCGTGATCCTGAAGGATCTGGAGGGAAAGCGGGCGGTGCCCATCTGGATCGGCCTCTTCGAAGCAAGCGCCATCGCCACGGAGCTCGAGAAGATCAGCTTCTCGAGGCCCATGACTCACGACCTGATGCGGGATCTTCTGAAGATCCTCGCGGCAAAGGTCAGCAGGATCGAGATCATCGATCTGAGGAACAACACGTTCTTTGCCTGCATCCACCTGCAGCGCAACGGCGACACCCTCATCGTCGACTCGAGGCCGAGCGACGCCATCGCGCTCGCCCTGAGGGTCAACTGCCCGATCTTCATCGACGAGACGGTCATCGAGAAGTCGCGCAACATCGACTTCGCCAAGAAGGTGGACGAGCTCGACAAGAAGAAAACGGAAGAGCTCAAGGAGTTTCTGGAGAACCTTCCCGAAGAGGATTTCGGGAAGTACAAGATGTGACGATGCGGTCGCATCCCTAAGAGGCCCCGAGGTGGAAGAGACACGACGCATCTATCTGAAAATGGGGGATAAGGTCGTCCACCTCCGCTACCCCTACTGGGGCACGGGTGAAGTGGTGGAGGAACGAAACTCCCTCGTGCTCGGCGGGAGCTCTTATGTAAAGATCGTTTTCAAGGACGGACGCGTTCGCGTCTTCGACAACAATTTCGCGAACGCCTGGTGCTGTTACTTCGCCGGGATCCGACGCTGCACATGATCGAAACGGCCTGTTTGCCACTGAAGCGCATAAAGTAGTCATAAATATGAAAACGATTGCACGCGCACTCCCCGCAGCTTGCTGCGGGGCAAGCGAGCATAATAACAGGTAACCCACTTCCACACGTTTCTAAATTCCTGGCACCTGGGTGCGAGGAATTTTAATTTTTGGACTTATTCCCGCGTTTTCGTGGCTATTTTTATTGGCGGCTGGTATAGAGACAGCGTCAAGCCCTGCGTAAGCGTTCGGGGGCGGGATAACCACGCTGGATTTCGAAGTTAGGAAGTTATGAAGAGCAGAAGAGCGGAGTGGATGCAGAATTCATTTCTTTTCTTATCCGCTCTTCCTCGCTTCCGATCTTCCGATCTTCGCAGGCTTGATATCCTCGGATGAACGCAAGGATATCGAGGGTATGCCACCGGTAAACAGCTGGCAGGACAGGAGCAATGGAGAAGGCCATTGAGGAATTCGGGCTCCACCTGGCGACGGAAAGGAACCTGAGTCCGCACACCCTGCGCGGCTACCTGGCGGACGTCAGGCAGTTCCGGCAGTATCTGGAGGAAAACGGCCTGATCCCCCTGGATGCGTTGGAGCGTGGACAGCTCGAGGCCATCGACCATGTGGCCGTCCGGTCTTTCCTCAGCTCGCTGTACCGCCGGAAGGTCCGGAAGGTGACGATCGTCAGGAAGATCTCCGCCCTTCGCACCTTCTTCAACTACCTCCTTCGGGAAGGCAGGGTCCGGGTGAACCCGGCCGAGATGGTCCAGGCCCCGAAGGCGGAAAAATATCTCCCCACCTTTCTGCTGGTGGAGGAGATGTTTTCGCTTTTGAACCTGAAGTTCGCCGAAGATGCCGCGGGCATCCGGGACCGGGCCATGCTCGAACTCTTTTATTCCTCGGGTATGCGGGTGAGCGAACTGACGGGGCTCAACCTGGGTGATATCGACTTTGGCCAGAGCCTTGTGAAGGTCCGCGGGAAGGGCAAAAAAGAGCGGATCGTTCCGGTGGGCGAACAGGCGCTGCGGTCCGTGCAGGAATACCTGGCAGGAAGGAATGAGTATTTACAGAAGCAGCAAAGGAGCGAGGCGGACCCGCCCCTCTTCATGAGCCGAAGCGGCAGGAGGATCACCCCGCGGAGCGTGGCCCGGATCGTCGACCGATATGTCTTGCTGAGCGGGATCAGCAAGAAGGTGAGCCCCCATACGCTGAGGCACAGCTTCGCGACGCACCTGCTCGACGCGGGGGCGGACCTGAGGGCCATCCAGGAACTGCTGGGACACGAGAACCTCTCGACGACACAGAAGTACACGTCGGTGAGCGTGGCGAAGCTGATGGAGATCTACGACAAGGCGCATCCGAAAGCTAAAGGATAGCGTGTAGGGTGTAGGGGGTAGCGTGTAGGCAAAACCCCGCGTTCTTTTCTTCCTACACGCTATACGCGACACGCTACACGCTCAGCCGGGCTGGTAATAATGAGGAGACTATGGCGCAGGACAAGATGCAGATTCAGAGGCACCACCATCATCGCACTGAAGCACAAGGACAAGGTCGTCGTTGCAGGGGACGGGCAGGTGACCTTCGACCAGACGATCATCAAGCACAGCGCGCGCAAGGTCCGCCGTCTCTTTCACAACAGGGTCATCGTCGGCTTTGCCGGCGCCACGGCGGACGCCTTCACGCTCTTCGACCGCTTCGACCAGAAGCTCGAGCAGTACAACGGAAACCTCCTGCGGGCAGCCGTGGAGCTGACAAAGGACTGGCGCACGGACCGGGTGCTCAGGCACCTGGAGGCCCTCATGATCGCCGTCAGCCGGGAAGACTTCCTCATCATCTCGGGAAACGGCGACGTGATCGAGTCCGACGACAACGTAGCCGCCATCGGTTCCGGCGGCCCTTACGCCCAGGCGGCGGCGCGTGCCCTTGTGAAACACTCCGATCTGGATGCCGCCGAGATCGCCCGGGAGTCCATGCGGATTGCCTCGGAGTTGTGTGTCTACACGAACGACCGGATCACGATCGAGGAGATCGATCTCACCGAGGAAGAGCCGGCCGAACCGGACAAAGGTGAAAGGAAAGCAAAGAAAGTAATCAATCATGTCGGCAATTGAACTTACACCAAAAAAAATCGTCTCCGAGTTGGACAAATACATCGTCGGCCAGGGCGACGCCAAGCGGGCCGTGGCCATCGCGCTCAGAAACCGCTGGAGGCGCCAAAACGTCCGGGCCGATCTGCGCGACGAGATCGCCCCGAAGAACATCATCATGATCGGCCCCACGGGCGTGGGCAAGACGGAGATCGCCCGGAGGCTCGCCAAGCTGGACAATTCGCCGTTTCTCAAGATCGAGGCCTCGAAGTTCACGGAAGTGGGCTATGTGGGGCGCGACGTGGATTCCATGATCCGCGACATCATGGAGATCGCCGTGAGCCTGATCAAGAAGGAGGAGATGGAGAACGTCCGGGCCAAGGCGAAAGAGATGGCCGAGGACCGCGTCCTGGACCTGCTGCTCCCCATGAAGCGGGCCGAGATCCGGAGCCCAGACGGGACGGAGACGACGGCGGATCAGAGCGAGGCGGGCTCCGCGGACACCCGCGAGAAGCTCCGCCAGATGCTTCGCGAAGGAAAGCTCGACAACCGTGTCGTCAACCTGGAGATCACCGAGAAGGCAGGGAGCCCCATGATCGAGGTTTTCTCGTCCTCCGGTGTCGAGGACCTGGGTCTCAACATCAAGGAGATGTTCGGGAACCTCTTTCCGCAGAAGAAAAAGCAGCGCCGCTTGAGGATCCCCGAGGCGCTCACGATCCTCGAGGAAGAGGAGGTGCTGCGCCTGGTCGACATGGACAAGGTGATCCGGGGAGCCCTCACCCGTGTCGAGCAATCGGGGATCATCTTCCTCGATGAGATCGACAAAATCGTGGGGAGCAACACCTCGCACGGGCCGGACGTGTCCCGGGAAGGCGTCCAGCGCGATCTGCTGCCCATCGTGGAGGGCTCGACGGTCAATACAAAATACGGCATGGTGAAGACGGACCACATCCTCTTCATCGCCGCCGGGGCCTTCAGCACGACGAAGCCTTCGGATTTGATCCCGGAGCTGCAGGGCCGCTTCCCGATCCGGGTCGAGCTCGACTCGCTCACGAAAGAGGACTTTGTCCGGATCCTCACGGAGCCGTCCAACGCCCTGGTGAAGCAATACATCGAGATGCTGGCAACGGAAGAGGTGACGATCGAGTATACCGAGGATGCCATCGCAGAGATCGCCGAGGTGGCCACCATCGTCAACGAGCGCACCGAGAACATCGGCGCCCGTCGCCTCTACACGATCATGGAGACGCTGCTCGAGGAAATCTCCTTTGATGCGCCGGAGATGAAAAAGAGCGAAATCGTCATCGATGCGGCCTACGTGAAAGACAAGCTCGAGAATATCGTCGAGGACGAGGATCTGAGTCGTTACATCCTTTGAGAAGGGTACCGGGTATAGGGTACCGGGTATAGGGTACAGGGTATAGGGTATACAAGAACAAGGATTCGACTTCCTCCCCTTGACCCTGAACCCTGGCCCCTGAACCCTTTGCCAGGTTGACCAAGAAAACGACAAACTGATTTCAGGGGTATCGTGATGACCGATAAGCTGTTAGGTGCCCAGGAACGGGCGGAAATTCTTCTCGAGGCGCTGCCTTACATTCGCCGGTTCTTCAACAAGACGATTGTCGTCAAGTACGGCGGCCACGCCATGGTGGATGACGAGCTGAAGAAGCTCTTTGCCATGGACATCGTCATGATGAAGTACATCGGGATCAACCCCGTTGTCGTCCACGGCGGCGGGCCTCAGATCGGAGCCGTCCTGAAGAAACTCGGGAAGGAATCGCAGTTCATCCAGGGCATGCGGGTCACCGACGAGGAGACGATGAGCATCGTCGAGATGGTCCTCGTGGGCTCCGTGAACAAGGAGATCGTGGGTCTCATCAACCGCAACGGCGGCAAGGCCGTGGGGCTCTCCGGCAAGGACGGGAACCTGACCCGCGCCGAGAAGTACTACCTCAACGAGGAGAAGCAGAAGGACATCCCGACGGAGATCATCGACATCGGGCTTGTGGGCAAGGTGAAGGAGATCAACGCCGATCTCATCATGTCTCTTGTGAAGGACGGCTTCATCCCCGTCATCGCACCGACCGGCGCCGGCGATGCCGGCGAGACCTACAACATCAACGCCGATATCGTAGCCGGCGAGGTGGCGGCGGCGCTCAAGGCGGAGAAACTCGTCCTGCTGACGGACGTGGATGGCGTCTGGGACGGCCAGAAGCAGCTCATCAAAACGATGGACAACAACCGGGCCCTTCAGTTGATCGACGACGGGACCATCGCCGGCGGAATGTTCCCCAAGGTGAAGTGCTGCCTCAAGGCTTTGCGCGGCGGTGTCCGCAAGGCCCACATCATCGACGGCCGAAAGAAGCACGCCATGCTCCTCGAAGTGTTTACGGACCAGGGAGTGGGCACGGAGATCGTCTTATAGGGACCAGGGTATAGGGTAAAGGGTACAGGGTACAGAAAGAGAAATAGATAATTCCATTCCCTGGACCCTGGCCCCTGAACCCGGGACCCTTCTTAAGGTTGGGTAGAATGAACAAAGAAGAACTGATTGCCGCATCGGAGAAAAACATCATCGGGACCTACAGGCGCCAGCCCGTTGTCTTTGTGCGGGGCGAGGGCGCGCACCTCTGGGACACCGAGGGGAAGGAGTACGTCGACTTCGTCGCGGGGATCGCTGTCTGCAGCCTGGGGCACTCGCACCCGAAGGTGGTCGAGGCCATCTGCAGGCAGGCCGGCACCCTGATGCACGTCTCCAACCTCTACTACACGGAGCCCCAGATCCGGTTTGCCGGGATGCTGGTGGAGCACTCCTTCGCCGACCGGGTGTTCTTCTGCAACAGCGGGGCCGAGGCCAACGAGGCGGCCATCAAGCTGGCGCGCAAGTACGGCCACGACAACCTGAACGGGCGCTACGAGATCCTCACCATGAAGGGGTCCTTCCACGGCAGGACACTGGCGGCCATTACGGCCACGGGCCAGGAGAAGTTCCACGTGGGCTTCTCCCCGCTGCCGGTAGGGTTCCGGTACGTCCCCTTCAACGACGCGAAGGCCCTCGAGAAAGCCGTTTCGAAGAAGACCTGTGCCGTCCTGCTCGAGCCCATCCAGGGCGAGGGCGGCGTCCGGGTGCCCGACGAGGGTTACCTGAGGGCCGTCCGGGAGATCTGCGACCGAAAGGGCATCCTCATGATCCTCGACGAGGTGCAGACGGGCATGGGCCGGACCGGCAAGCTCTTCGGCTGCGAGCACTACGGCGTCAAGCCCGACATTATGACGCTGGCCAAGGCCCTCGGCAATGGGATCCCGGTGGGGGCGCTCGTCGCGACGGAGAAGATCGCGGCCAGCTTCGGCCCGGGAACCCACGCCTCCACTTTCGGAGGAAACCCGCTTGCCATGGCGGCGGCGATCGCGACCCTGGAGACGATCCTGGCGGAAGGATTTTTGGAGAACTGCCGGAAGATGGGCGAATACCTGCAGGAGCGGCTCTGGTCGCTGAGGAAGGATCACCCCGTTGTCCAGGAGGTGCGCGGCAAGGGGCTCCTGGTTGGCCTGGATCTCACCGTCGAGGGCAATTCCATCGTGAAGGCCTGTCTCGAGCGGGGGGTTCTCATAAACTGTACGTTTGATCATATCCTCCGGATGGTGCCGCCTCTGGTCGTCACGAGGCAGGATGTGGACAGGCTGGTGCAAGTTCTCGATGAGGTGATGGTGCGTTGAAAAAAGATTTTCTGAGTGTCTACGATCTGACGAGAAGGGATTTCGACCGGATCTTCAGCCATGCGGCAACGCTGAAGGCCATGCTGAAGGACGGGATCATTTACCAGCCCCTGGCCGGCAAGACGCTGGGGATGATCTTCGACAAATCCTCGACGCGAACGAGGCTTTCGTTCGAGGCCGGGATGTATCAGCTGGGCGGGCTCGCCATCTACCTCAACAGCCGCGACACGCAGCTGGGACGGGGCGAGACCATCGCGGATACGGCGAGGATCGTCTCGCGCTACCTCGATGCCGTCATGATCCGGACCTTCGCCCAGGAGTCCGTCGAGGAGTTCGCCCGGCATGCCACCATCCCGATCATCAACGGCCTGACGGATCTCATGCACCCCTGCCAGATCGTGAGCGATCTGTTCACCATCGTCGAGAGGAAAGGCACCTACGCGGGGCTCAAGATCGCCTACGTGGGCGACGGGAACAACATGGCCAACTCCTGGATCGATGCGGCGGCAAAGCTCCCCTTCAAGCTCGCGCTGGCCTGCCCGAAGGGTTATGACCCCGACGCCCGCATCCTGGAGAGGGGGAGGAAGAAGGCGCCGAAGGGGGTCTCGCTTTTCCGCGATCCCGTCCAGGCCGTCAAGAACGCCGACGTGGTCTACACCGACGTCTGGGCCAGCATGGGCCAGGAGTCCGAGCAGGAGGCCCGCGCGAAGGTTTTCGAGGGCTACCAGGTGAACCGGAAGCTGATGCAGCACGCAAAGCCCGATGCCATCGTCATGCACTGCCTGCCGGCGCATCGCGGCGAGGAGATCTCCGCGGAGATCCTCGACGGGCCCCGGTCCGTGGTCTGGGACGAGGCGGAGAACAGGCTCCACGTGCAGAAAGCGATACTCGAGATACTGATGCTGAAGTGAAAATTACGTACGATCCATGAGACGATTTTGCCGGCCGTGTGCAGGCAGAGGGGTTGAAGGTTTGAAGGTGAGGAAGAGGAGGAACAAACAGTGTCGAACCCGGTAAAAAAAGTGGTTGTCGCCTATTCGGGCGGACTGGATACGTCGGTCATCATTCAGTGGCTCCTGGAAGCCTACCCCGGCTGCGAGGTCATCGCCTTTGCCGCCGACGTGGGACAAAAGGAGGAGCTGGACGGCCTCGAGCAGAAGGCCATCAGCACGGGCGCCAGCAAGTGCACCATCGAGGATTTGCGGGAGGAGTTCGCCCGGGACTTCGTGTTCCCCATGCTGCGGGCCAATGCCATCTACGAGGGGACCTACCTGATGGGGACCTCGATTGCCCGGCCGCTGATCGCCAAAAAGCAGATCGAGATCGCTCACCGGGAGAAGGCCGATGCCGTGTGCCACGGCGCCACGGGCAAGGGGAACGACCAGGTGCGATTCGAACTCACCTACATGGCCCTGGACCCGGACATCCGGATCATTGCCGCCTGGCGCGACGACAAGTGGACCTTCACGTCGCGGGAGGACATGATCAACTTCGCGGCCAAGCACAACATCCCCCTTCCCGTGTCGAAGGACAAGCCCTACAGCTCGGACCGCAACTCCCTGCACATCTCCCACGAGGGCGGCATCCTGGAGAATCCCTGGAACGAGCCGACGGAGGACATTTTTACGATTTCGGTCTCCCCCGAAAAGGCTCCCGACAAGCCGACCTACGTGGAGATCGACTTCGAGAAGGGAAACCCCGTGGCCGTCGACGGCGTCAAGATGAGCCCGGCCACGCTGCTCGATCACTTGAACACCGTTGCCGGCGCAAACGGCATCGGCCGCGTGGACATGGTGGAGAACCGCTTTGTGGGCATGAAGTCCCGCGGCGTCTACGAGACCCCCGGAGGGACTGTGCTCTGGGCCGCTCACCGGGCCGTCGAGACGATCACCATGGACCGCGAGGTGATGTTCATGCGCGACGGGCTGATCCCGAAGTACGCCCAGCTCGTCTACAACGGGTTCTGGTACTCACCCGAGATGAAGGCCCTGCAGCAGTTCATTGACGCCTCGCAGGAGAACGTCACGGGCACGGCACGGCTGAAGCTCTACAAAGGCAACTGCATCGTCGTGGGCCGCAAATCGCCGAACTCGCTCTACAGCGAGGACATCGCCTCCTTCGAGAAGAGCGGTGGCTATGAGCAGAAAGACGCCACAGGCTTCATCCGGCTCAACGCCCTGCGCCTGCGCATCGCGGCATACCTCAAAAAGAAGAGTGGCTAATCGCCACGCGGCTTGGGGCGTAAGGCTAAAGGCGTAAGTGCAAAGACGGGAAAAATCTTTGCTTATTCGGCCACTAAGCCCTAAGCCACTTTGCCTTTAGCCTGTCTGGATAGGTGAACCATGGGCGGAAAAACACGGAGAAAGCTCTGGAGCGGGCGGTTTACGGAGGAGACGGACCGGCTCGTGGAGGTCTTCACGGCGTCGCTTCCCTTTGACATGAGGCTCTATGACCACGACATCGAGGGGAGCATCGCCCACTGCCGGATGCTGGAGAAGCAGGGGATCATCCCTCCCGCCGACGCCGGGAAGATCCTCGAGGGCCTGGCCGAAATCCGGACGGAAATCGGCTCGGGCGCCTTTCGGTTCGTGCAGACCGACGAGGACATCCACATGGCCGTCGAGCGGGGCCTCATCGAGCGGATCGGTCCCACAGGCGGCAAAGTCCATACCGGCCGGAGCCGCAACGATCAGGTTTCCCTCGACATGCGTCTCTACCTGAGGGACGAGATCGGGGATATCCTGAAACTCGTTGCCGGGCTGCAGGAAACCTTCGTCGCCCTCGCCAGGAGGGAGATTGACACCATCATGCCCGGCTACACCCACATGCAGAAGGCGCAGCCGGTGCTCCTGTCGCACTATCTGCTAGCCTTCCGGGAGATGCTCGGGCGGGATGCGGCAAGGCTTGCAGAGTGTCTGGAGAGGGTCAATGTGATGCCCCTGGGCTCGGCTGCCCTTGCCGGCACAAGCCTGCCGCTGGACCGGAAGTACACGGCGAAGCTGCTGGGCTTCAAAGCGATTTCGGCCAACAGCATGGACGCCGTTGCCGACCGGGATTTCGTGGCCGAGTTCATCTTCGATGCGGGCCTTGTCATGATGCATCTGAGCCGCTTCTGCGAGGACCTCATCATCTGGTCATCGGGCGAGTTCGGCTTCGTGGAGATCTCCGACGCCTACACGACGGGCTCGAGCATCATGCCCCAGAAGAAGAACCCCGACGTGGCCGAGCTCGTCCGGGGAAAAACCGGTCGGGTCTACGGCAACCTCGTGAAGATCCTCACGGTCCTGAAGGGGCTTCCGATGACCTACAACCGGGACCTGCAGGAGGACAAGGAACCCCTCTTCGACACCGTTGACACGGTGAAGATGAGCCTCATGGTCCTCAACGGGATGGCCGGGAAGCTCACCTTCAACCGGCCCAGGATGCTGGAAGAGTCCGCAAAGGGGTTCTCGACGGCCACCGACGTGGCCGAATACCTCGTTACGAGTGGGGTCCCCTTCCGGGAGGCCCACGGGATCGTCGGGCGGCTCGTGGCCCACTGCATCTCCAAGGGGAAAGATCTCTCCGATCTGAGCCTCCGGGAATTCCGGAAATTCTACACGGGTTTCGATGAGGGTGTTTATGCCGTCATCCCCGTGAAAAAGGCCGTCAATGCCCGGCAGACGATCGGCGGGACGGCGAAGAAGGAAGTGCTCAAGCAGATCGGGGAGGCGGAAAAAAAGGCGAAGGGCGAAGGGTAAAAGGCGAAAGACAAAAAATGAAAAGAACGCGCTTGTGGAGATTGGCTCTCGTCATTATAATAGGCATCTTTTTGCTGGTCTGCCCGGCATGCGGGAAGAAAGGGGATCCCGTCCCGCCGCAAACGCCGAAGGCGAATACGATGTTCAGCATGGGCTGAACGTCGTGGCCCTTTGCCCTATGCCTTTCGCCCCGAAGGAAATAGATGAACTACTTCAATTACCGCGGAGACAAGCTCTGGTGCGAGGATATTCCCATCGAGGCGATTGCCGGGAAAGTCGGCACGCCCTTCTACCTCTACAGCCACAGGACCCTGTTGCAGCATTTCCGGGTCTTCGACGGGGCCCTCCGGGATATCCCCCACATCATCTGCTATGCAGCCAAGGCGAACTCGAACCTGGCCATCATGCGGATCTTTGTGAAGGAGGGGGGCGGTGTCGACATCGTATCCGGCGGCGAGCTTTACAGGGCTCTCCAGGTCGGTGCGGACCCGGGAAAGATCGTTTACTCCGGCGTAGGCAAGCGGATCGATGAGATCGATTTTGCGCTCCAGTCGGACATTCTCATGTTCAACGTGGAGTCTTCCGAGGAACTGGGGGTCATCAACGAGAGGGCAGGCCTCATGGGCAAGAAGGCCCGGATTGCCCTTCGCATCAACCCCGACGTGGATCCCAAGACGCACCCCCACATCTCGACGGGGCTCAAGTCGAACAAGTTCGGGATCAACATCGAGAAGTCTCTCGATGAGTACCGGCGGGCCAGGGCGCTGCCGAACGTGGAGATTGTCGGTGTCGACTGCCACATCGGCTCCCAGGTCACGCAGATTTCCCCCTTCCTCGATACGCTGGAGCGGTTGAAGAAGCTCATCGACGGGCTGAGGGACGAGGGCATCGAGATTCAGTACCTGGACATGGGCGGGGGCCTGGGGATCACCTACAACGAGGAGATGCCGCCCCACCCCGAGGAGTACGCCAGGGCGGTCATCGACTCGGTACGCGATCTCAAGGTGACCTTCATTTTCGAACCCGGGCGCGTGATCGTGGGCAATGCCGGAATCCTCGTTTCGAAGGTCCTCTACACGAAGAGCAACGAGGAGAAGAACTTCGTCATCGTCGATGCGGGGATGAACGACCTCATCCGGCCCAGCATCTACGGTTCCTACCACCAGATCCAGCCCGTGGTGATCAGGGACCGGGGGAGCTTTGTGGCCGACGTGGTGGGCCCGATCTGCGAATCCGGCGATTTCCTCGCCAAGGGGCGGATGATCCCGAAGTTCGAGCGCGGCGACCTGATGGCGGTCATGAGTGCCGGGGCCTACGGGTTCTCCATGGCCTCGAACTATAACTCCAGGCCCCGGATCGCCGAGGTGCTGGTGAAGGACAAAAAGTTCCACGTCATCCGCAGGCGCGAGGAGTACGAAAATCTCACGCGCGGCGAAAAAGTGCCGGCATTTTTGAAGAAAGGGTAAAGGGTCAAGGGTATAGGGTATAGGGGAGGAAATGAAGAATTTCTTGATTTCTGGACCCTGAACCCTGAACCCTGCCACGGAGCGGCCAATGATTGAATTCTACAAGATCCAGGGAAGCGGAAACGACTTCATCCTCATCGACAACCGCGAAAATGCCCTGAGGGACGTCGGGAAGATCAACGAGTTCGTGAAGGCCGTCTGCCGGCAGCACGTCGCCGTGGGCGCCGACGGGCTCATCGTCATCGAGAACTCCGACAAGGCCCACTTCCGCTGGCGCTTCTTCAATGCCGACGGCAGCGAAGTGGAGATGTGCGGAAACGGGGGCCGGTGCGCGGCGCGCTTCGCCGTCATCAAGGGAATCGCCCCCGAAAAGATGTCTTTCGAGACCCGGGCGGGGATCATCGATGCCGAGGTCGCGGGAGATATCGTCAAATTGCGCCTCACGGACCCGAAAGACCTCCGCAAGGGCTATACGATTGACGTGGGCGGTACGGCCGTGCTGGTGAACAGCATCAACACGGGGGTGCCCCACGTGGTGGCCTTCATCAACGACGTCGACGGCCACGACGTCTTCAACATGGGCAGGACCATCCGGTATCACGGGGAGTATCAGCCCGCCGGGACGAACGCCAACTTTGCCCGGGTGATCAACCGGCACCGCATCAAGCTGCGGACCTACGAGCGCGGCGTGGAGGACGAGACGCTGGCCTGCGGCACGGGGGCCGTGGCAACCGCTCTGGTCGCCGCCTGGACGGGACTCGTTGACAGCCCCGTGGCTGTTCTGGTAAAGAGCGAAGAGACGCTGAAAATCTACTTTGAAAAGACGGACCAGGGGTTCGAAAAGGTCTACCTGGAGGGAGGGGCCACGGTGGTTTACCAGGGCTTCCTCTGGGACGAGGCATACCATTCGGGGCGTTAGTCGTCGCAGGTTGGAAAGCCCCCGGATTCAATGGCCGAAAGGCGGGCGACGCGAAGTTAGGAAGCTATGAAGATCGGAAGTTAGGCATGGATGGAAATGAATTTTCCCCATCTTAACTTCATAACTTCCTCACTTCCTAACTTCGTCACCGAGTCAGGGTCGGTAATCAAGAGGCGGATGACATAGAGCCGCCTCATGACAAGCTCAAAGAGAAACGAGGAGGGTAATATGGGAGTTATGTTCAAGGGTGCAATAGTCGCCATCGCGACGCCTTTCAAAAAAGGAAAGGTGGATGAGGAGGCCCTGAGGGGACTGATCGAGTTCCAGATCAAGAACGGAACCGACGGCATCGTCCCCTGCGGCACTACGGGTGAGTCGCCCGTGTTGACCCACAAGGAGCACGGCCGGGTGATCGAGATCACCGTAGCAGCCGTCAAGAAGCGGTTACCGGTCATCGCCGGCACGGGATCCAACAGCACCGATGAGTGCATCCGGCTCACCAGGCATGCCTATGATGTGGGTGCAGACGGGGCGCTGATCGTCGCCCCCTATTACAACCGGCCGACCCAGGAGGGGCTTTACCAGCACTACAAGCTCGTCGCCGAGAAGGTCCCCATCCCCATCATCGTGTACAACATCCCCAGCCGGACGGGCGTGAACATCACCCCGGACACCATGGCGAAGCTCTCGAAAATCAAGAACATCGTCGGCGTGAAAGAGGCGGCAGGATCCCTGCAGCAGATGCAGGAGATGATCACCGCCTGCGGCCCGAATTTCTCCGTTCTTTCGGGTGATGACTTCTTTACCTTCCCCCTGATGTGCCTTGGCGGCCACGGGATTATCTCCGTTGCCTCCAATGTGGCCCCCGCTGCCGTGGCGGAGCTTGTCGACGCCATCAACGCCGGCAAGTTCAAAAAGGCCAAAGAGCTTCACTACAAGCTGACACCGCTGGTGAATTCCCTCTTCATAGAGACCAACCCCGCACCCGTAAAGGCGGCGCTGGCCATGATGGGCAAGATCCAGTACGAGATCCGGCTTCCCCTGGTGAAGCTCTCCGATGCCAACTACGAGAAGCTCAAGCAGGCGCTGAAGACATTCGGGCTCATCAAGTAGCAGACCCTTTGGTTTGAACGTGGAGCCCGTCTGAAAAACGGGCTCCATGTTTATGATGAAGGCGAAGGGCGGATCATTGAAGAAAAGGAGGGGCGCTATGGTAAAGGCAATCGTCATGGGAGCCGGCGGAAAAATGGGCGGCAGGATCGCGTCCATCATCAATATGACGGAGGGCATCGAGGTTGCGGCGGCCGTCGAGAAAGCCGGGCATCCCGTCATCGGTCAGGATGTGGGTGAGACCCTGGGGCTCGGCAAAAAGGGTGTCCCGATCTCGGCAGGTCTCGAATCGGTCATCGGGAAGGGCGACGTCGTGATCGACTTCACTCATCACGAGGCCTCCGTGGAGCATCTCCGGATCGCCGCGGACAACAAGAAGGCCATTGTCATCGGGACGACGGGGTTTTCGGCGGACCAGATGGCAAAGATCAGGGAAATGGCCGCAAAGACGCGCTGCGTGCTCGCCCCCAACATGAGCGTCGGCGTCAACGTCATGTTCAAGGTCCTTGAGTATGTCACCGGCATCGTCGGCGAGGATTTCGACATCGAGATCATCGAGGCCCATCATAACCTCAAGAAGGACGCCCCCAGCGGTACGGCCATGAAGATGGCCCAGATTATCGCCGCCTCCCTCAAGCGGGACCTCGACAAGGAGGCCGTCTACGAGCGAAAAGGCATGATCGGGGCGCGCACAAAGTCCGAGATCGGCATCCAGACGATCCGGGCGGGCGATATCGTCGGCGAGCACTGGATCATCTTCGGCGGGCTGGGTGAGCGGCTCGAGTTCATCCACAGAGCCCACAGCCGCGACAACTTCGCCAAGGGCGCCGTACGGGCCGCAAAGTGGATCGTCGGCCAGCCAAACGGCTTCTATGATATGCAGGACGTCCTCGGATTGAAAAAATAGCGGGTAGCGTGTCGCGGGTAGCGTTTAGGAAACACAGGAAAATCCCCCTCTGTCCCCCTTTGAAAAAGGGGGATGAAAGGGGGATTTGATGTTGAAAAAATTTGATCGTCGGAAGGAGAGGACCCTTGCAGATTGCTGACAGGTTATCGAAGATCCCCCCCTATCTTTTCATGGAGCTGCGCAAGAAGATCAACAAGGCAAAGGCCGACGGCGTGGACGTCATCAGCCTCGCCATCGGGGACCCCGTGGAGCCCACCCCGAACGGTGTCATCGAAGAGCTCTGCCGGACGGCGAAGGTCCCGGAGAACCACCGCTACCCCACGGACGAGGAGAAGGGCATGTATGCCTTCCGGGAGGCCGTGGCCGTCTGGTACAAGGAACGATACGGTGTCACCCTGAATCCGGCCGACGAGGTGCTGGGGCTCATCGGGTCCAAGGAGGGCTGCCATCATTTCATCTTTGCCTGCACGAACCCCGGCGACATCGTCCTGATGACGGACCCGGGCTATCCGGCCTACCGGGCGAGCATTCTCATGGGCAACTGCGAGCCTTACCACATGCCCATGCTCCCCCAGAACGACTACTTCCCGATCTTCGAGGAAATTCCCGCAGACGTCTTGAAGCGGGCGAAGGCCATGTTCCTGAACTACCCGAATAACCCGACGGGCGCCTGCGGCTCACGGGAGTTCTTCAAGAAGGCCGTCGCCTTCGCGAAAAAGAATGACATCGCCATCTGCTACGACAACCCCTACAGCGAAGTGGTCTTCGAGGGCCAGGAGCGCCTGAGCTTTCTCTGCGTCGAGGGGGCAAAGGACGTGGCGGTGGAGCTCAACTCGCTGTCAAAGCCCTACAACATGACGGGCTGGCGCATCGGCATGGCCATGGGGAACCCGCAGATCATCGCTGCCATCAGCAAGGTCAAGGAGAACACCGACTCGGGCATCTTCAACGCCGTGCAGTTTGCCGGCATCAAGGCCCTTCAGCATGAGAACGAGAACATCACCCGGATGCTGGAGATCTACCGCAAACGCCGGGAGCTGGTCCTCGGCACGCTCCGGAAGATCGGCATCGACTTCAAGGCCCCCAAGGGGACCTTCTACCTCTGGATTCCCGTTCCGCAGGGGATGACCTCGCTGCAGTTCACGGACCGGCTCTTCGAAAAGACGGCCGTAGTCGTCGCTGCGGGCCCCGCCTACGGGAAGTACGGTGAGGGCTTCATCCGGATCTCTCTGACGGTTCCCGACGCACGGCTCAAAGAGGCCATGGCGAGGATCGAGAAGGAATTCGCCTGATACGGTAACAGGTAACAGGTAACAGGTAACAGGCAACAGATACCCTATTGTCATGTCTTTTTCTTCCTGTCACCTGACACCTGCCACCTGTCACCTTTCTGACCGGTTGTCGACTGTGGCAGATGGAATACAGAAGGTGATGAGCCGGAGACGGGAAGTGAGCGTACCCGTCATCGCATATCTCGGCATCGGCAGTAACCTCGGCGACCCGGTGCAGAACTGCCGCAATGCGCTCCGGGAGATTTCTTCTCTGAAAAACGTGCAGGTGCTCCGCCGGTCGCCCCTTTACAGGACGGAGCCCGTCGGGGACACGCCGCAGGACTGGTTTGTCAACGGGGTCGTGGAAGTCCGCACGACCTTCACGGCCCCGCAGCTTGTCAAGGCGCTGCAGTGGGTTGAACAGGCTCTGGGCCGTGAGAGAAACGAGCGCTGGGGGCCGAGAACGATCGACATTGACATCCTGCTGTACGGCCAGGAGATCATCAAAACGGAGAGCCTCGTTGTGCCGCACCCCGAGATGCACAAGCGCCGGTTCGTCCTCGTTCCGGTCAACGAGATCGCGCCCTATGTCATCCACCCGCTCTACGGCGTCTCGATGAAAGGGCTTCTCGACCGGCTGGAAGATGACCACGCCGTCGAGTGGATCGATGCGGACTGGTAGAAAGGTTCCGCTTGAAGAACGAAGAAGAGAAGGTGTTCCTGTCATGTTTCGTTTCATTGTCATCGGCATCATCCTCATCCTGGCGTACCTCCTCCTGAAGAAGTTCCTCTTCCCCTCACGCCGTATCGATGAGCGCAGGCGGGACGACAAAAGGATCAAGGGGGAGGAACTCGTGGAGGATCCCCACTGCCACACCTATGTTCCCGTCAACGAGGCATACCGGGTGAGCGTGAATGGAAAAACGCTTTATTTCTGCAGTAAAGAATGTTACAGCAAATTCCGGGAAAAGGGCGGACACGTTCCCGATTGATCCCCCTGCCGACTGTAATCCCGTCGCTTCAGATGGGCAATTCTGTATGGATTCCGATCACGTGGAGGCTGCATGAAGTTTTTTATCGATTCGGCCAATATCGGCGAGATCAAAGAGGCTCTCAGCCTGGGCATGTGTGACGGGGTGACAACGAACCCCAGCCTCGTAGCCAGGGAGAAGAGGCCTTTCAACGATGTGGTGAAGGAGATCCTGGAAGCGGTCCCCGGCCCCGTGAGCCTCGAGGTGGTGAGCCTCGATGCAAAGGGCATGGTGGCCGAGGCGAAGAAGCTCGTCGAGCTGGGCGGCAATGTCGTCATCAAGGTCCCCCTCACAACGGAAGGGCTCAAGGCGACGAAGATCCTCTCCGGCGAGGGCATCGATGTGAACGAGACGCTCATCTTCTCGCCGATCCAGGCCCTGATGGCGGCGAAGGCCGGTGCGGCCTACGTGAGCCCTTTCGTGGGCAGGCTCGATGACGTGGCCCAGAACGGCATGGAGCTGGTGGAACAGATACTGAGCATCTTCGACAACTACGGCTTTACAACGGAGGTCATCGTGGCCAGCGTGCGCCACCCCATGCATGTCCTCGAGGCGGCCATGCTGGGCGCCGACATCGCCACGATCCCCTTCAGTGTGATCGCGCAGCTGGCGAAGCACCCCCTGACAGACGCGGGAATCGAGAAATTCCTGGCGGACTGGAAAAAAGTGCCGAAATAAAGCGAAAGCCCGATGGAACGTGCAGTGATTCTCATCGATATCCTGAAGAAATACTTCGACCGGTTGCCGATCCGGGCCGAGAACCGGCGGATCATCAACCTGCCCAACGCCATAACGCTGCTGCGCATCGGGATTCTCCCGGTGCTCTTTCTCATCCTGCTGGAACCGGGGGAGGCGATGAGCCTCGCCATTTCGATTCTCTTCATCCTGGTTTCCCTGACCGATCTTCTCGACGGGTACGTGGCGAGGCGCTACAATATCGTGACCCGCATGGGGAAGCTGCTGGACCCCATCGCCGACAAGATCATCATGAGCGCGGCGCTGGTGCTCCTTATCCCCGTGGGGCGGGCACCCGCGTGGGTGGTGGCCCTCATGGTCATGCGGGACTTTGCCGTCGACGGACTGCGGAGCATGGCCGCTGCGGAAGGCCATGTCATCGAGGCAAGCCAGCTCGGCAAGTACAAGACCTTCTGCCAGATCATCGCCGTTTCGGCCCTCATCATCCATTACCCCATCTACGGAATCGACCCCGGAAGCATAGGGACGATGTTCCTCTACGTCGCCCTGGCCCTGTCGCTGTGGTCGGGGTTCGACTACCTGGTGAAATTCTACAAAGCCACCATCGTATAGCCGCGAAGCGGCTATACGAAGCCGACAGCCGACAGATCCTTCCTGGCTACCATTTCTTTTTAGGCTGTAGACTGTCGACTGTAGACTGTAGGCTCTGGAAACGGGCTACGCCCGTTTCCAGGATGCATCCGCCTGTGCGTATCCCTCGATCATCCTGCGTTCGACTTCGAGGCGCACCTCCTCGAAGCTCTTCTCATCGAGAACCTTCGGAACGAACATGAAGTCTCCCGCCCGGAGAAGAACCCGGCTGAAGGGCTTGGGAATCATGAAGCGGTCCCAGCTGTTGAAGACCCAGGGGTTTTCGTAGGAGATGTACCCGGGGCAGATGGCGGCCCCCGTCTGCTGGGCCAGGGCGATGAGGCCCGGCTTGACGATGTGCGGAGGGCCCTGGGGACCATCGACGATGTGCCCGCTCATCCTGTGTTTCCGGACGCCCGCGATCATCTCCTGAAGGGCCTTCTTCCCGCCGCGGGAGGTCGAACCCCGCACGGGGACCCAGCCGATCCGGGCCACCACGTCGGAGACGACATCGCCGTCGCGGCTCTGGCTGATCATGATGCAGGGGTTCATCCCGAAGATGCGAGGGACGAAAAACCCGCTGAAAAAGCGCTGGTGCCAACAGGCAAAGACGACGGTTCCGCCTTTCGCGATGTGGTCCTGTATCCTTTCGACGCCATCAGGGATGACCCTGATGGTCTTCGCATGCAGGTTGCAGACGTGATAGGACGGCGAGGTAAGGCAGTGTTTGAAGATGAAGAATTTGAGGTCTTTTACGGCACCCATGGTTCACTCTGTTATCTCTGAATCCCGTTTCTTTCAAGGAAAAAAGGAATATTTTTCCTTGAAAACAGGCAGGCGTTTGGTTATTTTCGGACCTCATCGATCACTCTCGGGGAGACTTGCATGAAGGGAAAGCAGGATCAGCATTTCGGAAAACTGGTCGTTGACTTCGTGAATGCTTCGACGGCGGAGGAGGCCGGCACCGTATTTATCCGGGGCGCCGCAGCAGCATTCAGTTTCGGGCACGGATTCCTGGATCAGGCCCTCGGCCGCTACCCGACCCTGAAGCTCTTCGAGGATTCCCTGTCGGCGGGCGACCGGGAGCTGGTGGACCTCCTGCTCGAGGAGCGCAGGCTGCTTTCGGTCATCAACAACCTGCCCTGCAACATTTCGCTTGCGTCCTATGACTATGACGGAAATCGGGTGCTGACCTTCAAGGTCCAGCCCCTGGAGCCCAAGTGGGACAATGAAGACCCTTACGAGGAGGATGTCTTCCGGGTTCCCGTCGGCGCGGAGGGAAACGTGTGGCGGGAGGCGGTTTCGGAGATGTTCGACGAGCGGGCCCCGCTCTCGACGGACATGGACGAAGTGAAGGAGAATCTTCTTGCCCGCATGGAAGAGTTTGTCGAATGGGGGGATCGGATCCTGACGATCCGGCGCGCCCTTCCTCCCGAGAGGACGCACGAGGCGCAGAAGATGGCGGCGTACCACAGCAGGATCAAGGCCGAGCAGGAGGTACTTGCCGAGCTTCTCGAGCGCTGGAGGATGATACTCGGGGAGATCATGGATGCCCGGGACCTGTCCCGGAACCAGACGCTTCTGGATCTGCTGCAGGTCTACAACATGGTCAACAGGCGGGAGCTGGCCGTAAGCGGGGATGGGGCTATTTACGAAAAACCTTTTTTCGAGGAGAGCTACTTTACGGAGCGCGCGGGCCTTGCCGACGAGTACTACCACAACGTCCTCGTCTTTGCCCTTGTCGAATTCCTCAAGGCGCCGGGCAATCGGGATAAACTGCGGAGGTGTCCCGATTGCGAAACAATTTTTATTGCCGGACCGCGCCGGGCGGAAGCAAGCGCTGCAGCAGATGCGCGAAAAAGAAGGGGCCAGGGACGAAAAATAGTGTCTGAGTGTTTGAGTGTCTAAGTGTCTGAGTGAAGACATAAGAAAGACGGTCATCGCGAGCCGAGCCTCGTGAGGTGTGGCGATCCACGTTTGAGATCCTCGCGTAGATTCTTATAACGAAGATTGATTCGTCACTGCGTTTCTAGCAATGACCAGACAGACCGAGCGAGTTAATAGTCTTTTCCTCCTGACGGAATAGACGGGATAGACCGGACAGACTGAATAGACCATCTTTGATAGACGGACAGACCGGATAGACCCCGTCGCAGTTCAATTCCTGATTTCAAAATCCGCGATGTTCTGCCTCGAGACGATGATCTCCTTCATGTCATCGGTCTTGACTTTCGCGCTCATGAACCCGAGGACCTGGTAGGCTCCGTTTTCGAGCTCCGTCGTGTCCAGGCGAATGCCGAAATCGTGTTCCCGTGCCGTCGACTCTCCGACCTTGATCCACGTCTGCGTCCCTTTCTTCCGGATGTACCAGGCGTTGGTGAAACCGACGGGGCGCCCTTCGATGTTCATCGCCTCCAGTTCCTTTTTCAGCAGATCGTCATCCAGACTTTCTCTCAGAAGCACGCGCCCGGAGTAGTGCTTGATCGAAATGGTCGGGACAAAAAACTGCGGCCCCCAGCTTGTATCAGCCAATCGGATCAACATGCGCCTCATCCCTCCTTTCAGGGTGGTCAGCGGAAAAGATCCCGCTGCCCCTGTAAAGAGGAGTGAGCAAAAGGCGTGCCCTGGATGAAAGCGTGCGATTTTGTAAGTCATTGTAATGTTGGATTAATATATTGTGGGAAATGAAGGCCTTCGTGAAAAAGTTACACTTTCGTACTTCTCCCTGTTGCATAGTTCGAAAATGTAACTTTTGTCCGGTACACGGCCGCGTCGCGGCCGAGACTGGGAATTGGGTAATTGGGTAATGGGAATGTCGCAATATCCATATGTTCGTCATTGCGATGAACGAAGTGACGAAGCAATCTCGCCTTTCGATGGGATTGCCGCGTCGGCCCGGAGAGCCTCCTCGCAATGACATGCTCGCATAACCGAAGCCCTTCTTCTCTTTATCTTCACTCAGACACTTAAACACTCAAACACTATTTTTCGTCCCTACCCCCTCGTCCCTGGTCCCCTCTATCTCTTGCACCTGTCACTAGATCAGCAGCAGCGCAAGCAGCGCAAGTCCGACCATCGCGGCTGCCGTCATGTCCATGCCGATGAGCGGCACCATGAAGAGGCTCGCGGCAATGGAGCCGAGGCAGCCGCCGAAGAGATCTGCAGCATAGAGGGGCGAGATCAACTTTTCCGGGTCCGGCACCCTCCTGAAGCTTGCATAGGCAAAGACGCCCGCCACGAGAAGGCCCACCGCTGCGAGCAGACCCGCCGTTTCGGCAAGATCCGTAATC
Source organism: uncultured delta proteobacterium (assembly GCA_963705165.1). Taxonomy (GTDB): domain Bacteria; phylum Desulfobacterota; class Syntrophia; order Syntrophales; family UBA2192; genus UBA2192. The sequence continues at coordinate 5,030 of CAVPJD010000005.1, read as the reverse complement.
AGGCCGATTCGGGCCCGGAAGAAGGCAAGGGTCCCGAGGAGCATGAAGCCTGCGACAAAGCCGATTCCCCATTTCCGGGCGAGTGCACGGTACGGGCTCTTGCCGCGGGCCACTGCGGCTACGAGGAAGGCGCCGGCAGTCAGGCCGAGCATGAAGGCCGTGATGAGGATCCCCAGGTCGCGGTAGAGGACGCCGTGACGGGTCTGGTATTGCAGGATCAGCACCGTCTCCAGAACCATGCCGGCAAACCCCGCAAACCCCACGAGAAGAGTCCCGCGCCAGGAGGGTCTCACGCGGGCGATGAAAAAGAGGATCAGCAGCATGCCTGACGCCGCTGCGATCCATGTCCAATTTGCTTTCATGAGGCTCTCGACTTCCCCGAGACTCAGACCGGTCAGGGCCGGGTAAAATTTCGACAGCCACAGCAGGGACGTGATTTGATAGCAGATGGGCCGCTGATCGGTGTTCAGGGGGGCCGTGCGCGTGCGCACCGTTTCGCCGACCTCGGAGAACCGGTCGTTGGTCAGGAGATACCGGATGAAGGGCTCCGAGACCAGGCGGCTTCGAATCCCGCGTGAGCGGAGCCGCTCGATCAGGACCTCCGGGTCGCTCGGCAGAGACACCAATGATGCCGTCACCACGTCCGTATCCCCGGGGATGATGAGGACGTTTCCGAAGACGGAGAAGAGCGCGCCGCGGATGCTCAGCGCCCGCTCCGTCATCTGCGGCGTCCAGCTGTTTTCGGCCGCCTGGATCCGCAGGGCGACGATCCCGTCCGGTTTCAGCCGGTCGCGGCACAGCTTGAAGAACTCCAGGGTGTAGAACCGGTTGGCCTGTCCCGAGGATGGCTCGGGCATGCCGATGAGGATGAGATCGTACCGGCCCTCCTCTTGCAGGAACCGCCGGGGGTCGTCCGTGATGATCCTGACGCCGGGCTTGCCGAGAGGCTCCTGCCTCTGCAGGGAAAGATGCTCCCTGACGGTGCCGAGCATGGCGGGGTCGATCTCGACATAGTCGACGGCAACAGGGCCGTGCTTCAGCACTTCAGCCACCGTCCCCTCGATCCCGCCGCCCAGGATGAGGATGCGTTCGGGCCGGAGGTGCTGGAGGGCTGCCAGGTGGGCGAAGTGCTCCGCCTCGGTTCCCTCGGTCTCGAAGGCGAGGGCGTTATTCATGAACACCGAGACCTGTGCCTCACGCTGAGTGATACTGATCCGTCCATAGGGCGTATCCCTGCTTTCCAGCAGGGACGGGTGGTTCCATCGCGTCATCCAGTCGTCGAGTGCGGGGGCCTGGAAGAGACAAAGCAGAAGGATGGCGCAAAGGGTGACGGCCGGGAGCCTGCTTCGGCTTTGCCGGGCGCCGGCCGTGATCAGCAGGGGTGCCGCCGCGGCGATGAGCGAGCCCGTCAAGGCCAGGACGAAGTTCTGTACCCCCCAGTGCAGGCCGAGCGACGACAGGAGGCCGCCGGCGATCCCCCCTGCGCTTTCGATGGCGTAGGCCGCTGCAACGGTCCTGCCCTCGGACACGAAGAGGCCCGCCGCCCTGCGGAAGAGCCATCCCGTGAGAAAACCGGCCGGCAGGAGGGTGATCCCGATCGTGACGATCTGCTCGCCGAACGGGAGGTAAGCCCCGGGAACGCCTCCGGCGAGGACCCGGCTTCCCCGGGCAAACGCCACGGCGAGGGGGAGAAGGGCTGCGAACAAAAGCAGCGGGATGGTGAGCAGGCCCGGCCGGGTCGCTCGGGATGACCGGCACGACAGGGCGCCCAGCGCCGTTGCCGCAAGCCAGAAACCGAGCGCGAGGATATAGACGAGCTCGACGCCGAAGGAGGCCACGTTGAGCTCCCGCAGGAGGACCACCTGGCCCAGAATCGAGATGAGTCCGACGATGAAGAGAATGGCGGTCATCGGCCTGTCTTGAAGTCCGTCTCGCTGAAAACTTCCGCCTGGAATGTGAGAACCTGCGCGCCTTTCTTCCAGCTGCCGGCAGGCAGCCCCGCCTTCAGGCACAGCTGGTCAAGCATCTCGTCGCGCCCCCAACCCTGCCCGGTTGCCACCTGGGGCAGGAAAATGGCCGAGCGGCCGTCCTTTTTCACGATGACGCCGTCGCGCCCCACGACGATGTCCTCCGCCCCGGCAACAGGCGCTGCGGGCGTGAGAACCGAGATCTCGATCTCGATGTCCTTCATCTCGTCATGACGGAGCGGCCTGAACCGCGGGTCTTCCAGGGCCGATTTCAGGGCCACCGCCCCGACGAGCTGGTAGAGGGGCTTTTCGGGCACGATCTCGCCGATGCAGCCGCGAAGCTCCCCGCGCTTGTTCAGCGTCACAAACATGCCCCTTGTCTGCTCGAGGGCAGGGGAGGGGTTTCGTGCCAGGGGGGCCGTCTTCGTCGTCAGGAACCTCTCGATCGTGTCGCGCGCGAGTGTCAGAAGCCGTTCGCGGTCCGATGCGTTCAGGGATGCGCTTTTGCCGCTGGTTGGCAGGGCGGACGGCGTTGCATCGCCTGCCCCCGTTTTTCCGGAGGCCAGGGCCACGGCGCCGTAGCCCACCACCTGGCCGCGATCGCCGAGAACCGTCTCGCCGGAGTGGGCGTAGCTCACCAGGATGCCGCCTGTGGCGCCGAGCGCCTTGGCCGCAGCCATGGCCGCCATGACGGGCGCCTCTCCGCAGGCCCGCGTGGAAAGGCCGCGGATGTTGCGATCCGATGCCGCGTGGGCGACGGCGTGGAAGCTCGCAAGATCGAGCGGGAGGATGGCCTGGAGAGTCTGGCGGTCCACCATGGAGGCATTTGCGGCCGAGGGGTAGTGGGATAGATCGGTGCTTGCCACGATCAGGGCATTGCGGCCCTTGAGAATCTTGGCGAGGGCTTTGCCGAATCGTTCGCAGATTTCCACATCCGCCTCGCCCACGATGGCCGGGACGATTTTCGCACCGGGGAAAAGGACCTGCACGAAGGGAACGACGACCTCGATGGAATGCTCTCTCGCGTGGATCGATGCGTCGAGGGTGCAGTCCGGGCATTCGGCCAGGAGGGCCTCGACGATGCTGCTGTCGATTGCGGCTGCTCCGAGGGGTGTCTGGAATCCCGCTCCGGGGTAGATCCCCACTTTGCGGAAGGCGGAACTCGTGTGGTTTGTTCCCAGGATCACCACGGTGTCGTATGGGCGCCCGCGGACCTGGTTGAACCCGTCGGCGCAGATCTGGCCCGAGAAGACGTAGCCGGCGTGGGGGACGATGATGGCGACGGGGTCCTTCGCCGCGGGCGGCAGGGCCTCCTGCATGTACTTCTCGACGGCGAGCCGCAACGCGGGGGCCGCCTCCGGGTAGAACCTGCCCGCGACAGCCGGCTGCCGTATCGTGCCATCCGTCTTTTCCGCAGCCTGGCAACCCGCCGGGAAGAGAAGCAGCGGGATCAACAGAATCAGCCACATCCGTCTTTCGTTCATGATCACCTCACAGACAATGTCCTCCGGTCTTGATCCTGTCATCCGATATCCGTGTCCCGAAAAGAAGCCAGCCAGCAACGGAGGACCAACAACCAACAGCACAACATCGTGGATTGCCAACAGCCTCCGAGGCTCTGCTCGCAATGACTATTTTTCTATTTCTTCACTCAGACACTCAGGCACTTGACACCGGCACTTTTTTTCTCTTCCACTGTCCACTGGTCACTGATCACCGCGTACTGCGCTTACGCAAAGACTCCCGAGATCTTCTTGCCGCAGAACCCGCACTTGCCGTTCTTGATGTTCGAACCTTCAACGAAGAATTGCGTCCTGCGGATCACCTCTTTTTTGCAGGACGGGCAGTGGGTGTTGTTGCCAGGGTGGCCAGGTACGTTGCCCACATAGACGTAACGGATTCCGCGGGCCATGGCGAACGACCGGGCCCGCTCGAGCGTTGCCGTGGGTGTGGGCGGCAGGTGAGGCATCTGATAGTCCGGTCGGAACCGTGAGAAGTGAAGGGGAACTTCAGGGCCCAACTCCCCCATGACCCAGTCGCAAAGATCGGCGATCATCGTGTCCGAATCATTGAGGGTCGGGACGACGAGATTCACAATCTCCAGGTGCACGCGGCTCTTTGCGATCTGCTTGATCGTCCGGAGCACGGGCTTCAATTCGGCGCCGCAGGCATCCCGGTAGAAGCTCTCGCTGTATCCCTTCAGGTCGACCTTGACGGCATCGAGCGCCTTGCACATCTCCGCGAGGGGGGCTTCTGCCATGTAGCCGCAGGTTACCATCACCGAGCGGATACCCCTCATTCGCGCGGCGCTGGCGATGTCGAGCAGATACTCCGTGAACACGAGAGGCTCGTTGTAGGTGTAGGCGATGACGGGTGCCTTGCGGGAGCGGACCGATTCGACAAGGTCGCCGGGAGGGGTGAAGCGGACGCGGTAATCTTCCGGCGAGGCTTGCGAGGTCTGCCAGTTCTGGCAGAATTTGCAGCGCAGGGGGCAGCCCGTCGTGCCGATGGAGTAGGCCTGGGAGCCGGGCATGAAGTGGTAGAAGGGCTTTTTCTCGATGGGGTCCACGTGGACCGAGACGGGCCGGCCGTAGACGAGGCTCTTCATCTCGCCGCCCGCGTTCATCCTCGAGCGGCACTGGCCGCGCTCTCCTTCGGCCAGGAGGCACCCGCGGGCGCACAGGTGGCATTGGACGCGGCCCTTCGCGGCTGCCGACCAGAACCGGGCCCGCGGGGCCGCGCGGATCAGCTCATCGGTCCTCTCCCCCGCAAAAGCGGCCCCATCCAGGATATCCGGAAGGGCCCTGAGCAGGGCGGGCTCCGAAAGGATCAGCCCCGAGACGCCCAGCACCGGTGCCAGCCGGGCCAGGGCCTGCATGAATTCGCGCCGGGAGATCATAGGCTAAGTGTCATGTGTTGCGGGGCCCGTGTCAAGGGATATGTAGGGGGAGGGAGACGGCCGGTCGGGTTTCCGAGGAATGAAAAAAGGCAGCCTGTATTGGCTGCCCTGCTTTTTTGAATGGTAGGCGGTACTGGGATTGAACCAGTGACTTCTACCGTGTG
>CAVPJD010000004.1:0-48330 GCA_963705165.1 uncultured delta proteobacterium | reverse complement strand
CGACACGGAGATGGACGGGTTGTCCTCAGGTCCATCTCCTTTTTCGTCCTCTCACGCACAGCGAGCGCGGAAGTGGATGCTATGGAAAAGGGATTGATAGGTAGAAAGTTGGGGATGACCCAGATCTTCGCCGCCGACGGGGCCTCGGTTCCCGTCACGGTGATCGAGGCGGGACCCTGCACCGTGATACAGAAAAAGACCGAAGAGGCGGACGGCTACAATGCCATCCAGCTCGGCTTTGACCGCAAGAGGCAGAAGAACGTGACGAAACCCCTGCAGGGCCACTTCGCAAAGGCCGACCGGGGTTTCTTCCGTGTGCTGCGAGAGTTCAAGACCCTGGCGGCGGTCGAGCTTGAGCCGGGGCAGGAACTGACGGCGTCCATCTTCGAGGTGGGAGACTTCGTCGATGTCACCGGGACGAGCAAGGGCCGCGGGTTTGCCGGCGGCGTGAAGCGGCACGGCTTCCACGGCGGCAAGGCGACCCACGGCTCCATGTTCCACCGGGCGCCGGGCTCCATCGGGGCAAGCGCCGCGCCCTCCCGCGTGTTCAAAGGACAGCGGCTTCCGGGCCACATGGGCGATGCGCGCAAGACGGTGCAGAACCTCCTCATCATCGGGGTGCGCACCGATCTCAACGTCATCCTTGTGAAGGGGGCCGTCCCGGGGAGCAAGAACGGGATCGTCGTGATCAAGAACGCCGTTAAAAAGAGCTGAGAAACAACTGGAGTGAACAAGCCATGCCGGTGGTGAGTGTATACGATATCGAGAAGAACAAGGTGGCCGAGGTGTCGCTCAGCGATGCCGTCTTCGGTGCCGATGTCAACCAGGACGTCATCTATGAGGTCGTCCGGATGCAGATGGCGGCGAAACGGCAGGGCACCCACGACACCAAGGGGCGCAGCGAAATCCGCGGCGGCGGCAAAAAGCCTTGGCGACAGAAGGGCACCGGACGGGCCCGCGCGGGAACGATCCGCTCCCCCCTCTGGAGGGGCGGCGGAACGGTTTTCGGGCCCACCCCCCGGGACCACTCCTACACGGTGCCCAAGAAGGTGCGCAGGCTCGCCCTCATCTCGGCGCTCAGCATGAAGGTGAAGGAGGAGAAGCTCCTGGTGATCCAGAACTTCCCCCTGGCCGAAATGAAGACGAAGAAGTTCAAGGAGGTTCTCGACCGCTTCGGGCTCAAGAAGACCCTCGTCGTGATCGACCGCGCAAGCGAGATCCTCGAGAAGTCCTCCCGGAACCTCCCCGATGTGAAAATGATGCGATGCGAGGGCATCAACGTGTATGATCTTCTCAAGTACGACAGCCTCGTGCTTCTGGAGCCCTCGATCCAAAAGATAGAAGGGGCGCTGACGTAATGGAACTCCACAAGATCATCCGACGGCCGCTCGTGACCGAAAAGACGACCCTCCTGCGCGAGGGCAACCAGTACCTCTTCGAGGTGGACCCGCGGGCCAACAAGATCGAGATCGAGAAGGCCGTGGAGAAACTGTTCAAGGTGAAGGTCGTCGACGTACGGACCCTGAACGTTCTCGGAAAGAAGAAACGCGTAGGACGGCTGCAGGGAAAGAAGAGCGACTGGAAGAAGGCCATTGTCACCGTGGCCCCCGGCAGCACGATTGAGATATTCGACAAAGTCTAGATAAGGACAACGACCGATGGCGATCAAGACCATGAAGCCGACTTCACCGGCCCGAAGGTACCAGACCTACTCGACCTTCGAGGAGATTACCGCGGTGGAGCCCGAGAAGAGCCTCACGAAGCCGGTGAAGAGAACGGGCGGCCGCAACAACCTCGGCCGTCTGACGAGCCGTCACCGCGGGGGAGGGCACAAACGCAAGTACCGCGTGGTGGATTTCCGCCGCGAGAAGACGGACATCCCCGCCAAGGTGAAGACCATCGAGTACGACCCGAACCGCTCGGCGCGGATCGCGCTCGTGAGCTACGCCGACGGCGAGAAGCGCTACATCGTGGCCCCCGTGGACCTGAAAGTGGGCGACCCGATCATCACGAGTGCCTCGGCCGACATCAAGCCCGGCAACGCGATGTCGCTGCGAAACGTCCCCCTGGGCTCGCACATCCACAACATCGAGCTGCGCCCCGGCAAGGGCGCCCAGATGGTCCGTTCCGCCGGCACCTACGCGCAGCTCATGGCCAAGGAAGGCGACTACGCCCAGGTGAGGCTTCCCTCCGGTGAGGTCCGGAAGATTTTCATCGAGTGCAAGGCCACCATCGGCCAGGTGGGAAACGTCACGCACGAAGGCATCAGCATCGGCAAAGCGGGCCGCAACCGCTGGCTGGGCAAGAAGCCCCATGTGCGCGGTGTCGCCATGAACCCCGTCGACCACCCCATGGGCGGCGGCGAAGGCAAGACATCGGGCGGCCGACACCCCTGTACCCCCTGGGGCGTGCCGACGAAGGGCTACAAGACGCGCAAGAACAAGACCACCGACAAATACATCATCAAGAAGAGGGATAAGAAATAGTGCCACGCTCAGTCAAGAAAGGCCCGTTTATCGAGGCGAGGCTTGCGGAGAAGGTCCGGAGGGCCGATGCGGGCGGGGACCGGGGGATCATCAAGACCTGGTCGCGCCGTTCCACTGTTACCCCGGAGTTCATCGGGCACACCTTTGCCGTGCACAACGGCAAAAAGTTCATCCCCGTGTTTGTCACGGAGAACATGGTGGGCCACAAGCTCGGGGAGTTCGCGCCGACGAGGACGTTCTTCAGCCACGCCGGCGACCGCAAGACAAAGATGCGCAAGTAGTCGCCGCAGGCGGTGAAACCGGAAAACCGGAGATAGGACTTCATGGAAGCAAAAGCAATTGCAAGATTCTTGAGGATATCGCCGCAGAAGGCGCGGCTTGTCGTCAATCTGGTCCGGGGCATGAAGGTCGAGGAGGCCGACCGGATCCTGGAGTTTTCGCGCAAGCGGGCCGCCGGGCTCGTCCAGAAGGTGCTCAAGAGCGCCCTGGCCAATGCGACGCAGAACCCCAACATCGACGATAAGATCCTCTATGTGAAGGAAATCTTTGTGGACCAGGGGCCGGCCATGAAACGTCAGAAGGCCAAGACCATGGGACGCTCGGCGGCCATCAAGCGCCGGATGAGCCACATCACCGTCGTTCTCGACGAGCAGTAACACGAAGGAGGTTTTCATCTTGGGCCAGAAGGTTAACCCGATCGGATTGAGGCTGGGGATCAACAAGAGCTGGAGCTCGAAGTGGTTCGCCGAGAAGAAATACGGCGACCTCGTCCACCAGGACATCAAGCTCCGAAAGTTCCTGAAGAAAAAATTCTACCACGCGGGCATCTCGAAGATCGAGATCGAGCGGGCCGCCGAAAAGGCAAAGGTGAACATCTATGCCGCCCGCCCCGGCATCATCATCGGCAAGAAGGGCTCCGAGATCGAGAAGCTCAAGAAGGACCTCGACGGCATGACCGGCGGTGAGACGATCATCAACATCATGGAGGTCCGCAAACCCGAAATCGATGCCCAGCTCGTGGCCGAGAACGTGGCCCTGCAGCTCGAGCGCAGGATCGCCTTCCGGCGGGCCATGAAGAAAAGCGTCACCTCCGCCCTGAAGTTCGGCGCCAAGGGCATCCGCATCACCTGCTCGGGCAGGCTTGGAGGCGCGGAGATGTCACGGACGGAATGGTACCGCGAGGGCAAGGTGCCCCTGCACACCCTGCGGGCCGATATTGACTACGGCTTTACCGAGGCGCGGACGACCTACGGGGCCATCGGGATCAAGGTGCTTATCTATCATGGGGACGTGCTGCCTGACAAGAAGCCGGTCAGCGCCTAGGACGGCGGGGATTGTTACGAGGAGACATAGACGATGTTAAGCCCGAAACGAGTCAAGTACAGAAAGATCCAGAAGGGGAACCTGGGCGGCAAGGCCACCAGGGGCAACGAGGTCTCTTTCGGCCAGTATGGGCTCCAGTCCCTGGCGCCGGGACGGATCACGGCCCAGCAGATCGAAGCGGCCCGTGTCGCCATGACGCGCCACATCAAGCGCGGCGGCAAAATCTGGATCCGGATCTTCCCCCACAAATCCTTTACGAAAAAGCCCGCCGAAACCCGCATGGGGAAGGGAAAGGGCCCCCCGGAAGGGTGGATCGCCATCGTGAAACCCGGCACCGTGATGTACGAAATGGAAGGCGTGACACTCGACGTGGCCAAGGAAGCCTTCCGGCTGGCGGCCAACAAGCTGGCCATTCCGACGAAATTTCTAACGAGGGATATCTTCGATGAAGATTAAGGAAATAAGGGATCTCGGCATCGACGAGCTCCGGGTGAAGGAACGGGACCTGGTGGACGAGCTCTTCAAGTTGAAAATCAGGCACACGACGGGGCAGCTGGACTCCCCCGCGGCGCTGAAGAACGTCCGCAGGGACATCGCCCGCATCAAAACCGTCATGAAGCGGAAGGAGCTGCAGAAATAGGTATGGACGAGAGGGGCAACAAGCGGACCATCAAGGGAGTCGTCGTCAGCAACAAGATGGACAAGACTGTCGTCGTGAAAAGCGAGCGGCTCGTCAAGCACAAGGGCTTCCGGAAGTACATGCGGCAGCACCAGAAGCACAAGGCCCATGACGAGCGCAGCGAGTGCGGCATCGGCGACAAGGTCCTGATCGTGGAGTCCCGTCCTCTGAGTCGGGACAAGCGCTGGAGGGTGCGCGAGATCCTGGAAAAAGCGAAGTAGCCAGGGGGCGCAAACAGGCAGGGTAGGAACGGGGTGACGATATGATTCAGGTGCGAACCATTTTGAATGCCGCAGATAACTCGGGCGCAAAGAAGGTGTCCTGCATCGGCGTGCTGGGAGGAACGCGGAAGGTTTTTGCCACCGTGGGGGATATCATCGTGGTTTCCGTCAAGGAGGCCATTCCCAACGCGAAGGTGAAGAAGGGCGACGTCATGAAGGCCGTTGTCGTGCGGACGAGGAAAGAGGTCCGGCGGACCGACGGGACATACCTGAAATTCGACGACAACTCGGCGGTGCTCATCAACAACCAGATGGAGCCCGTGGGGACCCGCATTTTCGGGCCCGTGGCCCGTGAGCTTCGCGCCAAGCAGTTTATGAAGATCATCTCGCTGGCTCCGGAAGTGCTGTGAGCCGCAGGGAACAGGAAACGACCATGCAGACGAACCGATTGAAAAAAGGCGACACGGTCAAAATCATCGCCGGCAGGGAAAAGGGCAAGACCGGCAAGGTCACCAAGATCCTCGCCGACGGGAAGCGAGTCGTGATCGAGAAGCTCAACATGATCAAGCGGCACCAGCGGCCCGATCAGAAGAGCAAGGGCGGGATCATGGAAAAGGAGGCCGCGCTGGACGCCTCCAACGTCGCTCCCGTTTGTACGAAGTGCGCGACCGGCGTCCGCATCGGGTTCAAGACCCTCGAGGACGGCAAGAAGGTGCGGGTGTGCAAGGCGTGCAACGAACAGATCGACCAGTAGCCTGGGGATAGAGATCAATGGCAAGACTGAAAGACTATTACAAGAGCGAAGTCGTCCCGGCCATGATGAAACAGTTCGGGTACACGAGCACCATGCAGGTGCCCCGGCTGGAGAAGATCATCGTGAACATGGGCCTTGGCGAGGCGATCCAGAACATCAAGATCCTCGAGAGTGCGTCGGCGGAGATCGGGGCCCTCACGGGCCAGAAGGCGGTCATCACGAAAGCCCGCAAGTCCATCGCCACCTTCAAGCTGCGCCAGGGCATGCCCATCGGCGCCATGGTCACCCTTCGCAAGGAGCGCATGTACGAGTTCTATGACCGGTTGGTGAACGTGGCGCTTCCCCGCATCCGTGACTTCCGGGGCATTTCGCCCGGCTCCTTCGACGGCCGCGGCAACTTCGCCATGGGGATCAAGGAGCAGTTCATCTTCCCCGAGATCGACTACGACAAGATCGACAAGGTCAAGGGCATGAACGTGGTCATCGTCACGACGGCGAGGAACGATGAGGAAGCCCGGCATCTGCTCAAGCTCATGGGGATGCCCTTCAAGAATTAGGATCCGAAACGGAGGAACACCTTGGCAAAGAAATCCTTGATTGCAAAAGCGAAGAGGCAGCAGAAATTCTCCGTCCGAGAGTACAATCGCTGCCCGATCTGCGGGAGACCCCGTGCGTACTACCGCAAGTTCAATATGTGCCGCATCTGTCTGCGTAAGTACGCTTCGTGGGGAGAACTTCCGGGCGTGATCAAGTCGAGCTGGTAGACAACGAGGAGAAGCTTTTATGGGTATGACCGATCCTATTGCGGATATGATGACGAGAGTCCGTAACGCCAACCGGATGAAGTTCCGGAGCGTGAACGCCCAGCTCTCGAGCGTGAACCTGGAGATCGTGAAGGTCCTGAAACGGGCCGGCTACATCAGCGGGTTCGACGTGAAGAAGGACCAGAACAAGAAGGACCAGAACAAGAAGGACATCCTCAAGATCTACCTCAAGTACACGGACACGAAAGAGCGCGTCATCCAGGACCTTCAGCGGGTGAGCAAACCGGGCCGGCGGATCTACGTTTCGAGCAAGAAGATCCCCAAGGTGGTCAACGGCTTCGGGGTGGCCATCGTGTCGACGCCCCGGGGGATCATGACGGACAAGGAAGCCAGGCTGCAGAACGTCGGCGGCGAGATCATCTGCAACATCTGGTAAGCGAAAGTCAGGAGAGGCATCCATGTCACGAATCGGAAAAAAAATCATCGTCCTGCCGGACAAGGTGACAGTCGTCGCCGCCGGCGGCGAGGTCAAGGTATCGGGACCCAAGGGGAATCTCTCGAGGCCGCTGCCCCGGGATATCGAGGTCGTCCAGGAGGGCAACACCCTCAGCATACGGACCACCCACGAGGGCCGGCGGGCCGGGGCCCTGCACGGCCTCATGCGGACCCTGATCGCCAACATGGTCACGGGGGTGAGCGCAGGCTTCACGAAGGGCCTCGAGATCTCCGGCGTGGGTTTCCGCGCGGAGCTGGCGGGCACGACGCTCAAGCTGTTCGTGGGGTACTCGGTGCCCCGCATCTACGAGGTTCCGCAGGGGATCACCGTGAAAATCGAGAAGCTGATAAACCTCACCGTCTCCGGGATCGACAAGGAACAGGTGGGCCGCGCTGCCGCAGAAATCCGCAGCAAGCGCAAGCCCGAGCCCTACAAGGGCAAGGGGATCCGCTACGCAGGCGAAGTCGTGCGGCGCAAGGTCGGCAAGTCCGCAGGCGCGTAACGCCACGCGGCTCATAACCCTATCATCGCAAAGAGGGGCAGAACATTGTTATCGTCAGCCAAGAAGCTCAAGAAGGTCAGGGATAAACGCAAGAAGCGTGTCCGGGCGAAGGTTGCCGGCACGGCCGGACGTCCTCGCCTCGCTGTGTTCCGCAGCGCCCGGCATATCTACGTCCAGGCCGTCGACGACGAGGCGGCCCGCACGATGGCCGAAGCCTCCACGCTCAGCAAGGAGATCGTCGAGGCGATCGCAAAGATGAAGAAGACGGCCGCCGCCGCCGAAGTGGGCAAGCTCATGGCGAAGAAGCTTCTGGCCATGACGATCGACACGGTTGTGTACGACCGCGGCTCCTTCCTCTATCATGGCCGGGTGAAGGCTCTGGCCGAGGGCGCGAGGGAAGCAGGCCTGAAATTCTAGACACCGAATCTCACAAGAGGGAGTGACCGTTGGACAGGGATAGAAAAGAATTCAGGGTGGAAGAAACGGAGGTCCTGGACCGTGTCGTGGCCATCAACCGGACGGCCAAGGTCGTGAAGGGCGGCCGGCGGTTCAGGTTCAGCGCCATCGTGGTTGTCGGAGACGGCAAGGGTTCCGTCGGCGCGGGCCTGGGCAAGGCCAACGAGGTGCCAGAGGCGATCCGCAAGGGGATGGAGAAGGCCCGCAAGAGTATGGCGAAATTCTCCATCGGCGAGCGCACGATCCCCCACGAGATCGTCGGGGAATTCGGTGCGGGCCGTGTCATGCTGAAGCCCGCCTCGGAGGGAACGGGCCTCATCGCAGGCGGCGCCGTTCGTGCCGTGCTGGAAGTGGCCGGCGTGCAGAACGTGCTCACGAAGTGCCTGGGGTCCCACAACCCCCACAACCTCGTCAAGGCGACCCTTAACGGGCTCCGCAGGCTTCGAACCGCCGGTCAGATTGCGGCCTTGAGGGGCAAGGACGTGGCGGACATATAGGCTGCTGACCGGGGGCGCATCCCGTCAGGGGGCGCAACCATGGATGAATGGATCCTTACCGCGAAGCGGGTGAGTCAATAAAACCCAATGACATCTTGGCATTTTCGAGCAGCCGTGAAGATGCGCTTTTCGAAAACTGCAGAGGATCGGCGAAGGGACGGACCGTGGAAAAGAAACTGAAGATTACACTGGTGAAGAGCTCCATCGGGCGGCCCGAGAAGCAGCGCAAGGTGCTGCGCGGCATGGGGCTTGTCCGGATGAACCGGAGCGTGACGCTTAAGGATACCCCCGAGATCCGGGGCATGGTCGGCAAGGTGAGCCATCTCGTTGCCGTAGAAGAAATCAGCGGGTGAATGCAATGAAGCTCAGTGAACTGAGACCCCCCGAGGGTTCGAGGAAAAAGCGAAAGAGGGTCGGCCGTGGCGACGGGTCAGGCCACGGCGGGACCTCCACGAAGGGGCACAAGGGCCTCAAGGCCCGTTCGGGCCACAGCTCCAGGCCGGGCTACGAGGGAGGCCAGATGCCGCTCGCGCGCCGGATCCCCAAGAAGGGCTTCAAGAATATCTTCCGCAAGGAGATTATCATCGTCAATCTGGATCAGCTGAACCGCTTCTCCGGGGAGGCCCCCGTTGATGCCGCAGCCCTGCTGGCCGGCGGTGTGATCCGTAAGATCGGCGACGGGATCAAGATCCTCGCCAAGGGGACGATCGAGAGGGCCCTCACCGTGAGGGTGAATGCCATCAGCCAGAACGCGAAAGAAAAGATCGAGGCGGCCGGCGGCAAGGTCGAGGTCATCGAGTAAGAGGATATCGGATTTGATTGGCGGACTGAAAAACATACAGAAAATCCCGGAACTCCAGAAGCGCATTGCCTTCACGTTCATTCTGCTGGTCGTCTACCGGGTCGGGGCCCATGTGCCCACGCCCGGCATCGACACGGCGGCGCTGGCTGCGTTTTTCGACCAGGCCAAGGGGTCGCTTTTGGGGCTCTTCGATCTGTTTGCAGGAGGGGCGCTCTCGAACCTCTCGGTGTTTGCCCTGGGGATCATGCCCTACATCAGCGCCTCCATCATCCTGCAGCTGCTCACGATCGCCGTTCCGCACCTTGAGAAGCTGTCCAAGGAAGGCGAAGCCGGGCGCCGAAAGATCACCCAGTACACGCGCTACGGGACGGTGCTCCTTTCCCTCATCCAGGGCTTCGGGATCGCCGTGGGTCTCGAGAACATGGCGGGACCGACGGGCGCCTCCATCGTCATGAACCCCGGCTGGGGCTTCCGTCTCATGACGGTCATCACGCTCACCTCCGGCACGGCCTTCATCATGTGGCTGGGCGAACAGATCACCGAGCGCGGGATCGGCAACGGGATTTCGCTCATCATCTTCGCCGGCATCGTCTGCCGGGGTCCGGAGGGCGTCATCAACACCTTCCGGCTCGTGTCCACGGGGGAGATGGGAATCCTGGCCGTGATCTTCCTGGCCGTCTTCATGGTGGCCGTCGTCGGCGCCATCGTTTTCATGGAGACGGGACAGAGGCGCATCCCCGTGCAGTATGCAAAACGGATCGTGGGGAGAAAAATGTACGGCGGGCAGACGACACACCTGCCGCTCAAGGTCAACACGTCGGGCGTCATCCCGCCCATCTTCGCGTCGTCGATCATCATGTTCCCGGCGACCCTGGCGCAGTTTATCCCGCACCCGTGGATGAAGTGGGTTTCCGACTCGCTGATACCGGGGCATTTCTTCTACGAACTGCTCTATGTGAGCTTTATCGTTTTTTTCTGCTTTTTCTATACGGCCGTCGTGTTCAACCCGATCGACGTGGCAGATAACATGAAGAAACACGGGGGCTTTGTGCCGGGCATCCGGCCGGGAAAGAAGACGGCCGAGTACATCGACCACGTGCTGAGCCGCCTGACCTTCAGCGGGGCCATTTACGTCTCTGCGGTCTGCGTGCTTCCGAGTATCCTGATGGTCTACTTCAACGTCCCCTTCTACTTCGGCGGGACGGCGCTGCTGATCATCGTGGGCGTGGCCCTCGACACGGCGGGACAGATCGAGACCCACCTCCTGGCGCGGCAGTACGAGGGGTTCCTCAAGAAAGGGCGCCTGGCGAAACGGCGGTAAGGAGGCTCGGTCATGATCATCTTGAAATCTCGTCCGGAGATTGAAAAGATGAGAAAGAGCAACGCCATCGTCGCCGCGATCCTGGAGGAGCTCAGGAAGAAGATCAGGCCGGGGGTCAAAACGATCGAACTGGACCGGCTCTCCGAGGAGCTGGCCCTGAAAAAGGGCGCCCGGCCGGCATTCAAGGGATACCGGGGTTACCCCTACTCACTGTGCACCTCCGTCAACAGCGAGGTCGTGCACGGGATGCCCTCGGAGAGGGAACTGAAGGAAGGCGATATCGTCAGCCTCGACTTCGGCATCCTCAACGACGGCTATTACGGAGATGCGGCGGTCACGGTGCCCGTGGGGGAAATCACCCCCGGGGCGCGCAAGCTGCTGAAGATAACGGAAGAAGCTCTTTACAGAGGCATTGCGGAGGTCAAAGCGGGCAATCGCATCGGCGACATCTCCTCGGCCATCCAGGGCCACGTCGAGGCCGCAGGATACTCCGTGGTCCGCGATCTCGTAGGGCACGGCATCGGCAAGAGCCTCCACGAGGACCCGCAGGTCCCCAACTACGGATCGGGCGGACGGGGGATCGAACTTAAGCCGGGGATGGTCTTCGCGATCGAGCCCATGGTCAACGAGGGAACCTACCGGGTTGAGATCCTCCGCGACGGCTGGACGGTGGTGACAGCCGACGGGAAACTGTCGGCCCATTTCGAGCACTCCGTGGCCATTACAGAAAACGGGCCGGTCATCCTGAGCAGGATCGGCTGAGCGCAGGGAGTATATGGCAAAAGAAGAACCTATCGAGGTGGAAGGCAGGGTTATCGAGACGCTGCCGAACGCCATGTTCCGGGTGGAGCTGGAAAACAAGCACCGCGTGCTCGCTCACATCTCGGGAAAGATGCGGATGCATTTTATCAAGATCCTTCCCGGAGACAAGGTGACGGTGGAACTCTCGCCCTACGACCTGACGCGGGGGCGGATCACCTACCGGTCGAAGTAGGGTGCGAAACGGCTGCGGGCCGATTGACAAAAGGGGTATTCGTCGTGAAAGTAAGACCATCGGTAAAGAGGATGTGCGACAAGTGCAAGATCATCAAGCGCCACGGCGTCGTAAGGGTGATTTGCGAAAACCCGAAGCACAAGCAGCGCCAGGGATAACAGAAGACCATTCGAGGAGGCCCGAGCAGTGGCAAGAATAGCAGGCGTTGACCTACCCAAGAACAAGCGCATGGAGATCGCCCTGACCTACATCTTCGGGATCGGCCGCTCCAAGTCGCGGGAGATCCTCCGCGAGGCGGGGGTTGCCTACGAGACGAAGACGGACCAGATCACCGACGGGGAAGTGACGGCCATCCGCAACGTCATCGACAAGGATCACAAGGTGGAGGGGGATCTCCGCCGGGACGTTTCCATGTCGATCAAGCGGCTCATGGACGTCGGGACCTACCGGGGCCTGCGGCACCGCAAAGGACTTCCCGGCCGCGGCCAGCGCACGCACACAAACGCCCGGACCCGCAAGGGACCCCGCAAGGCGATCGCCGGCAAGAAGAAGTAACACGCTCATTGATTACCTGGAGGACCCATGGCCAATCCGAGAAGAAAGACCGGAAAGAAGCGCGAGAAGAAAAACATCCCCGAGGGGATTGCCCACATCCAGTCGACATTCAATAATACCATCGTCACCATCACCGACCTGACCGGGAACGTCATCTCCTGGGCATCGTCCGGGATGTCGGGGTTCAAGGGCTCCCGGAAGGGGACCCCGTTTGCGGCCCAGATGGCCGCCGAGAGCGCGGTACGCAAGGCGAAGGAACAGGGGCTCCGCACCGTCCGGGTCTACGTGAAGGGCCCCGGGTCCGGCCGCGAGTCGGCCCTGAGGGCGCTGCAGGCGACAGGCATCTCGATCAGCCTGATCCGCGACGTGACCCCGATCCCGCACAACGGCTGCCGTCCGCCCAAGAGACGGCGCGTGTAAGGCGCAGCATAAACCCACGAGAATTTACAGGGAGGCACAACTTGGCACGTTACAGAGGATCAGAATGCAGGCTTTGCCGTCGTGAAGGCCTGAAGCTGTTTTTCAAGGGGGATCGCTGCTACACCGAAAAATGCGCCTTCGAGCGCAGGGGCTATGCACCTGGCGAGCATGGGCAGACGAGGGCGAGAAAGAAGCGCTCCGATTACGGCGGCCAGCTTCGCGAGAAACAGCGCCTGAAGAGGATGTACGGGCTGCTCGAGAAGCAGTTCAAGGGCTACTTCGAACGGGCCGACCGCATGAGAGGCATCACGGGCACCAACCTCCTGATGCTCCTGGAGCTGAGGCTCGACAACGTGGTGTACCGGCTGGGCTTTGCCCCGTCCCGCAACGAGGCCCGACAGCTCGTGCGCCACAACCATTTCCTCGTCAACGGGAAAAAGGTCAACATTCCCTCGTACAAGGTTCGAAAAGACGACGTCGTCGAGCTGAAAGAAAAGAGCAGAAAGGTCCTCCCCATCCTCGACTCCCTGGGAACGGTGGCCCGCAGGGGCATCCCGGGGTGGCTGGAACTGGACAAGGACAACTTCAAAGGTGTCCTGAAGGCGATCCCGACACGCGAAGATATCACGATGCCCGTCCAGGAGCAGCTGGTGGTCGAGCTTTACTCCAAGTAATCGGTCAAGGAAGGTTCCGGACGAAACCCTTTTCCAGGCGGTTCGAGAGCCTGACAGCCTGAGGGAAAATTGATTATGCAGAGAAACTGGCGCAGCCTGATCCGGCCGAAACGGATCGAGATCGACGAGAAGACCCACAATAAATCTTACGCGGAATTCACCGTGCAGCCCCTTGAACGGGGCTACGGCATCACCCTGGGGAACTCGCTGAGGCGAGTGCTGCTGTCCTCCATCCAGGGAGCGGCCATCGTGTCCGTGCGTTTTGACAATGTTTTGCACGAGTTCTCCACCGTCCCCGGCGTGAAAGAGGACGTGACGGACATCATCCTGAACCTCAAGGGTGTCCGCCTGAAGCTTCACGGCGATGTCCCCCGGACCATCAAGATCGACGCCTCCAAGGCGGGCCAGGTCAAAGCCGGGGACATCATCACGGATGCCAATGTGGAGATCCTCAACCCCGATCACTACATCGCCCAGCTGACCAGCGGAGGCAAGCTCAAGGCCGAGATGGTCGTGAAGATGGGCAAGGGCTACGTCATGGCCAAGCGCGAGCGCGACCCCGACCAGCCCGAGGGGACCATCAACATAGACGCCATCTTCACGCCCGTCAAGAAGGTGAGCTACATCGTGAGCCATGCCCGCGTGGGCCAGATCACGGACTTCGACAAGCTCACCCTGGAAGTCTGGACCGACGGCAGCGTGCCGCCCGCGGATTCCGTTGCCTTTGCGGCGAAGATCCTGAAAGACCAGCTCGATGTTTTCATCAACTTCGAAGAGATCGAGGAAGAGAAGGTGCAGGAGGAGGCCGGACAAAGCGAGAAACTCAGCGAGAACCTCCTGAAGAGCGTGGACGAGCTCGAGCTTTCCGTCCGGTCGGCCAATTGCCTCAAGAATGCCGGAATCCACATCATCGGCGAACTCGTTCAGAAGACGGAAGCGGAGATGCTCAAAACCCGCAACTTCGGACGCAAGTCCCTCAACGAGATCAAGGAGATCCTCTCCGAGATGGGTCTTTCCCTCGGCATGAAGATCGAATGGCCTCCCAAGAACCGGGAAGAGGCCGGCAGCGCCGAGTAAACCGAACAGGATATTTCGGCGTTCCTGATATTTTTTTGAGCTGAAAGGAATTGTTCAAGATGCGACATCAGGTAGGCGGACGAAAGCTTGGCAGAACAACCAGTCACAAAGATGCCATGCTTCGAAATATGGTTACGTCATTTCTGAAACACGAGAAGATCGAGACCACCGATATCAAGGCAAAGGAGCTGAGGCGGGTGGCCGAGAAGATGATCACGCTGGCAAAGCGGGGGGGCCTCCATGCCCGCCGGCAAGCCGCGGCCGTGATTCGGGAAAAGGGCGTCGTGCAGAAGCTCTTTGACGAGATCGGCGCCCGTTTTGCCGATCGGCAGGGCGGCTACACGAGGATCATCAAGACGGGCTACCGCGCAGGAGACAGCGCCCCCATGGCCGTCATCGAGTTGACGGTCAGGCCCTCCGAGAAGAAGGAAAAGAAGGAGGCCAAGGCCAAGAAAGAGGCCAAGGCGGCGCCGAAAGCGAAAAAGGAGCCCAAGGCCAAGAAAGAAGCCAAGGCCGCGAAGGCAGGGAAAGAGACCAAGCCGAAGAGAGCGGCGGCGAAAAGGCCGGCGGTCAGGAAAGAGACCGGCAAGGAGAAGTAAAAATCCCCTTCGATACGCAATAACCGGGCAGGGACCATCGTCCCTGCCTTTTTTTATGCCCGGAGCCCGCCTCCGGCCCGCCCGGCAATTCACTTGATTTTCAACGCGAAAAATTATATGGAACAGCGATCGAAGGTAACTGGAAGAAAGGAGGATTTTACTTATGGCGGAAGAGAAAATAGGCGAAATCGTAAAATTCTTCGCGAAGCCCAGCGTCGCGGCGATCAAGATCACGGCCGGCGAGCTGAAGGTGGGCGACACGATCAAGATTGTGGGCCATACAACGAGCTTCGATAGCGTCATCGACTCCATGGAAGTCAATAACGCAAAGGTCGAAAAGGCCGTCGCGGGCGACTACATCGGTGTGAAGGTGGCGGACCGGACACGGCCCGGAGATGAGGTCTTCAAGGTCATCCCGGACTAGGAAGGCCGACGGCGGGGGGACGGCTTCGTTGGTTGCCTTGCCTTCATCTTCGGCATCGAGGCTGTGAAGATCGGAAGAGCAGAAGTGAGGAAGAGAGGATAAAGAGTGTAGAGAATGTGACTTTCCCTCCGAGCTTCCGCTCTTCTTAACTTCCTCACTTCACCCCCAATGCGGGGAGGCTTGCCTGATATGTCAGACAGGGCCACAGGGTATCCCTACCCGTGGCCCTTTTTCTTTGCACGGGTTTCAGGCCATAAAGAGGTTGCCCGCATCAGCAGGGCTGTGATAACGTCTTGCGCCGAAGGGGCAGGTCGCCGGAATCATGGGATGTTGGAATAATGGTTTTTCTCCGGCATTCAGACGGGCTTTCCCAATATTTCCGTATTTCAACGTTCCGATCCGGTCAGCCTTTTGATCCGGGAGCCTTTATGGGTGTGGATCCGCTTCAGTATCTCGACAGTCTGAAAGGCCGGGGCATCCAGCCGGGCCTCGGACCTGTCAGGAGGCTCCTGGAGCGCCTCGGGAGCCCCCAGAAACTCTATAAGTGTATCCTCGTGGGAGGCACAAACGGGAAAGGGTCCATCGCGGCAACCCTTGCCGCAATCCTCCAGGCAGCGGGTTACCGGGTCGGGCTGTACACGTCCCCCCACCTGGTCGACTTCCGGGAACGCATCCGGGTGGACGGGGCCATGATTCCCGAGGAGATCCTCTGCCGGCGCATCGGGCAGGTGCGCAGGGCGAACCGTGAGGGGGTGACCTACTTCGAGTTCGCGACGGCCCTGGCCTTTCTTCATTTCGCCCGCTGCAGGGTGGACGTGGCCGTCATCGAGGTCGGCATGGGCGGCAGGCTCGATGCCACCAATGTTATCCGGCCCGAACTTTCCGTCATCTCGAACATCGCCTTGGACCACGCCGAATTCCTGGGGCCGCGCCTCGAAGACATCGCCCTGGAGAAGGCGGGGATTATCAGGCGGGGCGGCGTGTGCATCACGGCGGCCACGCAGGCCCCCGTTTTAAACATTCTGGAGGCCGTCTGCCGGCAGAGGAAGGCACGACTGCTGCGGGTGGGCCGGGAGATCCGGATTCGGGCGAAACGAGGCGATCTGTTCGACTTTCGGTCCCCGGGGATGGAAGGAAAAAACCTGGCCTCGGCCCTGAAGGGGCCTCATCAGAGGGAAAACACCGCCTGCGCCCTGGGGGCCCTGGGGGTCCTGCGCGACAGAGGGTTTGAGGTCGGCGACGAGGCCGTCCGGAACGGTCTTGCGGCCGTGCGCTGGGAAGGGCGGCTGGAGATCGTGGCGGAGGGCCCCACGGTCATTCTGGATGGAGCCCACAACGCGGCCGGCGCCGCGGCGCTCAAGCGGGCCCTGGGCGGATTCAAGTACCGGAGATTGATCCTCGTGCTGGGGATCCTGGCGGACAAGGATTGGCGGGGGATGATCCGACGGCTTGCCCCGCTGGCCCATCGCGTGATTCTGACGCGGCCCCCGGAGGAGCGTGCGCTGGCACCGGAGGCGCTGGCGGCTGAGGCGATGCGCTGGAGCGGCAGCGTTGATGCCGTCCATGAGCCCCGCGAGGCCATCCGGAGAGCTCTGGAAATGGCCGGCAGGGACGATCTCGTCTGTGTGGCGGGATCGCTTTATCTAGTGGGGGCGGTCCGTCACCTGTTCATCTCATCGAAAGGGTCCGGGTTTGGTGGAAAATGACCGGCGATCGTAAATCGGGGGGCTTTACGAGTCTGTCTCGGGCATCGGGACTCATCCTCGTGCTCCTGCTGTTCCTGGCCGCGCCGGCCGGCGGGCAGCCGAGTCTCGACCTGAAAAAGGCCCAGAAAGGGCCCATCCAGATCGAGGCGGACCGCCTCACCTATGATCAGGATGCCGACACGTACCGCGCCGAGGGAAACGTGGTGATCACCTTCACGGGCGGTTTCCTGAAGGCCGACTCGGTCACCATGAACCGGACGACAAACGACGCCTGGGCCCATGGCCATGCCTATCTCCAGAGTGAAGGGGACAGCCTGGAGGGCGACATCATCGAGCTCAATCTCGAGACGAAAAAGGGCGTGGTTCGCGACGGGCGCATGTTCTTCACCAAAAATCACCTCTATGTAACGGGTAGCGAAATTGAGAAATCCGGCGAGGCTACCTATCGCGTCAAGGATGCCACAGCAACGACCTGCGATGGGCCCATCCCCGACTGGCGCTTTACGGGAAAGGAGGGAGAGGTCACCATCGACGGCTATGGGACCCTGAAGAACGGCTCCTTCCAGATTCGCGACACTCCCGTCATCTGGCTTCCCTGGGCGGCGTTTCCCGCGAAGACAACGCGCCAGAGCGGTTTCCTTCCTGGCTACCTGGGCTACTCGAAGGAGAAACTGGGCGCTGATGTGGAGATCCCGTTCTACTGGGCCATATCGGAGAGCCAGGACGCCACGCTCTACACCCGATACATGAGCATGCGGGGGCTCCAGGAGAGCGCCGAGTTTCGATACCATCCGAGCTCGAGCACCTATGGTCTGTTCTACGGGGACTTCCTGAAAGATCAATGGACGGGCACGGATACCTTCGGCGGCATTCCCCGCACCTGGACGGAGAAGCAGGACCGCTGGTCCTGGTACTGGAGCCACGAGACGACCTTCGAGCCCGGGTTCACCTTCCGGTCGGATCTCAAGAAAGTCTCCGACATCTACTACTTCCGGGATTTCGGTTCCCACAACTACTACCTGGATCACTTTGCCGGCAACCTCAACAGCAAGTTCCAAAAGGTCTCCTTCGTGGGAAACGAACAACTCACGAGCTACGACTCCACGGCCCGCATCGTCAAACAATGGAAAAACTACAACCTGACGGCCCTGACGCAGTACACGGAAAACTTGACCACCCCCTCCAATGCCGAGACCCTGCAACGCTACCCGGAAATCACCTTCACTGGCTTCAAGCAGCCCCTTTTCGATACTCGCCTCAATTGGGACGTTACGAGCCTCTACGGCTACTACTACCGCGACTACGGGGTAAAGGGTTCCGCTTTTGATGTTTATCCAAAAGTGTCGCTGCCCTGGGCCTTTGGGAGCTACGCGACCGTCACACCGGAACTGGGGATCCGGGAGACGATCTGGGACGCGTCAAGCAACAACCCCGCAGTGCCCGGTACGTCCGATAGCCGCACTCTCTATTCCGTCTCCCTCGGCGCAACAACCGAGGTGTTCCGCATATTTGATGCCAACTGGGGATCGATCCAGAAGATCCGGCATGCCGTCAAGCCGGAGGTTACGTATATCTATGTTCCGAATGTGGACCAGACACTCCGGCCCGATTTCGTGACGGGCGTCGACTCGAGCAACGGCGTTACCTATGCGCTCACCAATACCCTGATCGGCCGCAAAGCCGATGAAAAGGGAAATGTGACCTATCAGGAGCTCTTCCGTCTGAAGCTGAGCCAGACATACAATATCACAGAGCCTTCGATCTATTCGACGACCGCGATACCGACCATTCCGCCGACTGCGCCAACCGCGCTGCCGGCGGATCCGCGTGAAACCTTCAGCCCCCTCGCGCTCGATATCGACATTAACCCCAATCCGTACCTGGGATTCACGACGCGATCTTCCTACGACTTCAATACCGTGTCCTGGGCGATACTCAATCAGGATATCGCTCTCAAGGACGCCCGGGGCGACAGCCTGGCTTTCGTCTACCGCTACACGAAGAATTCCGTCGAGTCCGCAGGCATTATCGGGCGCTTCCGGGCCACGAACTCCCTGGATGTCTTCGCGGGACTACGGGAAGACCTTTTCACCAGGACATCCCTGCAAAGAACGATCGGCTTCGAGTACCGCAGCCAGTGCTGGGGCGTGGAGGTGAGCTATTCCGACCTGGTCGATGACCGCCAGTTCATGATTCTTTTTTCCCTGACCGGGTTTGGTCGCGTCGGGGGGTTCTCGACCTCCACGCGTACGCTGGGATTCTGAAAAGTGCTTGAGTGTCTGAGTGCGGAAGTGTCTGAGTGAAGAGAAAGAAAAAGACAGGGTAAAGGGTGAAGAAAAGGCAGCGGAAAGATCTGGAATCATTGAAAGAAGAGATTAACCCATCATTCCATTGCTCCAGTATTCCAACATTCCATTCTTTCTGCTTTTTCTCTTGACAAAAATCCCTGATTCACCTATTCTCACTCTTTCGAATTTTACGAGAGTGGTGTGCCCATGACTACATTTATGGCCAAGAAGGATGATGTCGACCGCGACTGGTTCCTCGTCGACGCGCAGGGAAAGGTTCTGGGCCGGCTTGCCCGGGATATCGCTCACCGCCTTCGCGGGAAGCATAAGACCATCTTTACGCCCCACACCGACACGGGAGACTTCGTGGTGGTCATCAATGCCGAGAAGGTCGCATTGACCGGCAGGAAAATCACCGACAAGATCTATTACCATCATTCGGGTTACCCGGGCGGAATCAAGGCATGGCCCGCGCACAAGCTCCTGGTGAAGAAGCCCGAAGAGCTGATCCGGCGCGCCGTACAGGGCATGATTCCCAAGAATGCCCTGGGCCGGCAGATGCTTCGCAAGCTCAAGATCTACGCCGGCGGCAAGCATCCCCACGACGCCCAGAAGCCCCATTTGCTTGAACTGTAAGATCGACCGGAGATGGAGTGGTTATGACTGACAAGCGTATTTATGCAACGGGAAAGAGAAAGACGGCGATCGCCCGGATCTGGATGAAGGATGGCTCCGGCGTGTTCACGATCAACAACCGGAATTTCGATGATTACTTCACCCGGGAAGTTCTCAAAAAGATCATCGAGCAGCCCCTGGAAATCACCAACCAGATGGGCAAGTTCGATTTCTACATCAACGTGGGCGGCGGCGGCATTGCCGGTCAGGCCGACGCGGTAAAACAGGGCATCTCCAAGGCGCTGTGCGAGTTGGACGTGGAGCTCCGGCCCGCTCTGAAGAAGGCTGGTTTCCTCACGAGGGACTCCCGCATCAAGGAGCGCAAGAAATACGGACAGCCCGGAGCCCGCAAACGGTTCCAGTTCTCGAAGCGCTAATCGAAACGACAAGGGGGTTCTCGGAACCCCCTTTTTTATGCGGAGGAATGGGAAAATGATTCGGGTCGGCATCTACGGCGGCAGCGGCTACACGGGATTGGAGCTGATGCGGATTCTGTTGAGGCACCCCGATGTGAAGGTGACGGCGCTCACCTCGCGCAAGTTCAAGGGCCAGCCCCTGTCCGGCACCTACCCCCTGTTTGAGGGCTTCACGGACATCCATTTCATCGACGCATCGCCCGGTGAACTGGCCGGGATGGCCGATGTGATCTTCATGGCCACGCCACACGGGGAGGCCATGGCCGTCGCGCCGGCGTTTGTCGATGCCGGGAAAAAGGTGATTGACCTCTCCGCCGACTTCAGGCTTCGCAACCTCGATGTCTTCGAGAAGTGGTACCACAAGCACTCGGCCCCGGAGCTTGCCATGAAGGCCGTCTACGGTATTCCCGAGCTCTACCGGGACGAGATCCGGAAGGCCCAGCTCGTGGCCAACCCCGGATGCTACCCCACGAGCGCAATCCTGGCGTTGGCGCCCGTGCTGCGGGAAAAGATCATCGACCCGGCCACGATCATCATCGATTCCAAGTCGGGGGTGAGCGGTGCCGGCCGGGACCCCGTCATCGGCTCGCTTTTCTGTGAGGTCGACGAAGGCTTCAAGGCCTACAAGGTCAATGAGCACCGGCACGGCCCCGAGATCGAGCAGGAGCTGAGCGTGCTGGCGGGCTCGGAGGTGAAGGTCTCCTTCACGCCGCACCTGCTGCCGCTGACCCGGGGCATCCTCAGCACGATCTACGCAAGCCTCAAAAAAACACTTTCCACGGCCGAGCTGATTGATTTATATAATGACTTCTACAAGGGCGAGCACTTCGTCCGGGTCCTGCGCAAGGGAATGTACCCGAACGTCTCTTCCGTGAAAGGAACCAACTTCTGTCATGTGGGGCTGTCCGTGGATCCGCGGACGAACCGGGTCATCATTCTTTCCGCCATCGACAACCTCGTGAAAGGGGCTTCCGGCCAGGCTGTCCAGAATATGAACCTCATGTGCGGCCTCCGGGAGGACACTGCCCTTGACATGATCGCCCTTTTTCCGTAAATGATTGACCGGATTCTTTGAATCGGATTAACCCCGAATCGGCGTGTCGGAAGGTTTGAGGCATCCAATTCCCTGTCTTTTCTTGCCTTGAGCCTTTAGCCCTTAGCCCTTAGCCAGTCATTGAAGAGGTATGCCATGGCGCTTCGTCTCTACAACACCCTGATGCGTCAGAAAGAGGACTTCGTCCCCGTCAAGGAGGGAGAGGTCGGGATCTACGCCTGCGGAGTCACCGTCTACGACACCTGCCACGTGGGCCATGCGCGCTCGGCCATCAACTTTGATGTCATCACCCGCTACTTGCGCCACAGCGGCTACAAGGTCACCTACGTCAAGAACTTCACCGACATCGACGACAAGATCATCGCCAAGGCCAACAAGGAAGGCGTCGAGTTCCGACGGATCACCGAGCGCTACATCGCCGAACACAACGACGACATGGATCGGCTCGGCATCGAGCGCCCCACCGTCACCCCCCGGGCTACGGAGCACATCGGGGGCATGATCGAGCTGATCGGCAAGCTCCTCAAGAACCATCTGGCCTACGTCGTGGGCGGGGATGTCTATTTCGCCGTGAAGAAGTTCAAGAATTACGGGAAACTCTCGGGCCGAGACATCGATGAGATGACGGCGGGGGCCCGCATCGCCGTGGGCGAAAAGAAAAAGGATCCTCTGGATTTCGTCCTGTGGAAGGCGAGCAAGGAGGGTGAACCCTGGTGGGAGAGCCCCTGGGGCAAGGGGCGGCCGGGCTGGCACATCGAGTGCTCCGTCATGAGCGCCCGCTTTCTCGGCGAGACCTTCGACATCCACGGAGGCGGCGAGGACCTTGTCTTTCCCCACCATGAAAACGAGATCGCCCAGTCCGAGGGGGCCTCGGGGAAACCCTTCGCAAAGTACTGGCTGCACAACGGGTTCATCAAGGTGGACCACGAAAAGATGTCCAAGTCCCTGGGTAACTTCGTCACCATCCGGGACATCCTGAAAGTCTGCCATCCGGAGATCCTGCGGTTCTTCGTCCTGCAGAGCCACTACCGGAGCCCCCTGGATTTCTCCGATGAGGTTCTGAACGAGGCCCGGATCGCGATGAACCGCCTCTACGAAACCCTCAAGAGGATACGGGACATCTTCGCCTCCGACCAGGCCCTGACGCCTGTCTCGGTGAAGGAAGAGGAACTGCCGGAGAAAGAAAAAGCGCTCCAGGAGCGAATCCGGACCCTGCCGGATCGCTTTCGGGAGGGCATGGATGACGACTTCAACACGGCCAGGGCCATGGGCTACGTCTTTGAGCTCGTCCGGCAGGTGAATGCCTATCTCACCGACGGGTTCAAGGCCAGCCCGCCGGCTCTCTTTGTCCTCAACGAGGCCGAGCGAACGCTCCGCGAGGTGGGCGGTGTGCTGGGGATCCTGATGGAGGACCCCGATGTCTACTTCGAGAAGGACCGGCTGCGGGAAGCGGATAAACGGGGGATTGATCTCGGCGAGATCGAGGCCTCGATCGAAGAGCGGCTCCAGGCCCGGGCCGAGAAGAACTGGAAACGGGCCGATGAAATCCGCGACGGGCTTGCAGCGAAGGGGATCGTTTTGAAAGATTCGAAGGCGGGAACGACGTGGACAATTGAAAAATAGGCAAAAGGCTAAAGGTTAAAGGCAAAAGGCGAGAAGGAAATAAAAGAGGCCGCCCGGCTTACCGGACGGCCTCTTTATTTTATCCCTTCCGAATTCGATTTGTTTACTGCTCCAGGGTGAAGGGCGTTGTCTGCTGACCCCTTTTTTAGCTGAGCAGGTTCTTGAGGGCCTCGGCCACGGGGGCCGTGAAGAGGGACACGAGGATGGCGTACATGGCGAAGCTGCCTACGGCCTCTCCGAGATAAATCTTCTGATACTTCTGCTTCAGGGATACGATGATCATGCCGCCGACGATCATGCAGCCAAGGTGGAAGTAGGGGAAGTTTTCAACGCCTGCTGCGGCGTACTCGGCAAAGCAGAAGGTCCCCGTGATCAGAACAACGATACCCGCCAGAATCAGTGTCGAAAGCGTCCTCTTCATGATGTCTCCTCCCGATGTTTTTTTATTATTTCAATTGTTTGATTGCTGATCTTTGCCTTTGAGTATTGAAAAGAGCGTGCCACCACAGGCATGTTCCCTGAAAAAATCTATAATTAGCTGATATGATTGAATTAATTTCGGTATTGATTTTTCGCTTCGTTCTCCAATTCGGTGCGGCCGGGCGATTGGTTTAACGAAACGTTAAGCTTGGTTCCATGAAATGTGGAAAGGAAGGGCGAAAGGCTCAAGGCAAAAGGGTAGACGAAAGAAGAAAAGGCGCCGGAGGATGAATCCTTCAACCCAATCAGGCACATGGGCAATAATCGGCCTTTGCGAATCCTGGTGGGGCAATAGGAAAGGGACCGGACGTCGCCGCCCGGTCCCCGTCAGGCGTTCCTTCGCATCAGAGCAGCTTGAAACTCGCGACGACGGCTTCGAGGGTGCCGCGGTTCCTGTCGAAATCCTGCACCGTGCCGCACGCGGAAACGATGTAGAGCTTATTCTTTTTCTGGGCGACTGCCCCCACTGCACAGACGGGAGCCTCACCGGGTCCATACTGGTATTCGTAAACGATCCCGTAATCGGCGTTCTTGACTGCACCGGCAATGTGCTTGACCATGCGGTGACCGGCCATCTCGGTCGATCGGGCCCGAAGCGTTTCCTTGACTGCGTTCTGACGGGGATCGAGTATTTCCGATACGGTGACCGTGACCCCGGGGCTGTTGATCTCCCGCCCCGATCCGGGATCCGCAATCCGCCCGCCCTCCTTCGGATGCGCTTCAAGACCGCCAGGGCTCTCGACCACGGTCCAGTCCTGCGGTGCGGCGATGCTGAACCCTTTCTCCCGGACCTCATGGACACGGAAACCCGTACTCTCTCCCGGGGACGGCCCTCCTTCGGTCTTGGCGCCGAACACCTTGTCGAAGAATCCCATGAAAGACCTCCTTTCTCTCCTGCTTTATTGCAGCATAAAAAAACCGCCAACTGATCGTTCGATCAGATGGCGGCCCGACCATCCAGGTTTACCTCCGGAAGCGGTGAAACTTCCGAACCCGAGAACCTTGATTCATTTTTTCTTTCTTATAAAGGATTTTGCGTGAAAAATCAAGATGTGCATACGGTATGGTGCCATGCTGCGGCACTGTTGAACGCGCCGGCAGACAGGCTGCCGGGAAAGAATGCATTCCGGGACGTCATGGTCCGGGACTGAACGAAAGAAACGAACCGGCGAAAGGAACGAAACAAACGGGTTCAGAGTTCTTCCGGTGTGAAGGAGACAACCTCGTCGATCGAGGCGGCATCGGCAAAGAGCATCACCATCCGGTCCAACCCCAGGGCAATCCCGGCCGACTCGGGCATGCGGGAGATTGCCTCGAGGAATTTCTCCGGCATGGGCCAGGGCGAGCGGCTCCTCTTCGAGCGGAGCGCGTTTTCCTTTTCAAATCGCCGGCGCTGTTCCTCGGCGTCGGTGAGCTCCGAAAACCCGTTGGCCAGCTCCAGCCCCCCGACGTAGATTTCAAAGCGTTCCGCGTAGGCGGGATTGTCTTTGCTGATGCGGGCAAGCGATGCGAAGGCAAGCGGGTAGTTGTACAGGAGGGTGGGCTTGCGGTCCCCGAGGCGGGGTTCGATCTCCAGGGCCAGGACCTCTTCGAAGCGGTCCTGCTCCAGGGCGCTTTCCAGGGGAACGGATCCGTATCGATCGAAGGCCTCCTTCACCGAAAGCCTCTCCCAGGGCTTCGACAGGTCGATCTCCCGGTTTCGGTACATGAGCCGGTTTCCGATCCCCATCGCCCCCGACAGGTAGAGGAAAAAGTCTTCGCACTCCTCCATGAGCCGCAAATAATCGCAGCCGGCGCGGTACCATTCCAGCAGGGTGAACTCCGGCAGGTGCAGCGCTCCGCGCTCGTGCCCGCGGTAACACTTGGTGATCTGGAAGATCCGCCCGTAGCCTGCCGCGAGCATCCGCTTCATGCAGATCTCCGGCGAGGGATGGAGCCACCAGGGCTCCGCGGCAAGGGCGTCAATGTGGGATTCGGGCAAAGGGGCGGGGATGCGGTTGGGGGTTTCGACCTCGAGGTAATCGCGAGACAGGAAAAAGGCGCGCGTCGCATGGAGGACACAGGCTCGCGTTTCGAGGGCCTCACGTTTGGCCTCGAGCTTCCACTGAGCGCTCATGGGCTTGGGTTCCCGGCTATCCCTTGACTCGGGTCAGGTATTCGCCCGTTCGTGTGTCGATGCGGATTTTCTCCCCCTGCTCGACGAAAGGGGGCACGCTGACCTTGTAGCCCGTCTCGACGATCACCGGCTTGTAATTGCCGGACACGGTATCGCCCTTGATCCAGGGCGGGGCATCCGTGACGAGCACATCGACGAAGTTGGGCAGGGTGATGTCGATCGGCCGGTCGCGGAACATGAGGACCTTGCACTCCATGTTTTCGATGAGGAAGTTCTTTGCCTCTCCGACCTGCCCCTCCGTCAGGGCGATCTGCTCGAAGTTCTCATTGTCCATGAAGTGGTAGGAGTCGTCTTCCTTGTAGAGGTACTGCATGTTCTTTTCTTCCGTGTCGGCGGGCTTGAAACTGTCCACCTCGCGGAAGGTACGGTCGATCTGACTGCCGGTGAGCATGTTGCGAAGCTTGCAGCGGTAGAGGGACTGGCCTTTTCCCGGTTTGACGAATTGGAAATCGACGACGATGTAGGGGTCGTCATCAAGCATGAGTCTCAGATTTTTTCTCAGGTCGCTTGCGCTGTACATCCAGGTTCTCCCCTCAGGGGCGTTGGGTTGTTTTAAAGTGTATCTCTCTAATATATTTCCCTTTTATTGTCAAAGCATAAAACGGTCTATTCGGTCTGTTCCGTCTGTCCCGTCTTTTCCGTCAAAGAAGCCCTATGCCCTGTTTGATGTCTGTGCTTTTTTGCCTTTGTCCCTTCACCCTGGTCCCTCGTCCCTATAAAAAACTTACGGGCTGGAGGGGGACTTTCCCCTTCGTGCCCGGCATGTCGGCGACATAGCGGGGAAGACACAGGCCCGAAGTGGTCTTCCAGAGCTTCTCCATCAGCCTCATGCCGTCCCAGATGTCCACCCGGAAGTGGTCGGCGCCTTTCACGGGCTCGCACTGGAAAAGGTAGTAAGGCTTCACGCTGATCCGCTCGAGTCCGTAGAGAAGCTGGCGCATGATCCGGAAATCGTCGTTGATTCCCTTGAGAAGCACCGACTGGTTCAGGACGGGAATGCCCGCCTCAAGAAGCCTGCTGCAGGCGGCGGCGGCTTCGGGCGTTATTTCACGGGGATGGTTGAACTGGGTGAGAAACCACAGGGGCCGGTAACGGCGAAGGATGCCGCAGAGCCGCTCCGTGATGCGCATGGGCAGCACGACGGGCACCCGGCTCCCGATTCGCAGGACCTCCACGTGCTCGATGGCTTGCAACCGCGCGAGGATGCGTTCCAGCCGTCCGTCGGAGAGCGTCAGAGGGTCACCGCCCGAGAGGACCACCTCGCGGATGGCGGGCCGCTTCTCGATATAGCCGGCCATGGCCGTCAGTTCAGGAGGTGTGAGAATCTTTTCCCGCTCGTGCCAGAGGCGCTTGCGGTTGCAGTGACGGCAATAGACGGCGCAGCGGTTCGTCACGATGACGAGGCAGCGGTCGCGGAAACGGTGAATGAGGCCCGGCACGGGGCTGTGGGCCCGCTCGTCCAGCGGGTCCTCGACACCGCCTTCGGAGGTGATTTCCCGGGTATCGGGGACGCACTGTCGTCGGATGGGGTCGAGCGGATCGTCTGCATCCATGAGCGAGAAATAGTAAGGGGTTGCCGCTGTGCGATAGGTCTTTACCACCTCGCCGAGCGCGCGGCGCTCCTTTCGACGCAGATCGAGCGGTTCCGTGATCTCGTCGGCCGTTCGCCGTCGGTTCCTGAATTGCCAGTGCCAATCATTCCACTGCTTCGGCTCGGGCTGTCTGCGGCTTTTCGGGAGGCGATTTTTTGTTGGCAACGTGTGTTTTCCTGCAGGCATTTCTCTATAGCGTTTCTAGCACAACCGGTTGAAACTGCAAGCCTCAAAGTTCCTTCCCTGCGGCAGGCAAACCAACGAAAGTCCTTGACAGAGAAGCCGTTTCCCCCATACTTCAACACAATGCACCAGCCAGCCGAATCTGCAGGCGAGCCATGAACGACGTGCGGTCAGACAAACCCCATGGAGCGGGGAAAAGCAGTTTCGAACTCATTGAAGCGGGGAAACTTATCCAGGTCCTGGCCTTGAAGCCCTGGTTCACGGTGCTGGACATGGGATGCGGCCCGGGGATGTACTCGATTGCCATGGCGAAGATCATCGGTGACGGGGGACGCGTCCATGCGGCTGATCTGTGGGCCGAGGGGGTGGAGCGGCTCAAGGAGAGGATCGAGCGCCGCGGGGTGAGCAATATCAGTCCGATCGTTGCCGATGTGAGCAGGACCCTTCCCCTGCCCGGCGAAAGTATGGATCTGATCCTCATGGCCACGGTGCTCCACGACCTCAAGGAGGCGGGTGTCCAGGATGGTGCGCTGGCCGAGGCCCGCAGGCTCCTGAAGCGCCACGGGACTTTTGCCGTTGTGGAATTCAAGAAGGCGCCCGGCCCGCCCGGTCCCCCGGTTTCCATCCGGCTCTCGCCGGATGACGTGACCGCCCTGGTGGAGCCCTTCGGGTTTGCGAGGACGGGTCTGCACGAGATCGGGACGTACAACTACCTGATCACCTTTGTGCCGAGGGTGGTATGCAACGCATAGAGGCGAGTGAGGGAAGTGGAAGAAGTGACAAGCGAGGCAGGTAAGAGGAACGTATGATAAAAGCCATTCCGGTCGCACAGCTCATGCCGGGAGACGTCCTGCTGTACAGAAGCAAAGGCTTGATCAGCGACGCCATACGGTTCATCGACCGCTCGGAGGTGAGCCACACGGGCCTCTTTCTCGGCCGGTACGGCGAGCAGGGACGCACCGTCGGTGAAGCGATTCGGGAAGGCGTCATCCGTCGGGAGCTTCCGAAGAGCATCGAGCATGCCGAATGGGTCGAATCCAGGCGGCTGAAAGAGGCGCCCTCAAGCTTCGACCCCGTTCTGGAGCGTGCGGCGCACTACCTGAAGCGCGGCGAGCGCTACGGCTTCGAGCAGATCCTGCTCCTCGCCTTTTTGTGCATCACCCGCAACCTTGCCGGCTCGTCTGTTCTCGGAAGGCTCATCCGGGAAACACTTGACGCCGCTGCGGCCTCTCTTCTGCAGCTCTTCAACACGGGACGGGAGCCCATGATCTGCTCCGAGTTCGTCTTCCGCTGCTACCGTGAGGCCCTCCCGGGAGCCGTCAATCTTCTGGTGCGGCTACCCGGAGCGCTTCGATTCGGCGAGCGGGAAGTGCCGATCGGGAAAAACGGGGGGATCCATCGCGGCAGCGCCCTTGCGCTGCTTCTCGAAAAACATGGCAGTCAGCTTTCAGCGGGGAGTGTCAATCTGGCGGGGCCGTTGCGGGTTGCAAGGCCGCTCGATGTCTCCGCCGTGGGAGAAGCGATCGAGGCCTATTTCAATGATCTGCAGAGTCAGGCGCCGAGGGTGGCCCGGATCGATCTTGCGTCGCCGGAGCTGCTGCCGTCCTTCGAGCGGTTTGCGGTCAGCCTGCACCGGACGCGGCGGCGGCAGGAAAAAAGCGAGCTGCCCCGGGCCGCGGTGCTGGATGGTCTCGTGGACGTGGCGGTCGAGTTTGTGACGCCGGGGGATTTGCAGAGAAGCAAGAGCCTTGCGTTCTGCGGCAAACTGAAGACAAAGGAGTGAAAAGATGGAGCTGCGCACCCACAGCATCTGCAGGCTCGTGAAGAGCGAGGATCTCAATCACCACGGGACTCTCTTCGCGGGCAAGACGGCCATGTGGTTTGTCGAATCGGGATTCATTGCCGCCGCGAACTTAACCAGTCCCGAAAACATCGTATGCCTGAACATTCACGGCATGCTCTTCATGAAGCCGATCCACAACGGATCCGTCATCCGGTTCGAGAGCAAGGTCGTCTTTGCCGGGGAGACACGCCTGGTGTCCTACGTCAAGGTCGTGGACAACAGAAGCAACGATTTCCTCGTCGACGGGTTCATCACGTTCATCCATGTGGACAAACACGCCCGGCGCATCGCGCATCGGATCGTGATCGAGATCACGGAGCCCGAAGACCTCGCCCTCCAGCAGAAGGCGAAGGAACTGCAGATCGCGAAGAAGGTGAAGGGCTGATGGATCTGAAACTTCTTGACCGGATGGGCCCCGCGGAGCTGCGCGCCTATGTGGAGTTCCTGCTCTGGCACTACCGGGTGATCGACGGGTTCTGGTTTCTTTTCGTGCAGGAGAAATTCGACCAGCCCACGGCCGAGGGGATCAACGAGCGCGTCTGGCACAAGGCCGCAGAGCTTGCCGCCCGGGATTTTGTGAATCGCTTCGGGGTCGGCAAGGGACTTTCGGGTTTCGTTCAGGCCCTGCGCTATTTCCCCTGGACGATCATCATCGGATACGAGATCGAAGAGCGTGAGGGTGAGGTGATCATCACGGTCCCCCGCTGCGCGCCGCAGGTCGCGAGGCTTGCCCGGGGGCTGCCGGAGTTTGCCTGCAAGGAGATGCACCGGGGTGAATTTGCCAACTTCGCCCGCGTCATCGACGAGGGCATCGAGGTGGAGTGCCTCTACGCGCCGCCGGACCCTCATCCGGCAGAGAATTTCTGCAAGTGGCGCTTCACGATGAAAGGCGGGTGAACGGCAAACGGGCCGACCCTGCCGTGGGAGGCTTTCACCGGAAACGGGAGAGGAGAAGACCGGTCATGCCGGAGAAGGAACCCAGGGGGATGTCCCATCACATCCTGGCGGCTTCGTCGACGCTGATGGGGATCAGCTTTGCCATCGTGACCCTCATCGGGGCCTTTGGCCACGCCGACAAGACGCTTGTCGACGATTTCGCGCTCCTGTCGCTGTTCCTGTTTTTCGCGGCCTGCCTGCTCTCCTATGCCTCGATACGGGCCCCCAGGCGGGCGGCTCTTTGTGAGAGGCTCGCAGACCTGCTGTTCATTGTGGCCCTCATCTCGCTCACACTGCTGTCCGTGTCCCTCTATTGCGGGCTGGTCCGCTGATCGGGCAGGTCATCATCACGAAAGGACGTTCAGGAAGTCGTCATGTCCACACACGCAACAGGTTGGGCGCGCCTTGCCGCCTTGGTCCTCATCGGCTGTTTCCTCCAGGCCTGTGCCGTGCCCCCGAAGATGAGGATCTTCGGGTCCGGGCCGGATCAAGCGGAAAAACGCGTCGAAAAGCATGTCTTTGACGCCTCGAAGGGCGATCAGCTCATCGGCAAGCTGGCCGTGGTCAGCATCCGGGACGGCGACACGCTGCCGGATATCGCGAGACATTTCGGCCTCGGACATGAGGCCGTCAACAAGGCCAACCCGGACGTGGACGTCTGGGCGCCCGGGGACGGCAGCCGCGTGCTTCTGCCCCTGATGTTCGTCCTGCCGGAAGCCCCCCGGCAGGGCGTCGTGATCAACCTCGCAACCATGCGCCTGTTTCATTACGGCGGAAAAAACCGGCCAGTTCTGACTTATCCCGTCGGCATCGGCGAGGAGGGGCGCTCCACCCCCATGGGCGCGATGTTCGTGGAGCGCAAGGCCGTCAGTCCGACATGGTACGTTCCCGCCTCGATCCGCAGGGACCATGCGCAGAGGGGGGACCCGCTGCCCGCCGAGGTCCCTCCGGGCCCCGACAACCCGCTCGGGGAGTACGCGCTGTACCTGAGCCGCGCGAGCTACGTGATCCACGGGACCAACAAGCCCTACAGCATCGGGCTTCGGGCGACAAACGGATGCATCCGGCTCTACCCGGAGGATGTGGAGAAGCTCTACCGGGCCGTGCCCGTGAAGACGTCCGTGCACGTGGTGAACCAGCCCTACCTGGTCGGCCGCGCGGGTGGGATGCTCTACCTGGAGGCGCACACCCCCCAGGAGGAGCTGAATGCCCCGGACGTGAAGAAGAGGCTCTTCGCGCGGCTCAAGGAGATCGAGAAGAAGGAGACGCGCCGGCTCGATTGGAAGCGCGTGGAGGAAACCGTGACGCAGGCCAGGGGCATCCCCGTCCCGATCCTGGAAAGCGGCGGCGGGCTCGAAGGCATGATCGCCTCCGCCGTGGAGGTCCAGCGGCCTGCCCAACTGACCGGCCAGCCCCGGGTCCCGGCGATGAAGCCCGGGGCCTGGTACGTCCGCGCCGATGAAATGATCGGGGAGCTCAACGCTAGGAGGCTGGCCGCCGTGCTGAACCACCAGGGGCCGCCCATTCCGGCCAGGGTGGTGAAGAAGGGCGATCGCTACCAGGTCGTGACCGGCCCCTACACGAATAAGAAAGCTGCGGCGGCGGCCGCCCGGCGCCTGAAAGTCGACCTGGAAATCGAAGGGGTGATCGTCGCGCCCGCCCAGTCGAGGACCCTGGCCCAACAGGCCGCTTCGCGGCCGTGATCAGTGACTAGTGACCAGTGAATGAGAAGACATCGGGTCATGTAATCCTGGATACGTCTTTCACCAGCCACAAACCACAAGCCACTAATCAAATTACCGGGAGAAGAGCTTCAGGAAGACCTCCTGAAGAATACGAAAGACGATTCAGACGCCCGTGGCGAGAAAGCCCGCCGCAACCCCTCCAAGAATCAGCGTTGACGCGTTGGTGAGTGTCAGCCCGCCTGGCAGGGCCTCGAGGACCGCAATCAGGGTCCCGGGGAACAGGGCAAAGCCGATAATGAAGCTCATCAGGATGCCGAAGGCAACCCACTTCCAGCGACCCGCGTAGATCTTCTCGACGACGAGCGCCGCCGCAAAGAGGGAAGCGGTGAAGAGCAGAACATTGAAGAGAATCCGCAAGGCATCCATAGGGTCAACTTAAGGTTGAACCCCCTGGATGTCAAACATCGCGAAGTGGATAATCTGGTCTGACAAGCACGTGACCTGACAAGATATGTCAAGTCGGGTATCGACTCTTTCTGAAGTCTTGTTTTTCATTTTAATTATTTTATGCTACCTTTCAAATCGTAATCCTTGACATGAATGGAACGGAGAATCTCTGGTAAATTGGTTAGGATATTATCCAGATCCGGATAACATTCCAACTGAAGCACAGGAGATAGATTGATTATATAGATATATCAAATACATGTATATGAAAAGGTCGATTTCCCCTCTGAGTATTATACGGCAATAATGCATCTTTTACGTTATTAGCAATGATCCATCTAAACACTGTCGTAAGGAGATTTTCCGCAGTGGACATTCCACGGATCTTCAACATCACCGAAAGTGCTCACCGCATCCATAACCCGTTCACACCCGAAAAGCTCGCCACTCTCGGCGCGGCGCTGCGTCTGGAAACGGGGGGCCGAGTGCTCGACCTCGGCAGCGGTTCGGGGGAGATGCTGTGCACCTGGGCACGCGATTACGGAGTCATCGGCACCGGCATCGACATGAGCCAGTTGTTCACCGAGCAAGCGAAACTCCGCGCTGAAGAACTCGGCGTCGCCGATCAAGTCAAGTTCATCCATGGCGATGCTGCCGGCTACGTCTCTGACGAGAAGGCCGATGTGGCAGCCTGTCTCGGTGCCACATGGATCGCTGGAGGAGTCATCGGCACTATCGAGCTTCTGGCGCAGAGCCTCCGCACCGGAGGGATCATCCTCATCGGCGAGCCCTACTGGCGGCAGTTACCGCCGACGGAAGATGTTGCCAAGGGGTGTCTTGCCGGCTCAATCTCCGACTTTCTCATGCTTCCAGAACTTCTCGCGTCTTTCGGCCACCTCGACTACGACGTCGTGGAAATGGTTTTGGCAGACCAAGACGGCTGGGACAGATACGAGGCGGCCAAATGGCTCACCATGCGCAGATGGCTTGAAGCTAATCCCGACGACGAGTTCGCGAAAGATGTTCGAGCCAAACTGACCTCGGAACCCGAGCGCTACGCCGCTTACACGCGTGAATACCTAGGCTGGGGTGTGTTCGCGCTGATGAGGCGGTGATGGGTTGGGGCATCCAGCGAATTGTCAATGGCTGTGCCGCGCAACAGCTGGTGGCTTGCCGAGATGTGATTGCGCCTGAATTCATTTCTTACGGTCTAGTTATCCGTGCAAACAACAGAAAGGCCTGTCGCAGGTAGGCCTAACAATTCATTCAAGCCGACGCCGCTTCGCGGCGCGGCTTAATTCAGGCGTTACTCTCATTCAACTGGTAATTTTCGTTTTTCCCGGTTCATGAATCTATCGACTCGTAGGTGTATACGTAACAAAGTCTGTTTTTCTCACGGATTCTGGTTTGTTAAGTCCTGTTTACCATCTCATCCTTTTTCCTGTTCATCAAGTGCTGTCTATGTTTTGTCTCATGATCGCCTCCATGGCCTTGAAGTAATCCCGCTGCACTTTCAGGTTTGACACCCTGCAGTAGCGTTGCGTGGTTTTGACGTTGCTGTGCCCGAGGAGGTCCTGGATCGTGCACAGGTCGGCATCGGCATTGAGCAGCTGCGTGGCCATTGTGTGGCGCAGCTGATGACAGGAGACGCGAAGCTTCGTCTTGCGGCCATAGTGCTCCATGCGCTTCTGAATGCCGCGAATCGAGATCGGCTGGCCCGTGCAAGGGCCCTTCTCCACGAGAAAGATCCGACGAGTTCGCGATGAGGGCCGCACCCGAAGATAGGCCACAAGCGCCTGGCAGGCATCCTGACTCAAATACACGATGCGGTCCTTTCCGCCTTTGCCGTCCTCGATCAGAAGCTTCCGGTGTTTGTAGTCCACAGCCCCGAGCGTCAACTGGGCGACCTCCTCGACCCGCAGCCCGCAGCGAACCATCAGCATGAACATGGCCCGGTCGCGCGGTCGAGTGATGATCTGGAAGAAGCTCTCGACCTGCTCGTCCTTCAGGTGCCGGGGCAGCGGCCGCGACATCTTCAGGGCATGCGTGTTTTTCACCGGGTTTGCGATGTCCAGGACGCCCTCGTCCCGCAGAAAGTGATAGAACTGCCGGATGACGTTGAGCTGGCAGTTGATGCTCTTGGGCTTCAGGCGCCGCCTCATCAGCTCGTCGATGTAGTGCGAGACCTTGGAGTGCGTGACGTGCTCGATCGGCACATCGAGCCACAGCACAAAGCTTCTGATCGCGCACAGGTAGTTCTTAACCGTGTTGGGCGAGCAGTTGCGCCTCTTCAGATAGCGCCGCCAGTGGATGATCGCATCCGTCATCGTCGTTTCCCCTCTCGATTACAGACATGGCCCTGAAGTACTCTTCCTCCCGTGTCTTATCCGTAAGGCAGGCATATCGCCGCGTCTCCTCGATGCTTCGATGACCCAGGAGCACCTGCAGGCACTCCAGGCGCATCCCGGCATTGAGAAGCTCCGTCGCAAAGGTGTGTCGAAGCGTGTGGACCGTATAGCCCCGATCTGCAAGCCCCGCCTTCCCGAGATAGCCGGCAAACCGGGCCCGGGCCGTGCTGTAGCTCATCCGGCCATCCTCACTACGTCCATAGAACAGGTACTCCTTCAAGACGTTTCGTTTGCTCATCCAGATCCCCAACGCCGAAAGCGCATCCTCGCTCAGGTACACCACACGGCCCAGCCGGTTCTTCTCCGCCTCGTAGATCTCGATGCGGCGCTCCCGGACGTTGACGTCTGTCACCCTGGTGTGCAGAAGCTCGCCAATCCGCAGGCCCGTCCGAAGCAGGACCAGGATCATCGTCCGGTCCTCGGGATTATCAATGACTGAAAGCAGCTTGGCCGTATCCTCGGGCGCCATCGCCCGCGGCAGCCGCTCGGGCAGCTTCAGCTGGATCCTTCGCACGAAGATCTCCGGGGAGACGACCTTCTCCTCGGCCAGGTACCGCAGGAACGCGCACACACAGACGAGCCGCGTCAGTAAGGTAGTAACGCGGCAATCGGGTTCTTCCTGTCCCCTTGACCCTGTACCCTAACCCCTTTTTCAGTTGCCCGCCCGGATGGACATGATATCCCCGTCCTGCACGATGTAGCCCTTGCCCTCGAGGCGCCAGACGCCTGCCTTCTTGCAGCCCGCAAAACCGTCCAGCCGGATGAAGTCTTCGTAGGAGACCGTCTCGGCGCGGATGAACGTCCGGGAAAGATCGGTGTGGATGGTGCCTGCCGCTTCCTGGGCGCTCATGCCTCTGCGGACAGGCCAGGCCCGGCACTCGTCCTCTCCCACGGTCAGGAAGGAAATCAGTCCCAGCGTGTCGTAGGCAAGACGGATGATCCGCCCGCGCAGCGACTCCCGGATTCCGTATTCGTTCATGAACTCCGCCTGCTCTTCCGGCGGCATGGCGGTCAGCTCCGCCTCCAACTGCCCGCAGGCGGCCACCACGGGGATGTGCCCCGGCAGCCGCTCCCGAAGCTGCGAGGCGATGGTCTCCGCCTCGGCGAGCCTTGCCTCGACGCAGTTGACGACGATCATCATGGGCTTGCGCGAAAGAAACAGGAATCCGCGGATTTTCTTGTCGTCTTCGCAGGACAGGGCCAGCGTGGCCAGTGGGCTGCCTGCCTCGAGGTGTCCGAGACACAGCTCGAGCAGCGCCTGCTCCTGCTGCAGGGCCGGCTGGGGCTTGAGGGCATTCTGCTTTCGCAGACGCTCGAGGCGGCCTTCGGTCTGGACCATGTCGGCCAGGATGAACTCTTCCTGGACGCGCTGAAAATCGCCGACGGGATCGGCGGCGTGTCCGTTGTCGAAGTGGCGCAGCACCAGAAGAACGGCGTCGCTTTGCCGCATCTGCTGCAGGGATTTGGCATCCAGCGTTTCGTTTTTGACCTCGCCTTCGCGGATGGCTACGGTGTCCGTCACGTCGAGGCGTGAGTAGGTCGTCTTTCGGGGGTTGAAGATCTTCGTCAGCGCATCGATCCGCTCGTCGGGAACTTCGATGCGGACGGAGGGATGCCCGTTGTTCCCCCCGTTGCCGTTTGCACCTGAGAGTGCCTTGAAAAATGTTGTTTTACCCGATGCCGCGGTTCCGATGATGGAGACAAACATGTTTAATCCTCAGTGATTGATGCATTCAGTCGTTACATGGATCCCCTCGAAAAAGGAATGGGATCATTCACCCTCACCCCGACCCTCTCCCCTCAAGGGAGAGGGAGCCTGCAAGGTGAAAATCTCTGCAGGGAGAGGGAAATCAAGGAAGGAATTATTCCTCGGCCTTCCGCCCTTCCTTGCGCTTGATGGACAGGCGCTTGACGGGGTCGAGTTCCATTTTCCTGAGGCGGATGTGTTCCGGTGTCACCTCGACCAGTTCATCCTCGGAGAGGAATTCGATGGACTGATCCAGGGACAGAAGCCGGTGCGGCCTCAGGGTGACGGTCGTATCGGAGTTGGAACTGCGCATGTTGGTGAGCTTTTTTTCCTTGACGATGTTCACGTCGAGATCGCCCGTTCTATTGCGCTCGCCGACGATCATTCCGCCGTAGACCTCCGTTCCCACATCCAGGAAGAGCTCCCCCCGGTCCTCCATGGCGAAGCTGGCATAGCCCGTTATCCGGCCCACACGGTCGGCTACAAGGGTACCATTGGCCCGCTGGGGGATGGGACCTGTCCAGGCGTCGTAACCCTCGAAGAGGGTGTTCATGACGCCGGCGCCTTTCGTGTCGGTGAGAAAATGGCTGCGAAAGCCGATGAGCCCGCGCGAGGGGACCACGAATTCGAGATAGACGCGGCCGCTGCCCTTGTTGACGAGGTTCATCATCCGGCCTTTTCGTGTCGAGATCTTCTCCGTCACCACACCGGTGAACTCCTCCGGGACGTCCAGAAACAGGCGCTCCATGGGCTCGAGAAGTTTTCCGTCTTCGCGCTTCGTGAGGGCCGTGGGTCGGGAGACCATGAACTCGTATCCCTCCCTGCGCATGGTCTCGATGAGGATCGCCATCTGCAGCTCGCCGCGTCCGCACACCTCGAAGGCATCGGCCCTCTCGGGCATGGGGGTCACCCGGATGGAGATGTTGCGGAGGGACTCCCGCTCGAGGCGCTCCCGCAGGTGGCGCGAGGTGAGGAATTTCCCTTCGCGGCCCGCGAAGGGCCCGCTGTTCACGTAGTAGATCATGGAGACGGTGGGCTCGTCGATCCGGATGCGGGGCAGTGGCTTCGGGTTGTCAAGCGAGGAAATCGTGTCGCCGACACTGATGTTCTGCACACCGGAGACGGCGATGATATCGCCGGCCTCGACCCGATCGACGGGCTTTTTCTTGAGTCCGTGGAAGGTATAGAGGGCCGAGAATTTTACGCCCGTGACATTCTGGTCCGCGCCGCAGAGGGTGTAGGACCGGTTCATTTCAAGGGAGCCGTTCATCATTCTTCCGAGGCCGATCTGGCCCACGTAGGAATCATAATCGAGGTTTGTCACGAGAAACTGCGGGACCTCGCTGTCATCGCCCTCCGGTCCAGGGATGTGGGTGACAATCGTCTCGAAGAGGGGCAGCAGGGTGTCGGAGTCGTCCCCCGGTTTCCGATGGGCAACGCCGAGTCTGGCGTTCGTGTAGAGGATGGGGAACTCGATCTGCTTCTCGCTGGCGTCGAGATCGATGAAGAGATCGTAGACCTCGCTGAGGACGGCCTCGACGCGGGCATCTCCCCGGTCGATCTTGTTGATGACCAGGATCACGGGCAGCGACTTCTCCAGGGCCTTCTTCAGGACGAAGCGCGTCTGGGGCAGGGGCCCCTCGCTGGCGTCGACCAGAAGGATCGCCCCGTCGACGAGGTTGAGGCTCCGCTCCACCTCGCCGCCGAAATCGGCGTGTCCCGGCGTGTCCACGATGTTGATCTTGGTTGTGCCGTACCAGACGGCGGTGTTTTTCGCCATGATCGTGATGCCGCGCTCGCGCTCGAGATCCATGGAGTCCATGACGCGCTCCACGAGTTCCTGGTTGGCCCGGAAGATGCCGCTCTGCCTGAGCATGCAGTCCACGAGCGTTGTCTTGCCGTGGTCGACGTGGGCGATGATGGCGATATTTCGGATGCTTTCTTTACGCATGACCCTGCTTTCTTTTTTCCCTATAGAACTGCTGCGGGGGGATTCGATGATCCCCCCGAAAAAAAGCACCTCGATCTGCACCGAGGTGCCCATCATCAAAAAACCACCAGACCCGTACGAGTGTGGTGGCAAACAATCTCAAAC
This sequence comes from uncultured delta proteobacterium, assembly GCA_963705165.1. Taxonomy (GTDB): domain Bacteria; phylum Desulfobacterota; class Syntrophia; order Syntrophales; family UBA2192; genus UBA2192. The sequence goes on along the minus strand of CAVPJD010000004.1, from coordinate 9,932 downwards.
TGCGTGTCCCCTAACTCTTACTGCACCCTGCCGGTTCGCTAGCTGTCGCCGTCAGGTATCGGGCAGACTAGTACACCCGGAGCGAGATGTCAAGTAAATTTATCGACATAGCTGCACAAGCCGGGCGGGACATTTTGCCCCTTTATTTTGGCGCGGCAGGGGGGTAAACTGGCTTATCAGAAAAAGAATAAACTCTTCAGGATCGGGAGGTTTTAATGGTCACAGAATTGATGAAAGATGTCTACTGGGTGGGGATCGTTGACTGGGGCCTGCGGAAGTTTCATGGCCACGAGCTGTCGACCCACCGCGGTTCCACCTATAATTCCTATCTGATCCGGGACGAGTTGACCGTTCTGGTCGACACCACATGGGCCCCCTTCAGGCAGGAGTGGCTCGAGAACCTCAAGGCCGTCATCGACCCGGCGAAGATCGACATCGTGGTTGCCAACCACGCCGAACCCGATCACTCGGGCGGGCTCCCTCTCATCATGCAGCATGTACCCAACGCCGAGCTGATCGTGTCCAAGCGTGGCATGGAGAGCATCGAGGGGCTCTACCACCAGCCATGGAAGTTCCGGGCCGTCAAGACGGGCGACCGCATCCCCATCGGGAAAAGCGAGCTTGTCTTCATCGAGGCGACGATGCTCCACTGGCCCGACAGCATGTTCACCTACCTGGCGGGCCGCAACCTGCTGATGTCCAATGACGCCTTCGGCCAGCATTACGCCACGGCCTTTCGCTTCAACGACCAGGTGGACCAGGAGGAGCTCTACGAGGAGGCCATCAAGTACTACGCCAACATCCTCACCCCCTTCAGCCCGCTCGTCTCGAAGAAGATCGACGAGGTGCTGGCGCTCGGCCTGCCCGTGGACATGATCGCGCCGAGCCACGGAGTCATCTGGCGCAAAGACCCCCTGCAGATCGTTAAAAAGTACAAGGAGTGGGCGGCCCAGGCCCCCGAGAAAACCGCCGTCATCCTCTACGACACCATGTGGGAGGCGACGCGCAGGATGGCCGAGGCCGTGGGCGACGGGCTTGCCGCCGAGGGCGTGCCCTATAAGATCTTCCACATGGCCGTCACGGACCGCAACGATGTGATCACGGAGATCTTCAAATCGAAGGCCGTCATCATTGGCTCCTGTACGGTGAACCAGGGCGTCCTTCCGACGATCACCCCGATCCTGGAAGACCTGCGGGGGCTTCGGTTCCAGAACAAGATCGGTGCGGCCTTCGGCTCCTACGGCTGGAGCGGCGAGTCGGTGAAAGTCATCGAGGAGCACCTGCAGCGCTGCAAGATCCCCTTGGCCTGCCCCGGCGTGAAAGCCAAGTGGCAGCCGAAACCGGCCGACCTCGAGGCCTGCGCCAAACTCGGCAAGGCCGTCGCCCAGGCCGTGAAAACGGCCTGAAGAAGGGGCCGGGTACAGGGTATAGGGTATAGGGTCCAGGGGAATGGAAAAGCACCCCCTCACCCATTCCGGGGCTCATCCGAGTAACTTCCTCTCGAAGGATACAGCCGATGGCCGGGAACATCCTCTTGATCGAAGGCGACATCGATCGCCGCTGGCGTTTGTCACAGGCCATCGGGAGGGTGGAATGCCTCCCTGGCGGGGTAGCCGAGATCCTCTTCGGCGATTTCGAGCAGGCGCGTGCCGAGGCGACGGTGGGGGTCCTGAGACGAAACCTGCCGGTCAATGAGATTCACGTCGTGAGAAGCGGTTGCGAGGCCCTGGATTTTCTTCGACGCCGGGGCTTGCCATGTGAACCGGAGCATCGTTCGCCCCCCGTCCTCGCGCTCCTGGATGAAGATCTTTCGGGCATGGCCGGCCATTCCATCCTGAGAAGCGTGCTCAATCTTCCCTCCCTGGGGGAGATGATGGTGATCATCCTGGTGGCGGCCGGTCGGGTCGTTGCGCACCGGCAGTGGTCCCCCGAAGCAGACGGTTACCTGGAAAAGCCGTTTACGTTCCGGAAGTTCATGGTCTGCCTCCGGTCTCTCGGGGCATTCCCACCCACTGCACGCATTTCCTTTCGGGAGATGCCGGCGTGAAAGGTCCCTCAAGCTTGACAATCCCTGCAGAGGTCTGTTATTTTTAAACATCCGGACACACCCAGATCCAGCCGCTCCCCAACCTTTCTCTCCCCAGTCCCTTGATGGGATTGTCTCACCGAAAGGAGCGTTCATCATGGTCACCACGATCCAGGAGAAGAAAGAACCTCTCACCGCAAAGGTGCTCGACATGGCCCGGCTGGTCGAATACCAGACCGGTTCTGTCGTGAGCCGTGCCGTCATCCAAAAGAAGACCGGCACGGTCACCCTGTTTGCCTTCGATGAGGGGCAGGGGTTGAGCGAGCACACGGCGCCCTTTGATGCCCTTGTGTGCCTGCTCGATGGGGCGGCGGAGGTCATCATATCCGGCAATGCGCATGTCCTGAAAAAAGGAGAGATGATCATCATGCCGGCCAACGAGCCTCACGCCCTCAAGGCGATGGGGCCGTTCAAGATGATGCTCGTCATGATCCGAGGCTAGGTGCCGGCTGTATATCCTGCGAGGCATTGCTCGTTCGATGCTATATGACCATCATATGGCTTCGAGTCGGCGAAGAGCGAAAGATAGGAAGAGAGGAGGAGCGGATCAGGACAAAGAGAATTGATATCGACTCCGCGCTTCCTAACTTCACGTGTTAATAGTGCCTCACCTCCGGGGATGTTGACGGACCCGGGGAAAGGCTTTCACATTGCACGGCAGGAACAAGCTCATCATCGCTCACCGGGGCGCCTCTTCCATGGCGCGGGAGAACACCCTGGAGGCCTTCCAGAAAGCGATCGATCTGCGTGCGGACATGATCGAGTTCGACGTGAGACGAACGAAAGATAAACGCTACGTCATCCACCACGACGCGCACATCGCAGGCAAATCCTTGAACGAGCTGACCTGCCCCGAGGTCCGGGAGACCGCCCGGACCCTGGGTTTTCATGTCCCCGAGCTTGAAGAGGTGATCGCCCTGACGCGAGGAAAGATCGGTCTCGACATCGAGTTGAAAGAGGAAGGTTATGAGGGGGAAATCATCCGGCTCGTCGGCCAAACCCTGGCCGAGGGGGATTTCATCATCAGCTCCTTCCACGCGGGCTGCCTTGCAAGGGTCAAGCAGTGCCGCTCCGGGGTGAGAACCGGGTTGGTCTTCAAGGATGCCGGGGCCCTCACGACGGCCATCCTGGAAGGGGATACGGATTGGCTGATCCCGGCCCGGAACCTGGCCGAAGGCGAGTTGCTGGAACGCATGAGCCAGTCAGGAAAGAAAATCGCAGTCTGGACCGTGAACGACACGGAACAGATGAAACGGCTTCTGGAGGATGACCGCATTGAAGGGATCATCACGGACCGCACCGATGCCGCCCTTGCCGTCCGGGCGGGGCGAGAAGCCCCGAGCGGATAGGCTGGCGGCGGACATCCAAACCATGGGTTGATGGAGGGTTTATGAACGAGCTTTCCAAAGACGAACTGAGGCTTCTCATCGAGAAGGGGAAGGCGCCCTGCCTGAGCATCTACATGCCCACGCACAAAGCCGGAGCGGAGGTCCAGCAGAACGCCATCCGGCTCAAGAATCTCCTCAAGGAAGCGGAAGACCGGCTCGTGACCGGCGGCCGCAGGGCGGCCGAAGTGGAAACGCTGCTCGAGCCTGCCCAGGCCCTTGTGAAAAACAATCCCTTCTGGCGCCAACAGTCGAGCGGCCTGGCCATTTTCCTCTGCCCCGATTTCTTCCGGCACTACCAGCTTCCCGTGGACTTCCAGCCGTCCGTCGTCCTGGCCGAGCGGTTCCATGTAAAGCCCCTGCTGCCCCTGTTCAACACGGAGGGCCGGTTCTATGTGCTCGCACTGAGCCAGAAAGACATTCGTCTGCTGGATTGCTCGCGCTACAGTGTGAAGGAGACCCGGCCCGAGGGCGTTCCCCGCAACATCGACGAGGTCCTCAAGTACGACGTCTACGAAAAGCAGCTTCGGATCCGGCCTGGCGTGGCGGGCGCAACGGGGCAGAAAGGGTCCAGCTCCTGGACCGATTACGGCAAGGAAAATATTCTGCGCTACCTGCAGCAGGTCGAGAAAGGCCTCAAACCATACCTCAAAGAGGAGCGGGCACCCCTGGTTTTTGCCGGTGTCGATTACATATTCGCCATGTATCGGGAGGCCAACGCCTACCCGTACCTGCTCGAGACCGCCATCAACGGAAACCCGGACCAGATGAGCGCCGAAGATCTCCAGGCCCTGGCCTGGCCCGTTGCCGAGCCCTGGTTCCGCAAAGAGCAGGAGGAGGCCAGGGTCCGTTACCGGCAATCCATCGGGACGGGACTCGCCTCGAACAATCTCGAGGAGATCGTTCCGGCCGCCCATCACGGTCGCATCGGGTATCTCTTCGTAGAGGTGGGCCAGGAAAAATGGGGCACGTTCAACCCGCAGACCGATAAGGTCGTCCTGCACGCGGGCGCCAAAACGGGCGATGAAGACCTGATCGATTTCGCCGCCATCCAGACCCTGGGCGGAGGAGGGAAGGTCTACGCCATCGGCCGGGACGCCATGCCCGATGGCGAACCGGTGACGGCATTGTTCCGCTATTAGGATCGAGGTTCGAGGATCGAGGCACGAGGAAAGAAGGAAAAATCCCCCTTGCATCCCCCTTTTGTAAAGGGGGAAGGAGGGGGATTTTCCGTTGAATGACGTGGGCTACAGGGTTATGTTAATCTGATATCCGGATCATGACGGGTCCGGGCGAACAACTTCATGGGAGTGACCAATCATCGGCGAGCATCGTCCATCGGAGCTGACGCAGGGCAGCCTCTGGAAAAACATCTGGCATCTGTCCTGGCCCACCTTTTTCATCATGGTCTTCAATTTCTTCGTGGGCCTGGCGGATCTTTACGTGGCAGGGTTCATCGGCCCGGACATCCAGGCGGCCATCGGGTTTGTCTCCCAGCTCTTCTTCATCGTCATCATTGTCGCAAACGCCATCGGTATCGGTACGATTGCCATGGTGTCGCGTGCCGTCGGAGCCTCGAATGCCGGTCGCGCCGTCGAGATCGCCCGGCAATCGCTTATTTTCGGGGTTGCCGTGGCCGTCTTCATCACCGCCGCCACGATACTCTACTGCCGCGAGATCGTGGCCCTGGCCGGCATGCCCGGGGAGATCCGCGTCGTGGCGGAGGATTTCCTGCGCATCTTCGCCTTCGCCCTCGGGCCGAACTACCTTCTCATCATCGTCAATGCCGTCTTCCGCGCGGCAGGCGACGTGAAGAAGCCCCTGCTCACCATGTTCTTCGTGGCCCTGGTCAACATCGCGGGCGACTTCGCACTCGTCTTCGGGATTCCGCCCTTCCCGGAGATGGGGTACCGGGGCATCGCGGTGTCCACGGCCTCGTCCTTCACGGCAGGGATGATCATCAGCGTGGCCCTGCTGGCCACGAAGCGCTGGAGGGGAGTCTTTACCGAGCCGTGGAGCGTCAGCTTCCCCACCATCGGTCGGATCATTGACATCGGCTGGCCGTCGGTTTTCCTGCAAGTAGCCTGGCAGGCCGGGAGCATCGTGCTCTACAATATCCTGTCGCGCCTTGGCGAGGGAACCATTACGGCACTCGCCGCCCTGACCAACGGCCTCAGGATCGAGGCGATCATCTTCCTGCCCGCCTTTGCCCTCAACATGGCCGCCTCGGTCCTTGCCGGGCAGAACCTGGGCGCAGGCGACCCCGGGCGGGCCGAAAAGCTGGGCTGGAAGACGGCAGGGGCGGGCATGGTCCTGCTCGGCGGGCTTGCCGTCCCCGTCTTTATCTGGGCCGAGGCCTTTGCGTCGATCCTGGCCCGGACACCGGAGGTTCTCGCCGAGACGGCCAACTACCTGCGGATCAACATGGTGTCGGAACCCTTCCTTGCCCTGGGGACCATCCTCTCCGGGGCAATTACCGGTGCAGGCGACACGAGGGCCACGATGTGGATCATCGTGGCCTGCATGTGGGGGGTGCGGCTGCCGCTTGCGTATCTCCTGGCAATCACCCTGGACTACGGACCCACCGGTGTCTGGGTCTCAATGGTCGTATCCATGATGTGCTACGCCTTTCTCATGGCCCTTCGGTTCCGCGGCGGGCGGTGGAAGCACGTGAGGGTGGACTAGACGCAGGCATCAGGCTCCGGGCGTCAGGAATCGTGATGAAAGAAGAGGGATTGCTTTTCCGGTCCTTCGGGTTGTGGTAGGGTCAATGTGCAACCTGGCAGGAGGTGATCGATGACCACCGGCGTGACGATTCGGAACATTATTGAAAGGTACCGAAACATCGCCGTCTACGGGATGTCGAAAGATCCGGGCAAGACGGCCTACTGGGTACCCCAGTACTTGGCCAAAAAGGGTTACGACATCATCCCCGTGAACCCTACCGGAGAAGTGATCCTGAAGCGCAAGAGCTACCCCGACCTGAAGTCGGTCCCGAAGCGGATCGATGTCGTCCTGGTTTTCCGTCGCTCCGAGGATGCACTGGAACCCGTCAAGGAGGCCGTGGCGCGAAAAAAAGAACGAGGCGATATCTCCGTTGTCTGGCTCCAGCAGGGGATCCGCAACGAGGAGGCCCGGAAACTCGCAGAGGAGAATGAAATCGTATTCGTTCAGGACCGGTGCATGTATCATGAGTATCGGATGATCTACCTGATGGACGAATGAGAGTCTGGTGACCGGGGGTGCTTGAGTTCATCTCCCAGTATCAAGGCTGCGAAGATCGGAGGAGCGGAAGAGCAGAAGAGCGGACCGGATTCTAATTTTTTCCGAACTTCCGCTCTTCCTCACTTCCTGACTTCACATTCATATCGCTTTGCGTGGCAATCAACGAATAAGCTGCAGCATCTAACTGGTTTAGGGGTGGAAAGATGTGCGGACGGTTTACCCTCGTGAGTCCCTTTGTCGCCGTCACCGAGCGGTTTCACGCCAAGGCGCCCCCGGATCTTCGTCCCCGTTACAACATCGCGCCGGGCCAGGAAGTCCTCTGCGTCGTCCGTGACGGGGAAAACCGCATCGAGCCCCTCCGGTGGGGCCTCATCCCGTTCTGGGCGAAGGATCCCGCCATCAGCAACCGTCTCATCAACGCCCGCGCCGAGACGGTGGCCGAAAAACCCAGCTTCCGCAGCGCCTTTGCGAAGCGCCGCTGTCTCGTTGTGGCAGACGGGTTTTACGAGTGGCGCCCGGCGGGAAAGCGCAAGGTGCCCGTCTATATTTTTCTGAAATCTAAAAAAGCGTTTGGTTTCGCTGGCCTCTACGAAAGCTGGAAGGACCCTGGCGGAAGAGAGATCCGCACCTGCACGATCATTACGACCGAGGCAAACGAGATCGTGCGGCCCATCCACGACCGTATGCCCGTAATCCTGCCCGAGGGTGTCGAGGATCGCTGGCTCGATCCCGGAGAAGGCAGTCGCGAGAGGCTCCAAGCCCTGCTGGCGCCCTATCCGGCCGAAGAAATGGATGCCTTCGACGTAACCCCCATCGTGAACAGCGCCGGCCACGACGCGCTGGATTGCATCGCCCCCGCCCAGTCGTAGAAAAACATGACATTAATGTCGTAAACGGATGACAAAAGGGTCGCTCCCCGGGAAGGTCCTGTTTTCGGAACTTCCGGGGGATGACCTCTTGATGCCGAGGGGCTCATTGCAGCCGGGCGGTGACATTCTGTCGCTGCCGCCTGTCTTCGGCCTGCCGGGCATGATTAAATATTATTCTTTATAATCGATGGGTTTGGACGAAAAAGGGATGAATCTCATCCCTGGCAGAACGCTTGCTTAGTCTTTGTATGGAAACTGTCCCTGTTCTTTAACGTTGATGAGTCAAAGGAGATTCCTTTGTCGGGAAAGATTCAGTGGGAGACAGACTTGAAAAGAGCCCTGGAGCGAGCAGGCTCCGAGGGGAAGTCCGTTCTGCTATTCTTTCACAACCCGGCTTGAATAGGCTGCCAACAGATGGATGCCGTGACGTATCCAGATGAAAAGGTGGTCGATTTTATCGGGAAAAACGTTATTCCGCTGAAACTGTCATTTGACGCGAAACCGATGGCGGATGACTACAACGTCAAGTGGACGCCGACGCTCATTACAATAAACGGCGGGGGCAAGGAGCATCACCGGACGGTCGGATTCCTGCCGCCGGAGGAGTTGATCCCTTCGCTCATGCTCGGGATCGGAAAGGTTCATTTCGATGCCGAACGAATCGGCGAGGCCTTGAAGTATTTTGAAAATATTGTGAAGGAGTTTCCACGAAGCGACTCAACGGCAGAAGCGCTGTATTTCAAGGGGGTCAGCGAGTACAAGAACACGCACGACGCGAAACCCCTCAAAATGGCTTACGAGCGGCTCCAGGCCGAATATCCGACGAGTATGTGGACGAAACGCGCTTATCCTTACAGACTGTTGTGAGGATATCGACATACAGTTTCCCTCCCCTTCCTCCTCGCCCTGTGCAGTCCCCGCCTTAACTGCATTGGGCGAGAACTTTTTTTACCCCATCCCCATTTTTATCCCGAGTCAGGATTCCTGAATCTCTCTCTTCACCCAGACACTCAAACACTCAAGCACATCTTACACGTCACTTCTTTGCACTGATCACTGGCCACTGAACACTGACCACTGCCTTCAGGACCATCGCAGCCGCAGCGAGTTCGTCACGACGGACACCGAACTGAGCGCCATGGCGATGGCGGCGTAGACGGGGTTGAGCAGGACCCCGAAGAAAGGGTAGAGGATGCCCGCGGCGATGGGGATCCCGATGACGTTGTAGATAAAGGCCCAGAAGAGATTCTGCCGGATGGTCTGCATGGTCCGGAAGGAAAGCTTGATAGCCTCGGGCACGGCCCGCAGGTCGTCGCGGATGAGGGTGATGTCGGAGGCCTCGATGGCCACGTCGGTCCCCGCTCCGATGGCGATGCCGATGTCGGCGGCCGAGAGTGCCGGGGCGTCGTTGATCCCGTCGCCCACCATGGCCACGATCTCGCCCTGGGCCATCAGACGGTTGATCTCCCGGGCTTTCCCGCCGGGCAGGACCTCGGCGAGCACCCGGTCGATGCCGAGGATAGTGCCCATGGCCCGGGCGGTGCCCTCGTTGTCTCCTGTGATCATGGCCACCTTGAGACCCATCTCTTTGAGGGCCTTCACTGTCTCAGCGGCCGTGTCTTTCGCGACATCGGACAGGGCGATGATGCCGGCCACCGCTCCCCCCTCGGCCACGTAGACGCAGGTCTTGGCCTCCGAGGAAAGCCGCATACCCGTTTCAGCAAGGCCGTTGAAACTCAATTGCTCCTGCTCGATCAGTTTCTGATTGCCGAGAAGAAGCGGTGCGCCGTTGAGGACGGCCCTTGCACCGAGACCGGAGAGGGCCTCGAAACCCTCGACGGGCTCCGGACGGATTCCCTCGTCCCTCGCCTTCTCGACGATGGCCCTTGCAAGAGGATGCTCCGACAAATCCTCCACGGAGGCGGCGATCCGGAGCACGTGGCTCTTCGTCATGCCGGGGGCCGTGACGATGTCGGTCACGCGGGGCTCGCCCACGGTGAGGGTCCCCGTTTTGTCGAAGACGATCATGGTGAGCCGGTGAGCCTTCTCCAGGCTCTCGCCCCCCTTGATGAGAATCCCCTTCTCGGCGCCGATCCCCGTTCCCACCATGACGGCCGTCGGTGTCGCCAGTCCCATGGCGCAGGGGCAGGCGATGATGAGGACGGAGACGAAGTTGAGCAGGGCCCGCGTGAAGACGGGGTCCGGGACGAAGAAAGCCCAGACGATGAAGGTGATCGCGGCGATGGCCATGACGGCGGGCACGAAGACGGCGGCCACGCGGTCGGCGATCCGCTGAATGGGCGCCTTGGAGCCCTGGGCCTCCTCGACAAGGCGGATGATCTGGGCAAGGGCAGTCTCGGCGCCGAT
>CAVPJD010000003.1:0-49077 GCA_963705165.1 uncultured delta proteobacterium | reverse complement strand
GAAAAGGTGTCGAAAAGCTGGTAATGGATACGGTGGATCAGGATGCCTTGTGAGAATCCCTGTTACAATATTTATACCCCGGATGCGGGACGGTCAAGGAAAATATTGCCGAAAATGCCCGCAAACATTGCTTTTCGCGGGCATTTGAGCTATCATGCGAAATCAAAAAAATCGGATTCGAGTGATTGATGATAGCCATCGTCGATTATCGGGCAGGCAACCTGACGAGCGTTGCCCGTGCCCTCCAGAGCCTGAAGGTTGCCTGTGTAATCACGGACCGCGCCGATGAACTCCTGCGGGCCGATCGGGTGATTTTCCCCGGGGTGGGCGCCGCCGGGGAGGCCATGCGGAATCTCCGCGAATCGGGACTGGATGAATGTATACGCGAGATCGCCAAATCGGGAAAACCCCTTCTCGGGATATGCCTGGGCACACAGGTCATCTTCGAGTACAGCGAAGAGGACAGCAGGACGACCTGCCTGGGAATCATCCCCGGCGGCGTCAAACGTTTTCCCGAGGGCATGAAGGAGACAGGCGATCCCCTCAAAATCCCGCATATGGGCTGGAATCGTGTTCAGTTCAGGGGAAATCACCCGCTGTTTGAGGGCATCCCCGGAAACGCCGAGTTCTACTTCGTGCACTCCTACTACCCGGCGCCCTCGAACGGGTCGGGCATTGTCGGGGAGACGGAGTACGGCATCCGGTTCGCCTCCGCCGTATCGCGAGGCAGTCTCGTGGCGGTCCAGTTTCACCCCGAGAAAAGCGGCCGTTTCGGACTGCGGATTTTGGAAAACTTCAGTCGCTGGGATGGGAACTATGCTCAGTAAACGGATCATCCCCTGCCTGGATGTGAGAGACGGGAGGCTGACCAAGGGGATCAAGTTCAAGGGCAACATCGACATCGGCGATCCCGTGGAGGTGGCGCGGCAATACTACGAGCAGGGAGCCGACGAGATCGTCTTCTATGACATTACCGCCTCATCGGAGGGCCGCGACATCATGATCGACGTGGTGAAGCGGGTGGCCGAGACGATCTTCATCCCCTTCTCCGTCGGCGGGGGGATCCGGACCCTCGAGAACATGCGCAGCGTCATCCTGGCAGGCGCGGAGAAGGTCAGCGTCAACTCCGGCGCCGTGGAGAATCCGAAGATCATCAGCGAAGGCGCCGTTGCCTTCGGCTGCCAGTGTGTCGTCCTGGGGATGGATGTGAAAAAAGTCGAGAAGAGCGCGAAGATCCCCTCGGGCTACGAGATCGTCATCCAGGGCGGCAGGAAGTACATGGGGATCGACGCCCTGTGGTGGGCCCGGGAGGCCGAGAATCTCGGGGCAGGGGAGATCTGCCTGAATTCCATCGACGCCGACGGGACCCAGGAGGGATACGAGTTGGAACTCACCCACCTGATCACGACGAATGTGAGGATTCCCGTCATCGCCTCGGGAGGGGCCGGCAGGAAGGAAGACCTGCTGGATGTGCTGACGACGGCGAAGGCCGATGCGGCCCTCATCGCCTCCATCGTGCACTACGGGACTTACACGATCGCCGAGTTGAAGGAGTACCTCTCCGGAAACGGCGTGAAGGTAAGGGAAGTCTGGTAGAAGCGGGTAACAGGTAACAGGTAACAGGTAACAGGAACATCCTGTTGATTGATCTTTTACCTGTCACCTGATACCTGACGCCTGTCACCTTGCGCCATGCGCGCTAAATTCAAGGAAGTGATATCCCCAAGTTTCAAGTCCACAAACAGACCTGGGTCGGTCATCTCGTCCCCATCCCGCTCGAAGACATCCCCTGACAGAAGATCGACAAGACGCCAGGATCGCCCGGTAAGCTGCAGTCCCGGCATTCGAACGCGTCCCTGGGAATGCCTTTCCGCCAGGTTGACGACAACCAGGTGATGCTTGCCGTTGCCGGCCCAGCTCCACGCCACGAGGTTTAAGAAGCTTTCATTGTCCGGCCAGCCGGAGAGTTCGCACAGCTTCCATGCTCCCTCCCGGAATTGCGCATCCCTTACGGAATCCAGCAGAATCCTGTAGAATCCGCGGAGCTCGAGGTCCGGCGATTCCTCCGGTTGGCGCCCGAGCTGGACGGGCAGTTTCATCTTGCGCCCCTCGAGCTGGCCGTCGTGAAACAGCCTGGCCCCTGGAAGCGTGGCGATGACCACTGCCACAGCTCTGGCCTTCTGCGGATCAAAGATCGCCGCGGCTCTCGGCTCGTCGTGATTCTCGATGAATCGGACGAGCCCGTGCTGAACTTCCGGGTCTCCCGCAAGGTGAAGCCGGATCTTGTCGGCCGACTCGTGGATTAGACAGTCGTAGAGGCGCTTGTCGTAGCAATAATCGAAGCCCTGCTGCTGGAGCTCACGCTCCAGGTCCCAATACGCCTCGGCGATGAATGTAAAGTCCGGGTAGCGCCTTCGGACACCCTCGATGACTTCCACCCAGTATTCGCTTTGCGGCTCTCTGCCGGCGCGGCTTCCCCAGGTCTTGCGGAAGATCCGGTTGATGAGCAGGATGGACATGTCGCAGCGAACCCCGTCACACTGGCTCGCGATACCCAGAAGGGTGCCGACGGCGGCTTCCCTCAAGCCGGGATGAAAGGCATTGAGCTGGGCGACGTCCGCCCAGGGAGGGTAGTTGGGGTCCCGGCCGCAGGCAAAGACACTCCCGCCGGATTGGAAGAACTCCCGCGGAGCCCGGATCAGGTCCGTGGCATCTCCCTGGATGATGAATTCGGGGTGCTCGCGGATCCAGTCGTGGTCCAGGGCTACGTGATTTGGAACGAAATCCAGGATCAGGCCGAGCCCGCAATCGGCAAGGGCCCTGCGGGCTTTGTAGAGGCCCTCGGGACCCCCGAGTCGCTCGTCAACGCAGTAATCCCGGATGCAGTAAGGGGATCCGGGGATGTCGTCAGGGGTAAAATCGGGAAGTGCGTTACGGTATTCCTCGAGAAGAGGTGCAAGGCCCCGTGCGAGTCTCGTGCCGGCCGGGCTTCGCTGCCAGACACCCATCAACCAGACGGCATCGAATCCGAATGCGGCGATGGATTCCCATTCCTCGGGCGGAACGCTGGACAGCGTGATGGGGCTTTTGTACTTGCGGCTGAGTTCGGCGAGCCAGACCCAGGTGTTGATCTCATAGATGAGCGGCTGCTTGGGCAAAGCGGGCATTCGACCCTCCGTTAGAAGCATCCTATAATTGGTAATTTGAGTAATTTCGGTTGTTTTGAAGTAATTAAAAACGGGTACGCGATATTGTATGGGGGACCGAAGGCTCGTCAAAAATACTGAATGATGGCGCGCGAGGGCGAGGAGCGAATCATTGTACGCCGCAGCACAATTACGCAACAATCACCAGTTTTTCACGAGCCTACTTCAATCCGAGGACGTCCTGCATGTCGTACAACCCGTTCTTCTGCTTCACAATCCACTTGGCTGCCGCAATGGCCTCGCGGGCGAAGGTATCGCGGATGAAGGAGCGATAGATCAGTTCCACCCCGGCGCCCATCTCACTGAAAAGGGCAGGGCTGACGTTCGGCACAAGGACGCAGCGTGTCTTCTTCGTCAGCTCGCGGATCCGTTCCATCTCGTCGAGCATGAACCCCATGGTCCCCATGACCATCGATGTCTTGTGCTCGGCCGCGATCGTGAGGTGGGCCAGGGAAGACTCCTTCTCCGTGAAATCGATGACGACGCAGCTGTGTTTGATGCAGTCTCTGAGGTCCCCGGCAATCGGCACGCCGAAGAAACCTTTGTGATGATATTCCCCGACATCCTGACCGATGGCGGAGCTGCCTTTCGGATCGACGGCGCCGATGAGCTCGATGCCGTCCGCTTCATACACGAACTGCACCAGCCTGTCGCCCATCTTGCTGCTGACGCCCGTCACGATCGCCTTTACCATGGCTATCCTCACGCCGCCTTCCGTTGTTAAAATAAACGCGGACCCATCGCAGAAACAGAGCGCCTGGACGGTTGGAGGACCGCCCGGCATCACTGTCACCTTTATACACCCGTTGGCAGGATTTACACAGCTATTTGCCCCGCCCAGGCACAGATCAGATACCCCAAGGCGGTGTCACCTGCGTCCATCCCATTGACCTTTCCGTGCCAGCTGCTCGACCTTTTACAGGGCCCGTCACGGGAGCCACAGCCCAGGTCTCAATGATCCTTCAGCAATAGGGATGCCAGTGCAACAGTGGTTTTTAACTGTTTGATATCATGCAGTAATTACACGATAGGGATGCCGAAAAAGGCTGCAAATCAATACAAAAGTGTATAACCTGAAACGCAGTGTACAAAATCGTCGAGAACGCAGCGCGGGGGCGGAGGCAAAGGCCTCCCCCCCCCCCGCGATGGCCGGCGATGGGCCTCCGGGGGGGATACGAATTTACCGGAACTGGCCTGTGTCAATGCTGTATTTCCGTATCTTGTAATTTACGATTCGCTGGGATGTGCCGAGAATCTTTGCCGCGTGGCTTTGATTGCCTCTTGCCGTCTTCAAAGCTTCCAGGACCAACGCCCGTTCGTAGGCATTCACGCGTGCTTTCAGATTGACGGTCAGTTTCTCCGCTTTTCCGTGTTTCATGTTCAATCCATCGAATGTGGCATTGGGCACTATGCTCCAGGCACCCGGCGAAGGAGGTGCGTCTCTTCGCCGGATGCCTGAAGCCCTTAGCCTGATGCCTGTCTTTTATCCGATTGCCAGGCCGCCCCGCTCGCTGGTGCGGATCCGGATGACCTCGGGCAGCTCCAGGATGAAGATCTTGCCGTCGCCGATCTCGCCCGTGCGGGCGCCCTTGGTGATGGCTTGGACGGTGGGTTCCACGAAGTCTTCGTTGACGGCGATCTCGATCTTCACCTTCTTCAGGAGGCTTCCCACCTCTTTTGTTCCCCGGTAGACCTCCGTGACACCCATCTGCCGGCCCCTGCCGAGCACATTGGAAACGGTCATCAGGTTCACGTCGACCTCTTCGAGCGCTTTCATCACGTCGTCGAGCTTGTGGGGTTTGATGATGGCAATGATGTATTTCATGAGTTCGTTCCTCCTAGTCGACCAGCGTGTAAGCCGACTCGCTGTGCTGGGTGAGGTCGAGCCCCACGATTTCATCGGTCTTCGCCACGCGGACACACATCAGGGCGTCGACGAGCTTGAAGATGACCCAGGTCATGGCTGCCGCGAAGACCACCGTCACGGCCACCAGCATGCACTGCACGAGGAAGAGCTGGGCGTTGCCGAACAGAAGCCCGTTGGCGCCGGCCTCGTTGACGGCCTTCTCGGCGAAGAGCCCCACGGCCAGCGTTCCCCAGATGCCGCCCACGCCGTGGATCCCGAAGACGTCGAGCGAATCGTCATACTTGAAGAAGGACTTCACCTTGGCGATGGCAATGTAGCAGAAGACGCTCGCGATCATGCCGATGAAGATGGCGTTCATGGGGTTTACGAAACCGCAGGCCGGCGTGATGGCGACCAGCCCCGCGACGGCGCCTGATATGGCCCCGAGGGCCGTGGGGGCCTTGTGCGTCATCCACTCGATGACGGCCCAGGTGAACCCGGCAGCCGCCGTGGCGACCGTCGTCGTGACGAAGGCATTGGCGGCCAGTTCGTTGGCGGCCAGGGCGCTTCCGGCATTGAACCCGAACCAACCGAACCACAGAAGGGCGCCTCCCATGACCGTGAAGGGCAGGTTGTGGGGGGCGAAAGTTCTCTTCTCGAAACCGATCCTGCGTCCAATCAGCAGCGCGAGCACCAGCGCCGACACCCCCGAGCTCGTATGGACCACGATCCCGCCGGCGAAGTCGAGCGCGCCCAGATCCCTGAGCCACCCGCCCATTCCCCAGACCCAGTGTCCGAGGGGGTTATACACGAAGGTCGCCCAGAGAACCGTGAAAGCGAGAAACGCCGGGAATTTGATGCGTTCGGCATAAGTACCGATGATCAGCGCCGGCGTGATCACCGCGAACATGCACTGGAAGATCATGAAGGCATAGTGCGGAATCGTAGCCGCGTAATCGGTGTTGGGTTGCCCCCCCACGTTCCGCAGGCCTGCCCAGTCCAGCCCGCCGATGATCCCCTGGCCCGTGTCGGGTCCGAATGTCAGGGAGTAACCGAAAAGAACCCATTGTAGCGTAATGACGCAGAGAATGATGAGGCACTGCATCAGAACAGACAGGACGTTTTTTCTCCTCACGAGTCCGCCGTAAAAGAATGCCAGACCGGGAATGGTCATGAGAAGAACGAGTGCCGAAGATGTGAGCACCCAAGCGGTATCACCCGAGTTCATGGTAGTGACCTCCTGAAATGAATTTGTAAAATCGATGAACGATGAGAGAGCAATAAGGGTGCCATACAAAAAATATTGCATAAGTATATGATATTATGTGTATATTACAAATATCAGATTATAAATTGCCAGTTATAATAATACATATATGTATATATTATATTTATAAAACACATATATGTAATTATAAATGAGGATAGTACAATATTGAGATAATGTGTCGCGATGTCTGCAGATTGATCATTAATGACGCATACTTGAGATTATCCTGGTCCGATAAACATCAAATATTCAGCGGGGATCCATGCTTGAGCAGCGGGGCGTCTACCCCGAACGCGGGTGCTTGATCCTGTTGTGAAAGCGGCGGCTGGTTCGATTAAAAAAAAGCAGGGCCGTTTCCGGCCCTGCCCGCAAAGTAATGGTCCTATCCCGCGAGATGCAGTTCAGTCTGTGCTGCGCTTTTTTCGCTCATCAATGTCGCCGGGATACATCATGGCATCCTGACCGCGTTCACGCGTCCGTATGCGGATCACCTCATCGACGGGTGAGACAAAGATGAGACCGTCGCCGGGCTCTCCGGTGTAGGCCGATTTGAGGATGGCTTCGATGGCAGCCTCGAGGTTGCGGTCGCTCAAGACGATATTGACCTGAATTTTGGGGAGCATATTGACCTGGTAGGTTCCCGCGCGTCCTACCAGCTGGATGCCTCCCTGGCGGCCGTGACCACGGACCTCGAAGATGTTCAGTCCCATGATGCCGATTTCGGCAAGGGCGTCCTTGACATCGTTGACCTTATCTTCACGAATGATGGCTTCGACTTTTTTCAGCATGGCTCAATCTCCAAGTTCTAGGATCGATGATCTGCGATGGCAGCTGCCTCCGGGCATGCTCGGGTTACGAATAGGATCTCTCCCCGTGGGAACTGATATCCAACCCCACTTCCTCCTCCATGGGGCTGACCCGCAGCCCGATGCTTACGCTCAGCGCCTTGGCCAGCACATAGGTCATCGAGAAGGAGAATACCATGGTGACGATCACGGCGAGGATCTGGATGCCGATCTGACCGGGATTGCCGAAGAAAAGACCGTTTGCGCCGTCGCTGTTGACGGCCACCGTGGCAAACAGGCCGGCTGCGATCATGCCCCAGGTGCTGGCGACCCCATGGCAGGCCCACACATCCAGGGACTCATCGAGCTTGCGGCGGTCCCGGAAACGCATCGCATAGTACGAGAGCGGCGCCGCCACGGCTCCGACGACCATGGATGCCATAGGCGTGATGAAGCCTGACGCCGGAGTCACGGCCGCCAGACCGACGACCATTCCCGTGGCGATTCCCAGGGTGCTGGGCCGGCCGTCGAGCCAGGAGAGGAACATCCAGACAAGCCCTGCCGTTGCTGCAGACGTGTTTGTCGTCAGAAGGGCATTCACGGCCACACCGTTTGCAGCCAGGGCAGAGCCTGCGTTGAAGCCAAACCAGCCCACCCACAGAAGCCCCGCTCCCAGCACAGTAAGCGGAATGTTATTGGGCTCCATGGGGGACTTTCCAAAGCCCTTGCGCGGCCCGATCACCATTGCAAAGGCCAGGGCCGAGAAACCGGCTGCAATGTGCACCACCGTCCCGCCGGCAAAATCCAGGACACCCAGGTTTTTCAGCCAGCCGCCCTGTCCCCAGACCCAGTGGCACAGGGGGTCATAGACCAGTGTCGCCCAGAGCAGGCTGAAGAGCAGAAAGCTCTTGAATTTGACCCGCTCCACAAAGGCGCCGGTGATCAATGCCGGCGTGATGACTGCGAACATCATCTGGAAGGCGGCGAAAAGACTTTGGGGTATCGTTTTGCTGTAGTCAGGATTCGGTGCAGCATCCACCCCTTGAAACCCGATGAAGTTGAGCCCCCCGATCCATCCGTGGATGGATGTGCCGAAGGCAAGGGAATAGCCGAAGGCCACCCACTGCACCCCGATCAGGGCCATGAAGACGTAACTCAAGGTCAGTGTGGAAAGTACGTTTTTCCTGCGGACCATGCCTCCGTAAAAAAGCGCAAGGGCCGGTGTCATTAAGAGCACCAGAGAACAGCACACCAGGATCCAGGCCGTATCACCCGAGTTGATTTGATTCACCATGTTTTCCCTTCCCCCTCAAAGAGTTGCAAGGGGTTTTGCAATTCCCCGGCCACCGTAAATATGTATGGATATCGGGATGATAGAAAGAGCAAGTCCGCGATTATATAGACAATAGTGTATAATATTACTATGCCTATACAAATTTGTTTATATAATAAAAAAGAACACAATCAGGTGGAATATTACGACTTGCAAGGCAATCGAAAAAGTCATCCCGCTCAACAAAATACAACAATGCGTCAGGGATGTGGAAAGGTCAGGAATTTATGCGTAGCAGTGGGCTCCCATGGGCGGGTCAGAAGGGGCCAGATGCAAGGCGTCCTGAAACACAGGAAGTTAGGAAGCGCGGAAGAGCAGAAGAGCGGAGTCGATATCATTCTTTCTTATCTATCCGCTCTTCCTGACTTCTGATCTTCCGATCTTCGTGGTCATGATGCCTGAAGCTGGAGGCAAAGCAACAGCGGGGCAGAACGGTTGACTGACGATCATGAAATAAAGGGGAGATCATCCTGCTGAGGCTCGCAGCTAAACCGATCCTCCATGCAGTACTTGTCGAGCTCTTCCTCGACGGGGAGGGGATACTTCCCGGAGTAGCAGGCAAGGCAGAAGCTCTTGGGGTCCATCTGGGTGGCTTGGACCATTCCCTTGAGACTGAGGTAGTAGAGCGAGTCCAGCCCGATGAAGCGGGCGATGGCGTCGACGTCCCCTTTTTCGGCCGCGACGAGTTCCCCCTTCGAAGAGAAATCAATGCCGTAGGGGCAGGGGTTGCGGGTCGGGGGGCAGCTGATGCCCATGTGGATTTCCTTCACGCCGATCTGGCGGAGGTTGCGGATGCGGTTGCGGCTCGTGGTTCCCCGGATGATGGAGTCTTCCACGATGAGGATGCGCTTTCCCTCGAGCAGGGGTTTCACGGGGTTGAGTTTCACGCGGACGCCGAAGTCGCGGATCGCCTGAGACGGCTGGATGAACGTACGGCCCACGTAATGGTTGCGGATCATTCCCATCTCGAAAGGCAGCCTGCTTTCCTCGGCGTATCCGAGGGCCGCGTAGTTTCCCGAATCGGGGAAGGGCATGACGAGGTCCACATCCGGACGATACTCCCTGGCGAGCTGGTGGCCGAATCGCTTGCGGCAGAGGTAGACATTCTGGCCGAAGATGTGGCTGTCGGGCCGTGCGAAGTAGACGAGCTCGAAGATGCAGTGAGCGGGCCGGACTTTCCGGAACGGTTTCAGGCTCTTGAGACCCGTGTTGTCGATGATGACGATCTCGCCGGGTTCCACGTCGCGCACATAGGTGGCGCCGAGCAGATCGAAGGCACAGGTCTCCGAGGCAACGATGGTTGCTTCGCCGAGCTTTCCGATGGCGAGCGGCCTGAACCCGCGGGGGTCGCGGGCGGCGATGATCTTGTCCTTGGTCAGCATGACGAGGCAGTAAGATCCCTTCACCTTCCCGAGAGCCTTCACGAGGGCCTCGTCGAATCCATTGCGCAGATGATGGGCCATGAGGTGTACGATGATCTCACTGTCCATGGTGGACTGGAAGATGGAGCCCTGCTTCTCGAGCTGGGAGCGAAGCAGCTGGGCGTTGATGAGGTTCCCGTTGTGGCCCAGGGCGTAAGGCTCGCCGGCATGGTGAACGAGAAACGGCTGGGCGTTGGACAGGGTGGATGAGCCCGTTGTGGAATAGCGGACATGACCGATGGCCATGTGGCCGTGTAGTTTCTGCAGGTTGCTCTCGTGAACGACTTCGGAGACGAGGCCCATCCCCTTGTGCTCGTAGACCGTCTTGCCGTCCGCCGTGATGATGCCGGCGCTTTCCTGGCCGCGGTGCTGAAGAGCAAAGAGCCCGAAGTAGGTGAGCCTCGCCGCCTGCTCGTGGCCGTGTACGGCAAATATGCCGCACTCCTCGCGGGGCTTGCCCTCATTCATCCAATCATTGAACATCGTGATTTACCCGAACCCTTACCTTGTCAAAGGTCTGCTTTACGCTTTTTTCCCTTGCGGCTTGCGGCGTTTCGCTCCCGTACCTGTCACAGGGGTGGCTTTCGGCTTTTTCTTGCCGGTGCCTGATGCCTGTCGCCTGATGCCTGTCGCCTGATTCTCCGCGTAGTACTCCTGCAATGGCCTCACCTGCCAGTCCTCCTTCTGGAGGGCCCCGATGGCCTCGCTGACGGCCCTGGCCCCGGCGATCGTCGTCGTGTAGGGGATGTTGTACGTGAGGGCCCCGCGGCGGATGTGGTAGGCATCCAGAGACGACCGCCGGCCGATACCCGTGTTGATGACGAGGTGGATATCCCCGTTCTTGATGAAATCGACGACGTTCGGGCGACCCTCGCTCACCTTGCTGATCGTCTGGGACTGGATACCGTTTGACTTAAAATAATCAGCCGTTCCTCCTGTGGCAAGGATCCGGAACCCCATGTCCTCGAGCGATCGGGCGATGGGGATCGCGCTCTCCTTGTGATGGTCGTGCACGCTGATGAAAACATTGCCCTTCAGGGGAAGCGAGAATCCCGCAGCCATCTGGGACTTGGCGAAGGCCATCCCGAAGGAGTAATCGATGCCCATGACCTCGCCCGTGGACTTCATCTCCGGCCCCAGTATGATGTCGGCGTTGGGGAAGCGATTGAAGGGAAAGACGGACTCCTTGACGGAGATATGCTTCGGCCAGACTTTTTCGGTGAAGCCAAGCTCCTTGAGGGTTTTTCCCAGCATGACCTTCGTGGCCAGTTTCGCCAGCGGCACGCCGATGGCCTTCGACACGAAGGGAACCGTGCGCGAGGCGCGGGGGTTCACCTCGAGCACGTAAAGCACACCATCCTTGATGGCGAACTGGATGTTCATGAGCCCCACGACGCCCAGCTCTTTGGCGAGCAGCCGGGTTTGCATTTCAATGGTCTCGATCATTTCCGTTGAGAAGGAGAAGGCCGGCAGCACGCAGGCGCTGTCGCCCGAGTGGATGCCCGCCTCCTCGATGTGCTCCATGATGCCGCCGATGACGGTGATGTTGCCGTCGCTGATGGCATCCACGTCGAGCTCCACGGCGTCCTCGAGGAACTTGTCGATGAGGATGGGATGACCCTGTGAGATCAGCAGGGCCCGGTCCATGTACTCGCGAAGCGTCGCCGGGTCGTAGACGATCTCCATGGCGCGGCCTCCCAGGACATAGGACGGCCGTACCAGGACAGGATAGCCGATCCGCCCGGCCGCCTTCAAGGCCGCCTCGACGTCGGTCACGTTGTCATTGTCGGGCTGGTTGAGCTTGAGTTTGCGGACGATATCCCCAAAGCGCTCCCGGTTTTCGGCGCGGTCGATGGCTTCCGAAGAGGTGCCCAGGATGGGCGCGCCTGCCTCGGCAAGGCCTCGCGCAAGGTTCAGGGGCGTCTGGCCGCCGAACTGGACGATCACCCCGTAGGGCTTTTCCGTCTCGAGGATGTGCAGGACGTCCTCGAGGGTCAGGGGCTCGAAGTAGAGCTTGTCGGAGGTGTCGTAGTCCGTCGAAACAGTCTCGGGATTGGAGTTCACCATGATGCTCTCGAAGCCTTCCTCGCGAAGGGCGAAGGAGGCGTGAACGCAGCAGTAGTCGAACTCGATGCCCTGGCCGATCCGGTTGGGGCCGCTGCCGAGGATGACGACCTTTTTGCGCGTCGAGGGCCGTGACTCGTCCTCGGTCTCGTAGGTCGAGTAGTAGTAAGGCGTGAAGGCCTCGAACTCGGCGGCGCAGGTGTCGACGAGCTTGTAGACGGGCCTCACCTTGTGCTGCATGCGCAGATCCCGGATCTGCTGCTCCGTCTTGTTCCAGAGCTGCGCCAGGTTGCGGTCGGAAAACCCCAGCGCCTTGGCCTCACGCAGCGTCTCGGCCGAGGGCGAGAGGACCCGGAGGGCGTTTTCGGTTTCCACGATCTCCTTGATGTGGTGCAGAAACCACGGATCGATATAGGTGTGCCGCGAGATATCCTCGATGGAGATGCCGCACTGGATGGCCGTGGCGATATAGAAGAGCCGCTGCGAATTGGGCGTCGTCAGCTTGGGAATCAGGAATTCTTCGGCGCTTTCGATGTCGGGTGGGAGCTGCTGCAGCAGGCCGAAGCGGCCGATCTCGAGGGAGCGCACCGCCTTCTGGAGGGATTCCTTGAAAGTCCGGCCGATGGCCATGGTCTCGCCGACGGACTTCATCGACGTCGTGAGAAGGTCCTCCGTCTCGGGGAACTTCTCGAAGGTCCAGCGCGGGATCTTGGTGACCACGTAGTCGATGGTGGGCTCGAAGGAGGCCATCGTCTCCCGGGTGATGTCGTTGGGGATCTCGTCAAGGGTATAGCCCACGGCGAGCTTGGCTGCGATCTTGGCGATGGGGAAGCCCGTGGCCTTCGAGGCCAGGGCCGACGAGCGGGACACGCGGGGGTTCATCTCGACGACCACCATCTCGCCGTTTTTCGGGTTGATGGCGAACTGGACGTTGGAGCCGCCTGTCTCGACGCCGATCTCGCGCATGATGGCAATCGAGGCGTTTCGCATCTCCTGGTATTCCAAGTCGGTGAGCGTCTGGGCGGGCGCCACCGTGATGGAATCGCCCGTGTGGACGCCCATGGCGTCGAAGTTTTCGATGGAGCAGATGATGACGACGTTGTCGGCCCTGTCGCGCATCACCTCGAGTTCGTACTCCTTCCAGCCGAGCACCGACTCCTCGAGCATGATCTCGCCGATCATGCTGGCGTCGAGGCCCTGTTTGGCGATGTCGAGCAGGTCCTCGCGGTTGTAGGCCACGCCGCCGCCCGTTCCGCCCAGCGTGAAGGAGGGGCGGATGATGATGGGGAAGCCGATCTCGTCGGCGACCTTGAGGACGTCGCCAAGGTTACGGGCGAAGCCGCTGCGGGGCACCCGCAGGCCGATTTTATCCATGGCGTCGCGGAACTTCTCCCGGTCCTCGGCCTTGTGGATGACCTCGAGGGAGGCGCCGATGAGCTCCACTCCGTATTTTTCCAGGACGCCCAGCTTTGCGACACCGACGGCCGTGTTGAGGCCCGTCTGTCCCCCGAGGGTGGGGAGGATGGCGTCGGGCCGCTCCTTTTCGATGATCTTGGCCACGGCCTCCGGGGTGATCGGCTCAATGTACGTCCGGTCTGCCGTTTCGGGGTCCGTCATGATCGTGGCCGGGTTCGAGTTGATGAGGATGACTTCGTAGCCCTCCTCCCTGAGGGCCTTGCAGGCCTGGGTGCCCGAGTAGTCGAACTCGCAGGCCTGGCTGATGATGATGGGCCCCGAGCCGATGATGAGGATTTTTTTCAGGTCCGTACGCTTAGGCATCGTTGCGTTTCTCTCTGAGCATGAGGTCGGTGAATTCCGTGAAGAGATAGTTTGCGTCCTGGGGACCGGGCGCCGCCTCGGGGTGGTACTGGACGCTGAAGGCCTTCAATTCCGGGACCATGAGGCCTTCGAGGGTGTTGTCGTTGAGGTTCACGTGCGTCTTTTCGATCCGATTCCCGAGGGTTTCCGGGATGACCGTGAAGCCGTGGTTCTGGGAGCTGATCTCCACCCGGTTTTTTTTCACGTTCTTGGCCGGCTGGTTGATGCCGTGATGGCCGAACTTGAGCTTGGCCGTCACGCCGCCCAGGGCCTGGCCCAGGATCTGGTGCCCGAGGCAGATGCCGAAGATAGGCGTCTTTCCCAGAAGATTCCGGACCGTCTCGACAATGTAGGGCAGCGTGGCGGGGTCGCCGGGCCCGTTGCTCAAGAGCACCCCGTCAGGTTTATAGGCGCGGATCTCGGGCGCTGTCGAGGTGCAGGGCACGACGATCACGTCACAATCCCGCTTCTCGAGGTTTCGCAGGATGTTGTATTTGACGCCGCAGTCGATGACGACGACGCGCAGGCGCGAGGTCGCCTTTTCGAGCAGTTCGATGGGCCGGGGGCCGTTGTCTTTCCAGAGGTAGGGATTCTCGCAGGTCACAAACGGGATGAGATCCCTGCCCACGAGCCCCGGGTAGGCCCGGACCTTGTCAAGCAAAAGACGAGTGTCGTCCGTTTCCGTCGAGAGGATTCCCTTCATGGCGCCCACCGTCCGGATCCTGCGTGTCAGGGCCCGCGTGTCGATTCCCTCGATGCCGAGTTTCTTGTGCTCCTCGAGGAACTCCTTCAGGGTCATGCGGGAGCGCCAGTTGCTGGGGACGGGCTGGTACTCCTTGACGATGAACCCTTCGAGGTGGATCTTCGCCGATTCCATGTCGTCGGGGTTGATCCCGTAGCTGCCGATGAGGGGGTAGGTCATCGTCACGATCTGTTCCTTGTAGGAAGGGTCGGTGAGGATTTCCTGGTAGCCCGTCATTCCCGTGTTGAACACGACCTCCCCCATCGACTGGCCCGCGTGGGCAAAGGCGTAACCCCGGTAGACGCTCCCGTCCTCGAGGACCAGGACTGCCTTGGGCTTTTTTCTCAGCAGATGCACGGTGTTTCCTTCATACAAGGCTGTGCGGGTGGCCCGAACGGGGCGCACCCGCGGAGTCGTTATAGATCAGAACGGCTCTTTTATCCAATCGATTTGTAAAAAAAGGGGCAACCCGTCGGGTTGCCCCTCTCCGGTTTTACAACATGGGCAGGTAGCGGTTGATCTCGAAATCGGTGACGTAGGTCCGGAACATATCCCACTCTTTTTCCTTGTTCGCGATGACCTTGCCGAAGATGTGATCCCCGAGCACCTCGTTGGCCAGCACGCTCTGCTTGAACTCCTCGAGGGCTTCCCAGAGGCTTCCGGGCAGAGAGGTGATCCCGGCCTCGGCCCGCGCCCTTGCGTCCATCTCGAAGATGTCATGCTCCACCGGATCGGCGAGGGGGTACTTGCCCTCAACGCCCTTCAGGCCCGCTCCCAGCATGAGGGCAAAGGCCAGGTAGGGGTTGCAGGTGGGATCGGGCGAGCGAAACTCGATGCGCGTGGCTTTCTCCTTGCCGGGCTTGTACATGGGCACGCGGACCATGGCGGAGCGGTTGCGGCGGGCCCAGGCGCAGTAGACGGGCGCCTCGTAGCCGGGCACCAGGCGCTTGTAGGAGTTCACCCACTGGTTGGTGACGGCCGTGATCTCCCGGGCGTGCCGCATGATCCCGGCGATGTAGCTCTTGGCCGTGGCGGAGAGGTGGTACTTGTCCTTCGTATCGAAGAAGGTGTTCTTGCTGCCCTTGAAGATCGACTGGTGGACGTGCATGCCGCTTCCGTTCTGGCCGAAGATGGGCTTGGGCATGAAGGTGGCGTAGACGCCGTTCTGACGGGCGATCTCCTTGACGGCCACACGGTAGGTCATGACCGTGTCGGCCATCGTCAGGGCCTCCTGGTATCGCAGATCGATCTCGTGCTGGCTCGGGGCCACCTCGTGATGGCTGTACTCGACGCGGATGCCCATGCTCTGGAGTGCAAAGATCGTCTGGCGGCGCAGGTCCGTGCCACGGTCGGTGGGAAGGCCGTCGAAGTAGCCGGCCTGGTCCAGGACCTCGGTATCGGTGTCGTTGGCGAAGTAGAAGTACTCGAGCTCGGGGCCCACGTAGAAGGTTTGTCCCTGCTTGGCGATCTTGGCGAGGATCCTCTTCAGGGCATAGCGCGGGTCGCCCATGTAAGGGGTGCCGTCGGGGTTCATGATGTCGCAGAACATCCGGGCCACGGGGCGGTCGCTGGGGCGCCAGGGGATCAGCTGGAACGTCGTGGGGTCCGGCAGGGCGATCATGTCGCTCTCCTCGATGCGGGCAAATCCTTCGATGGAGGAGCCGTCGAATCCCATGCCCTCGGCCATGCCTTCCTCGAGTTCCGAGGGGGTCACGCTGAAGGATTTCAGTTTTCCAAGGACATCGGTGAACCAGAATTGAATGAAGCTTACGTTCTTGTCCTTGACGAACTTTGCTACATCTTTGGCATCTCTGATATTGGTCATTACGGCCTCCTTAATGTGGTAAAAGTTGCTTCATTCAATCCGGGCGTGATCGACACCCGGTTTGGAATAGAGGATTCTGACAGAGCCTGTCGAAAAATCAAGTTCTTTCCTCTCGGCCGGGGCACGGCCGCTTCATCCGTTTATTTCAACCCGTTGACACTCTCGAGGGACACGTTTTCCGCGAGCTGCCAGATCCCGCAGGGGCAGGCCCCTGCGCAGAAGCCGCAGCCGATGCATCGCTCCGGGTCCACTGCGTATTCATAGGCGCCGCTGCCCAGGTCTTTTCTCGAGATGGCATTCTGCGGACAGAGGGTGACGCAGACCGAGCAGTCCCTGCAGGAGCCGCAGGAGGCGCACTCGCCGGCGCAGTCGTCCACGTCTCCGAAGCCTTTCACACGCGGGTCGTAATATTCCAGCTTGATCCGGGCCGTCGGGATGGGCGGCAGCGTGTCGATGGAGACCTCGCGGCCCCTGAGCAGGGCATCGATGGCCTCGGCCGCCTTGCGGCCCGCGCCGATGGCCTCCGTGAGAAGCCCCAGCTTCACCGTGTCGCCCACGGCGAAAACCTTGGGGTCGCTCGTCTGGAAGCGTTCGTTGACGACGATGAAGCCGCGCTCCGTCGTGATGTCCTCGGGCAGGAATGCCAGTTCGGGCTGATCGCCGACGGCGACGATGACCGTGTCGGCAGGCAGCAGATCGCCCCGCGAGAGTTCGACACCCTCCGGCGTGATGGCTCGGGTAGCCACGGGCCAGAGGAACTTGGCCCCCGCCGCCTCGGCGTGCTGGCGCTCCTTCCCGAAAGAGGCAGGCTCCTGGATGTCGATGAGGGTGACGTCCGTGGCGCCGAGTCTGGCCGCCTCAGCAGCCGCGTCGCATCCTACATTGCCCGCGCCGATGACGACGACCCGCTTCCCGACCCGGATGAGATTCGCCTTGCTTGCACGCAGGAAATCAAGGGCCGGCAGGGCCCGCTCGATTCCAGGGATCGGGAGCATTCGCGCTTTCTGGGCCCCGGTAGCGATGACGACGTAGTCGTACTCGTCACGGAGCTTTGCGAAGGCCATGCTGCTGAGGTCCTGCTTGAGATGGATCGTCGGGATCAGTCCTTTGATCCGGTCGATCTCATGACGAACGATCTCGTCGGGGATGCGCAGGCTGGGGATGGAACTCGTGATCTTTCCCCCCAGCTCTTCGCCCCGGTCGAAGACAACGGGCTGATGCCCCTTCAGGTAAAGCTGCCAGGCGATGGAGAGGCCCGCAGGTCCCGCGCCCACGATAGCGACCTTGTAGCCCGTTGTCTCAGCCGGCTCGGGCGGTTTCGCCTTGAGGCTTGCCTTGCCAAGGACGGTGATGTCCACGGGTTTGAGGCCCACGATCTGGCGCGTGCAGTTCTGCATGCAGACATTCGGGCAGAGGTATCCGCAGACCGTGACGGGGAAGGGCGTGTAGGCCAGGGCGATGTCGACGGACTCGTCGACAAGCCCCTTGCGAATCATCTCCCAGCGCTTCTGCACGGGGATTCCCGTGGGGCAGTTGGACTGGCAAGGCGGCAGGAATTTCAGGTTTTCCCAGACGGGGACGTAACGCCGCAGAATGCCGTTCGTGATGAGCGGGATGGGACTGCGGTCGATGTCGGTGAGGTCTCCGATGAGCCCGCCCTTCCCGAGCTCTGCGTCCCAGACGAAACGGCGGAAGTCCTGCATCTTGCGGATGGCCCTGGCGCCCTTCTCGCCGGGCTTTCTAGCGGCGAGGATTTTCCAGGCCGAGCGGTCCGATGTCAGAGTCTTGAAAAGCTCTGATCGGTTGATCGCTTGAAGGAAATCCGCCATGTTCGACTTGAGCCAGTCCCACTCTTCATCCGGGACATCGACGAGCTTGGCGTCCTCTTCGCTGTAGCTTTTATAGGGCCCGCGGAAAAAGACCTTGCCACCCACCATGCCCACGCAGGGCCGGTGCCCCAGGACGTTGTCGGCATGAAGGGGCTCGTGGCCGCACACCACCGCGATGCCTCCCGCCATGAACTCGGCAAAGGAATCGCCCGCGCCCCCCAGGACCCAGAGCTGCGGGGGGGCGAAACGGGGGTTGTGCTTCGTCATCGTCATGCCGCGGGCGCCGATGTCGCCTGCCACAAAGATCCTTCCCTGTGCCATGGCATTGCCGCAGCCGTTGGTGGCATGGCCGTGCACGACAATGTCGGCACCCGCATCGAGCCAGCCTATATCGTCCGAGGCGGGACCCATGATCTCGATCCGCGTGTTGGGGAAACCCATGGAGCCCACGCGCTGCCCGGGGTTGCCGGTCACTTTAACATGGAGGGGTTCTTCCCCCGCCTTCCAAAGCCTGCCCCCTATGCCGTGCTGGCCGAAGGCTTTCACTTCGATGAAACGGTGCCCCGACTCGACGGCCTGCTGGAGACGCTCCTCCAGGACACGTGAATCGAGGCGCTTACCCTTCTCCATCCCTTCGATCACGAGGGCGGGTTTCTGGTTGCCGGTCTTTTCCCTGGTGTTTTTCGTATTCACCGTTGCTCTCTCTTCGATTACACGACGTATTGAATTTTCAGCCGCTCTGCTGCCGACTTGTCTGCGATCCCGAGGGCATCGGACATCCCGATGGGCAGCGACGTCGAGCGGCCCAGGGGGGCCACGACTTTCTTCAGCTCCGTGTCAAAGCTGAGGTACATGTCCACGAGCCTCTCGGCGACCTTTTCCGGGTCAAGTCTGCGGTAGAGCCGCGGGTCCTGGGAGGTGATCCCCTTGGGGCACTGACCGATGTTGCAGACATTGCATCGGTCCGTCTCCGAGCCCAGGCAGCCGGCTGCGGCCTGCATGGCATACTTGCCGATCTGGACGCCGCTTGCGCCCAGCATGATGAGGGCGGCTGCGTTGGCGGCGAGGTTGCCGTTCTTGCCGATGCCGCCGGCGGCGAAAAGCGGAACTTCATTCTGTTTGCCGATATTGACCAGGTTGAGATAGGCGTCGCGGATGTTGCTCGCGATGGGGTAGCCCATGTGATCCATGGAGACGTTGTAAGCCGCCCCGGTGCCGCCGTCCTCGCCGTCGATGGCAAGCCCTCCCGCATAAGGGTTGCGGGTCAGGTTGTTGAGAACGGCGTTGGTGGTGCTTGTGGCGGAAATCTTCGGGTAAACGGGCACCCGGAACCCCCAGGCCATGTACATGGACTGGATCATCTTCGCCACGGACTCCTCGATGGAGTACTTCGTCTGGTGCGTGGGGGGGCTCGGCAGGCTCACGCCGGCCGGAACACCGCGTACCCTGGCGATGAGGCTGTTGACCTTGTACCACATGAGAAGCCCGCCGTCGCCGGGCTTGGCGCCCTGGCCGTACTTGATCTCCACAGCGCAGGGGTCTTCCTTCATCTCGGGCAGGGCGTGGATGATCTCGTCCCAGCCGAAGTAGCCGCTGGCGATCTGCAGGATGACGTACTTGATGAAGCGCGAGCGCAGAAGCCTCGGAGGGCAGCCTCCCTCGCCGGTGCACATACGCACGGGCATTCCCAGCTCCTCATTGAGGTAGGCCACACCCATCTGCAGCCCCTCCCACATGGTGGGCGAAAGGGCCCCGAAGGACATGCTGCCGATCATAAGGGGATAGATCTCCCGCACGGGCGGGATCCACCCGTTCTCCCTCGTGAAGAGCAGGGCCTCTTCGGCGGGCAGGATCCTGCCCAGCAGGGTGCGCAGTTCGAATTCGTGACGGCCCGCGTCGAGCGCCGGGTCGGTGAGCATGGAGATGCGCACGAACTTGATCTGGTCCAAAAGGCTTCCCGGGTTGTTTCGCCTCCCGCCGCGCCGGCGGGGCACTCCGCCCGTGTTGATGTGGAATCTCTGCTTGTCGGTTTCATCATTGTGCACAGGGATGATGGCCTCGTTGGGGCAGACGAGATTGCACATGGCGCAACCGATGCAGGCGTAGGCGGGGTCCGTGCGCTGATCGATCCCGTGATAGACGCTGAAGACAGCGCCCGGCGTATCCTTGATCCCCAGTGGCACGTTGACGGTGCGCTTGCGGTGCACGCCCAATTCGATGGCCTGCACGGGGCAGACGGCCGTGCAGCGTCCGCAGAGGGTGCAGGTCTCCTTGCTCCAGAGGATCCGCCAGTGCAGGTCCTTGGTGCTCAGCGTTGATGGGTGAAGGGTTCCCATTGGTTCCATATCCTGACCTCCGCACGATCGGGACCCACGGAGGCCACGTCGTACTTCATGGGCTGAAAGTCCTTGCTCTTGTCCCGGTCGGGGATCACGTAGTCGAGGCCGCACATCTCCGAAGAGACGGCGTAGAGGCCCCGTTTGCCGCCGATGATGCCGGGGCGGAGCTTTTTGCTGTCCTGGACGACGAACATGGTCTTGTCGGGCAGAAAGCCGATCACGCAGTTGGGCCCGTCGATGATGAGGGGCCGGCAGGTGTGTTTCAGCAGGCGCAGCCACTGGCCATCGGGGTGCCGGTTGAGTTCCTCGTCCTTCAGGGGAGTGATGATGTGCTTGTAGGCCTCGAGCCCCATGCCGAGCTTGTATTGGGTGTAATGCATGATGTGGGCGAAGACTTCCGAATCGGACTGGTAGCCGATGTAGCCCGGGCAGCCCCTCGACAGGAGGTACTCGCGGATCGGGACGAAGGCCGTGTTCTCGCCGTTTGTCATGGTGGCCACTCCCTGTATGAAGAAGGGGTGGCACGCATAGAGGGTGATGGCGTAATTTGTGTTCTGCCGCCCCTGGGTCAGCATGCTGCGGGCCAGGATGCCCCGCTTGTCGAGGTCGAGGTACTCGGCGACTTCCAGGGGATCGCCGATCTCCTTGAGCATGATCACATCGGGCCAGAAGCTGAAGACCATCATGGAACCGCCGTCCTCGATGCCCATCTGCCGAAGCTGCACACGGGTGATCATGAAGCGCAGAGCCCTCTCTTCCTTGCTCAGACCCATCCACTCGGCGGGGTATTCGTATACGGCAAACAGGTAGGCATCGCGCCGGGGGGTGCCCGAAGGCGGGGTCTTGGAGGGCCGGATGACGACCTCGTGCTTGGCAACGAAACCGCGCGCCGTCATGTACTCGTTGAGCTTCTTCATGCCCTCTTTGGTGAAGATCCCCGAGAGGATCGGGCAATGCCGGTAGCCGGCAAACTCACCGCCCAGGTCAGTCATGTAGAGCCCCACGCCGGAGCCGTCATGGCCTTCCTTCATGACGTTCAGCGCCTCGAGGGCGATCATCGGGGAGAGCGGCTGCTCGCTGGTGATGGAAAAAAGTCGACACATGGTGCTTGTTCCTCGAAGGGGTTTGTGCCCGTCAGGGTCAATATTCGTGCCATGGAGGGAGCGTGTTCATGGTGTTTGCAGCCCCTCACCTGCTGCATTGAAACGACACGAATTTAAATATGTTTTTCGACAACGACGCCATTGTGCGATGCCGGAATCCGACCCGGGATTAGAGAAAAAGAAAACAAATTTGTATACCTCACTATGTGGTGCACAAAATTGTAATGATCTCTCATCCCCGCTCTTTCCTGCTAGCCATGCATCCGGAAACGGTGCGGGTCGATCCCGTACTTGTGAATCTTGTAGTGGATCACCCTCTTGGATGTGCCCAGCAGTTTAGCGGCCTGGCTTTGATTTCCCTGCGTACTCACGAGGGCGTCGATGATCAGCGCCCGCTCATAGGCGTTCATGAGACTGGCAAGGCAAGAGACCGAATGGCTTTCCATTTTCTGTACTTTCATGACTTTCCACCCCGCTTGGTCATTGTGGAATGATGGACCGTTACGGATTGGAAAGACAAGAAGCATGCCACGCTCTGCCGGCGGGAGAGCACCGTTGCTGGAGCGGCGCAAGGGAATATTCTAATGAGCTGAATATATTAGTTTATATCTGATGCCGGGGAGCCTGGCCGTTGGTGAAGGCGAAACGGAATGAGTCGTGTCACCGAGGGTGAAGGCGTGAAAATGTGAACAAAATTGTTCCAGATCGAGGGTGACGTGGACGGGTTCGAATTCGTGACCGAAATCGCTTGGGCCCTTCAGTCTCTTCCCAGAATATCCGTTACGGATTTTTCCAGAGTACCTGCCGAAAGCCGACAAAGCAAAAAACCGTTAACCGGAAGGCCATTATGGATGGCCCTGTCCCGAATGGTTTGGCTTGCATCAAGCGATGCGCTTTGTCTTGAAACGCTGAGGATCGATAGCGTATTTCGTGATCTTGTACTGGATGATCCGCTTCGTCGTCCCGAGGAATTTGGCCGCCTTGCTCTGGTTGCCGCGTGCGTCCTTCAGGGTGTCGATGATCAGTGAGCGCTCGTAGGCACTGACGAGGGTCTCGAGCTTTCCCCTTTCCTTCTTTGCTGCGTCTCTTGATTTCATCTGGAGCGAGGGCGGCAGGTGGACGCTTTCGATGGAGTCCCCCGGCGCAAGGATCACGGCCCGCTCGATGCTGTTTTCCAACTCGCGGACGTTTCCGGGCCAATGGTAGGCGAGAAGCATGTCCAGGGCCGGCGTGGATATCCGCTTCACCTTCTTTCCGAGGATCTTTGCGTATTTAAGGATGAAGTGGTCCGCCAGGAGAATGATGTCGCTTCCCCGCTCCCGCAGCGTCGGCATGAAGATGGGGAAAACATTCAGGCGATAGAAAAGGTCCGCCCGGAACCTGCCCTCCACAACATCCTGTTCCAGGTTGCGGTTCGTTGCCGCAATGATGCGAACATTGACTGTGATCGTCCGCGATGAACCCACGGGCTGGAGCTGTTTCTCCTGAAGGACGCGGAGCACCTTGGCCTGAGCCGCCTGGGAGAGCTCCCCGATCTCGTCGAGGAAGATCGTCCCGCCGTGGGCCTCCTCGAAGAGGCCCCGGCGCCGCTGAATGGCACCGGTAAAGGCACCCTTCTCGTGTCCGAAAAGCTCGCTTTCGACGAGGGTGTCCGGCATGGCGGCGCAGTTGACCTGGACGAAGGGGCCCTCCTTGCGGGGGCTGTTGGAGTGGAGCGCCCTCGCCACCAGCTCCTTCCCCGTTCCCGTCTCGCCGTTGATGAGAACCGTCGTACCCGAATCGGCCACCTGGGCGATCATGTTGAGCACGTCCAGCATCGGCTTGGAATTCCCGATGATATCCGTGGAGATGGTCCTTGTCCGGCTGAGCATCTTGCGCAGGCTGCGATTCTCCTCCTCGAGGCCCAGGCCGTGGACGGCCTTGGCGATGAGGTCGGCCACGGCCGACAGGATGGCCACTTCCTCCTCGAGGTCTGTGACCTTGTGGGTCAGTTTGTCGGCCGAAAGAACACCGGCGACGTTCCCGTTGTATACAATGGGAACGCAGAGGAAGGACAACTGGGAGCGGTCCAGATGCTTGCGGGCGCCGGTGCGGTCGAGGAAGAGGTTTTCCTTTCCCAGGTTGGCGATGGCCATGGGCCTTCCCGTCTGGGCAACCTTGCCGGTGATGCCTTCGCCTGGCTTGTAGCTGATGTCGAGGCCCTCGATGTCCACCCCCCGGGCCACTTCCAGCCAAGTCTCGCCTGTTTTCCGGTCCAGGATGGAGATCATGCCGCGCTCCATTCCGAGTCGCTTGCTCATCTCGGTCATGATCTTCTCGAGCTGCTCGCGCAGCTCTCCCGACTGCGTCAGGATCTTCGCGATGGTGTGCAGAACGGCGAGTTCCTCGTAGTTGAATCGGCTCATGGCACATCCTGTCGGGGACGAGGCGTTTATTACGGAATTGTTCCTATAGCGAAAAACTATACAAAAAACAAGAGGTCTTCGCATGCATGGACAAAATTGTTCTCATGGGGAGGGGTCGAAAGTATAGGGTCGAAAAAGGGAACTTTTTCGACGGCCCCGTTGTCTAATCAGATAAAAGCCTTAAAACAAAGGAGGTTCCCCATGAAAACGGCGATTCGACTTTTGATGCTTTTCCTGCTGGTCGCCTCGATGCTCCCATGGAGCGCGGCCCATGCCCGCCCGGAGGCAACCGATGACAGGACCCTGTCCCCCTATTTCTTCGTGAAAAGTGACGATCCCGCCCTGGACCGGCTCCCCTTGAAGGCCACCGAGGCGTCGGTCCGGATTTCCGGCGTGATCGCCGATGTCCTCGTCACCCAGCTCTACAAGAATGAAGGGAAAAAGCCCCTTGAGGCGATCTACGTATTTCCGGCCTCGACGCGGGCGGCCGTTTACGGGATGAAGATGACCATCGGCAAGCGCGTCATCGAGGCAAAGATCAAGAAGCGTGACGAGGCCCGGCGAGACTACGAGCAGGCCCGCGACCAGGGCCGGAGCGCCTCGCTGCTGGAGCAGCAGCGGCCCAACGTCTTCCAGATGAACGTGGCCAACATCATGCCCGGCGACGAGATCAAGGTGGAGATGCGATACACGGAACTCATCGTCCCGACGGAGCGTGTCTATGAATTTGTCTACCCCAGCGTCGTCGGCCCCCGTTACTCCAATCAGAAGGCCGAGACGGCGACCCCATCCGAGCACTGGGTGCAGAACCCCTATCTGCGCCAGGGGGAGGCCCCGACCCAACCCTTTGGGATCGCGGTGGACATCTCGGCGGGGCTCCCGATCCGGGAGCTTGCCTGCCCGTCCCACAAGGTGAATACTGCCTACGGCAGTCCATCTGCCGTGAAGGTTTCACTCGATGCCTCGGAAACCCGGGGCGGCAACCGCGACTACATCCTGCGTTACCGGCTCGACGGCGACAGGATTCAATCCGGGCTCCTTCTCTTCGAGGGGAAAAGGGAGAACTTCTTTCTCCTCATGATGCAGCCCCCGAAGCGGATCGCAAAGGCCGACATCCCCGGCCGCGAGTACATCTTCATCGTCGACGTGTCGGGGTCCATGCACGGATTCCCGCTGGAGATCTCGAAGAAGCTCATGGCCAACCTGATCGGGAACCTGAGGCCCACGGACCGGTTCAACGTCCTTCTCTTCTCGGGCGGATCGTCGGCCATGGCCGAGGAGTCCCTCCCGGCAACGCAGGAAAACATCGCGCGGGCCATCCAACTCATCGATCGCCAGAGAGGCGGCGGGGGCACTGAGCTTCTGCCGGCCCTGAAGCGGGCCCTGTCCATGAAAAAAGCGGAGAGCACGTCCCGAACCATCGTCATCGCCACCGACGGCTATGTAACCGTCGAGGAAGAGGTCTTCGATCTCATCCGGAACAATCTGGGCAATGCCAATATGTTCGCCTTCGGCATCGGCACGGCCGTCAACCGCCACATCATCGAAGGGATGGCGCACGTCGGCATGGGCGAACCCGTTGTGATCACAACGGCAGCCGAGGCCCCGGCGAAGGCAGAAAAATTCCGCAGCATGATCCAGTCGCCGGTGCTCACGCAGGTAAAGGTCGATTTCAAGGGCTTCGAGGCTTACGACGTGGAGCCGCCAACTATCCCCGATGTCCTGGCCGATCGTCCCGTCATCGTCTTTGGCAAGTGGCGCGGAAAGGCGAGGGGGAGCATTACGCTGAGCGGGATTCCAGGGGAGGGCCGGTTTGCCGAGACCATCGACGTGGGAAAGGTGAAACCCTCGGAGGCCAACTCGGCCCTTCGGTACCTCTGGGCGCGACACCGGATCACGGTGCTCTCGGTCACCAACATGCTGCGGGCAAGCGACAAGCGCATCCAGGAGGTGACCGAACTCGGTCTTCGCTACAATCTTCTCACGGCGTACACGTCCTTCGTGGCGATCGACTCGGAGGTGCGCAACAGCGATGGGAAGCCCTCGACGGTGAAGCAGCCGCTGCCGCTTCCCCAGGGTGTCTCCGAGTACGCCGTGGGCGGCAAGATGATGCACGCCTATGCACCCATGGCGCAGGTGGCCAAGAGAGAGGCCGTCGGGACATCGGAAGACAGGGCCCTCGTGAAAGAGAAGCGGGCAAAGGACGAAGAGAAAGACAAGAAGGCAGCCATCGCCATCGTCGATGTGACCGTGTCGCAGGGGCTTTCCAAAGAAGACATTCTCAGGAAGCTCAAAGAGCAGACCGCAAAACTGGACTCCTGCCTCGCCGGCGCAAAGGGAAAGATTGTGCTCAGGCTGACCATCAGCCCTGACGGTACCGTGAAGAGCGTGCAGATCCTTTCCAGCACCCTGAACAGCGGCAAGGCTTCCCAGTGTATCGCCGATCAGATCAGGAAGATGAGACTGCCTGCCATGCCGGACGGGAAGGAGGGGAGGGTGGTGATCACGTTGACTGCCTGAGCGTCAGTGGAACGGATACCCGGGCCGGAGTCATGGCGTCCGACTTACGCCGCGGCTCCGGCCTGGAAGTATTCTCTTGACAAAATCGCCGCACTGACGGGAAATCGGGGGAACGAAAATCCCTGAGATGATGGATCCCGTGGTTGCTGCCCTGCACCGAATGACCGATGACGAGGACGTGAAAGCCGTCCTGCTGTGCCAGAAGGGCGAACCGGATGCCTTCGAGATCCTCGTCGAGCGGCATCAGAAGCGCATGCTCAACGTCGCCTACCGGATGCTGGGGGACTACGAGGAGGCCTGCGATGTCGTGCAGGACGCCTTTCTTGCGGCGTACCGGGCGATCGGGTCCTTCAGGCGGGAAGCGAAGTTTTCCACCTGGCTCTACGGGATCGTCGTGAATCTCGCACGGAACCGGATCAAGCAGGCGCAGGGCCGGTCGCGGCACGAAACCCGCTCGATCGATGACCCCGTCGGGCTCAAAGAAGGGAGCCTGCAGCGCGAGGTCCCGGATTGCGGGGAATCGGCCGTTGAGCAGTTGGAGAAAAAGGAAATCGCAGCCCGGGTGCAGGAGTGCATCGGGGCGCTTGAAACGGAATACCGGGAGGTCCTTGTTCTGCGGGACATCCAGGGGTTTTCCTACGACGAGATCGGCGAATTGCTGAAGCTGCCCGACGGGACCGTGAAATCGAGGCTTTTCAGGGCGAGGGCTGCCATGAAAGACTGCCTCGTCAAAGTTCTGGGTGATTGGCCATGACGTGCAAAGAGATTGAAGACCTCCTTCCCGGCATGATCGACGGCGCACTGTCCGAGACGGAGAAAAAGCGCATCGAGGCGCACCTGGAGACGTGCGCGTCCTGCCGCAAAGATTTTGCGGACTTGAGAATGTCCAATGAGCGGGTAAGGAGCCTCGAGGAAGTGGAACCGCCGACCTGGCTGAAAACAAGAGTCATGGCCCGAATTCGGGAAGAGGCGGGACAGAAAGAAGGGTTCTTGCGGAAATTCTTCTATCCGCTGCACATCAAAGTTCCCATCCAGGCCCTTGCCACGGTTCTCATAGCCGTTGTCGCATGGAATGTCTACAAGACGGGGGAGCCCGAGTTCAGACAGATGGCCCCGCCTCTGACGACAGTGCGGGAAGTCCCGCAGGTCCAGGCCCCGCCCGTGCCGGCTGCAGGGAGAGAGAAAAGAGATGAAAGCCCTGCAGCCCGGGAGAAGAAGGCCTACACACCGCCCCCCGCGCCCGGGCAAGAACCGGTCCCGCAGCGAGCGGCAACTGTTCGTGAAGAAACAACGGCCGATGCCGAAAAACCGGTTGAGCGGTTGAAGGCTGCAAAGCGTGCGGCGGAGCCTCCGAAAGACGAGGACGCCTGGAAAGGCACGGGCGCGGCGAGATCGGAGGAGGCGGACCGGGCCCTGGACCAGAAACAGAAGGCCCTGAAAGCCCCGGTCGGTGCCGTGGCAAAGGAGGCGGGAAAACAGGAAGCCCGGTCTGCCGCATCGCCCATGATGTCCGTGGCCGCACCGCCCAGGTCCGATCTGGAGGTCACCCTGCGTACCCGCGATCCGGGGTCGGCAGCAAGCGAGGTTGAAGGGATTGTGAGGAAAGTCGGTGCACAGGCCGTCGAACGTCAAGTCCGTGACGGGCACCTTACCCTCTCGGCGCGAATAAAAACGGAGCACGTCGATGCACTTCTGGACAAGCTGAAATCCCTTGGCAGTGTGCAGGAGAGCGCTCATGCAGCCCCGCACCCTGAGGGTTTTCTGACGATCAGGATAGAATTCCGGCCGGATTAGCCTTGTTCCCATCGTTTCTTTTTCCGTTTCCGCATCTGCGCGGAGCGTCCAACCAATCCCGTCTGCCGCGTGAAACGCATTTTCTGACGGCCTTTCCCGGGTATTCACAGAATCATCCAGGAATGCATTTTAAGTGGTCTGGAATTTGCAAGAAGCTATAAAGGCAAATTTTTATCTATATCTTCCTCTCAGGAAGCTTCGAAGGATCGGGAGTGCTTCACTCCTTTTGATAACCAGTCGTTGAATAGGAACCGCAACGGGCCGGTGGTCGGTCGTCACTCCATCGCCAGCTTGGCGGGCTATTCTGGAGACGTGGCGACACTTTCGGCATCTTCCTGTCTCTGATTTCAAAGCGGGAATACATTCTGTCGGAAGGTTGTATCGGCGGGTCAGCCCGTCGACGGGCATCAAGAGGCAAGGTCCGGTCCGAGGGTCCGTCTGCCCGAAAGCAACCCCGCAGGCTGGAATGCCCGGCCGTGGGTGTCAGTCACTCACTCGAGGGGGGGATGCAAGCAGGGAAGCCAGGATGCGGAGGGTGTTGGAAGGAATAGAGGAACGAAACAGAATCGGAAGACAGAGAACAGGAGGAAAGAAAAGATGAAGAAAGTATGGATCGTGCTGTTGATCGTTGCGTTGACTGCAGGCTTTGCATTCGCTCAGTCCGAGGGAACAGTCAAGGATGCGCAGGCGATGCTGGCGAAGGCTGTTGCATTCTACAAGGCAAACGGCCAGGCCAAGGCATTCGCGGCCTTCGATGACACCAAGGGCAAGTTCGTGGACCGCGACATCTACATCTATGTGTCGGACATGAACGCGAAGGTCATATCCCACGGGGCGAACCCTGCGCTCATCGGCAAGACGCTCATCGACCTGAAGGACTCGGACGGCAAGCAGTTCATGAAGGAGCTGGTCGACAAGGCGAAGACCTCGCCCAGCGGATCGATCGATTACAAGTGGACGAAACCCTCGACCAAGAAGGTCGAGACCAAAACGGTGTTCTACCAGAAGGTGGGCGACGTGATCATCGCCTGCGGCGCCTATAAGTAATCCAGGGAACATAAGGGCCGGACGGGGGACAACCCGTCCGGCCCATGCATCACCAAAGGGGACGGGAACATGAACAAGATCCTTCGCAACCTCAAGCTGGCAAAAAAACTCCTGATCGGCCCCGTCGCGGTTTCCCTGTTCCTTCTGCTCCTGGCCGGCGGCACCTATCATGGCATGTCCACCCAGAAAGAGGCCATGGACGACCTCTACAACAACCGCTTCCAGGGATATCAGAACAGCTCCGAGATCAGCCGCACGATCGCAAACGTCCATGCAAATCTCTACAAGGTGGTCAGCTGGGCCGGCGCGAATTACGAGGCCGCCAAGGTGGACGCCCTGGGAAAAGAGCAGAAAACCTCCATCGAGAAGAGCATCGCCTTCGTGCAGAATCTTCAGAAGGGCGCTCAGACCACCCCGGAGGAGAAGAAGCTCTACGAGGCCACACTGGCGCAGCTCAAGGCGTATCAGGAACCGGCAACAGGCCTGCTCGACATCGCCGCTGCGGATGTGAACGGGGCCGCCCTGTTCATGACGATCACCGACGAAAAGTATCAGGCGCTCAGCAAGACCCTGTCGGACCTCATGGCCCTGGAGAACCGGCTGAGCAAGGATAATTACGAGAGCTCCATCAAGAATTCCAACCAGCTGATGAGCGTCTTTGCCGTAGTTCTCGTCGTGGTGATCATCTCGGCCATCGCCATCAACCTGATCATGGCCCGGCTGATCACGAGGCCGGTGAAGGAATCGGTGGAGGTCATCAAGAAGGTTGCCGAGGGGGATCTGACCCAGGACATCCTGGTACTTTCGAAGGATGAAATCGGCGAGCTGGCCGCATCGGTCAACGCCATGCGC
The DNA here is from genome assembly GCA_963705165.1 of uncultured delta proteobacterium. Taxonomy (GTDB): domain Bacteria; phylum Desulfobacterota; class Syntrophia; order Syntrophales; family UBA2192; genus UBA2192. The sequence goes on along the minus strand of CAVPJD010000003.1, from coordinate 18,878 downwards.
AAGAAGATGGGGGAAGCGGTAGGGCAGTCCATGGCCATTTCCAGCGTCCTCTCCGATTCGTCGTCGCAGCAGGCTGCCTCCATCGAGGAGACTTCGGCATCCCTGGACGAGATGTCCTCCATGACGAAGCAGAATGCGGAAAATACCACGGCGGCAAACCACCTCATGATATCGGTCCGGGAGGCCATCGAAAAGGCCAACAACGCCATGACGGAGCTGACGCGATCCATGACGGAGATCGCCAGGGCGAGCGAGCAGACGCAGAAAATCGTCAAAAATATCGATGAGGTGGCGTTCCAGACGAATCTGCTGGCTCTCAATGCAGCCGTCGAAGCGGCGCGAGCCGGTGAGGCCGGTGCGGGTTTTGCCGTGGTGGCCGACGAAGTGCGCAACCTGGCGCTGAGGGCTACGGATTCGGCCAAAGACACTGCAAACCTCATTCAGGACATCGTCAACAAGGTCCGCGGCGGGGAGAAGCTCGTCACGGTGACCAACGAGGCCTTCGGCAGTGTGATCGGCAGCTCCAGGAAGGTGCAGGAATTGATGGAGGAGATCGCAGCGGCATCGAAGGAGCAATCCGACGGGATTCACCAGATCAACAGTGCCGTTGCGGACATGAATCAAGTGACGCAGCAAAACGCGGCCAATGCGGAGGAACTGTCTTCGGTCATGTCGATGTTCCGGGTTGAGAATGTACAAAAGGCATCCGCGAGCGGACCCGGCAAGCGGGGCAGGGGAATCGAACAGGCGTCAACGCAGGGTGATTTCACGTGCCGGCATCCCGAAACCGTCATCCCCCTGCAGGAGTCCGGGAAGTTCTGAGAAAGCAAGTCCGCTGCGGTGCGGTTTGCCGCCCGCGGACATCCGATGGACGTTTCGAAATGAAAAAGGCAGGGCGAAAACCCTGCCTTTTTTATGGATGCGCCGTCGCGGGGTCTACAGAGGCTGGGCCTTGAAGGTGTCGCACCGGTTCAGATCGCCCGTCTCGAAGCCTTGCCTGAACCAGCGCACCCTCTGCTCCGAGGTGCCGTGGGTGAACGCATCGGGGACAACCGTGCCGCGGGTCTGCTTCATGATCCGGTCATCGCCGATGGCGCTGGCGGCACGCAGGGCCTCCTCCAGGTCACCCGCCTCCAGGATCTTGCGGGATTTATCGGCATGGAATCCCCAGACGCCGGCGAGGCAGTCGGCCTGAAGCTCCATCCTCACGGAGAGGCGGTTGGCCTCGGCCTTGCTGACGCGCTGCATGGCCCCCTGGACCTTCCCGGTGATTCCCAGCAGATTCTGTACGTGATGGCCCACTTCGTGGGCGATCACGTAGGCCTGGGCGAAATCGCCGGGTGCCTTGAAGCGGGTTTTCAGGTCCTCGTAAAAATCCAGGTCGATGTAGACCTTGTGATCCTCGGGGCAGTAGAAGGGCCCCATGGCCGCCTGGGCGAAACCGCAGGCGGACTGGACGGCCCCGGTGAAAAGGACGAGCTTCGGCTCTTCATAGGTTTTCCCGTAACTGCGAAATATGCCGTGCCACGTCTTTTCCGTGTCGGCCAGGACAACCGAAACGAATTGGCTCATGGGATCTGCCCCGGGCTTCTGCTGCTGTTGCGTCACAGGGGGCGGCCCGCTCTCGGGAACGGATTGCAGGATCACGGAGGGGTCGATGCCGAAATAGAGCGCCACGAGCACCAGGATCACCGTACCAATCCCGCCGCCCATCATGCCTCGTGAGACGGGCATCCCTCGCCGGTCTTCCACATTGTCGCTTCTTTCTTCGTCTTGCCAGCGCATCGCGGCCCTCCTTTTCTTGCGTTGCCCGCATCACTATTTCGACAACGAGGATGCTTGATCGGAAGCAGTCGATTCCATCTCCCTCTTCTTTAAGGTGACCAGTATCGCAGCCAGGGCCGCCTGGGTCATCCCGGGAATACGCTGGGCCTGGCCGAAACTGGCCGGCCGGATCGCGTCGAGCTTGCCTTTGAGCTCGTTGGAGAGGCCGGGGATCCCGGAATAGTCGATGTCGGAGGGGATCTTTTTCCGCTCCATCTCGCGGAACTTCCCGACGGTCTCGTTCTGGCGCCGGATGTACTCCTCATAGCGGGCCTCGATCTCGATCTGCTTCTTCACGGGCTTCCCGACGGTCGGCAACTCCGCATCGAAGACCCTGAGATCATCATATTTCATATCGGGCCGCTTGAGAAGATCGTAAAGAGTCAGGGGCTTGCGGATTGGCTGCGATTCCCGGTCCGCCAGGACTGCATTGGTCTGGCTCGTGGGGTAGATCCTCTTCGAGGACAGATGCAGGATCCCCTCTTGGATCTGCCGGACCCTGTCCTGCAGCTCCCTGTAATGCTCGTCCGGCACGAGCCCGATCTCGTGGCCCTTGCCCATGAGACGGATCGTGGCGTTGTCCTCCCGGAGCAAGAGGCGGTATTCCGCGCGGGAGGTGAACATCCGGTAGGGCTCGTCGACGCCTCGTGTCACGAGGTCGTCGACCATGACGGCCATATAGGCCTCGGATCGTTCCAGAACGAAGGGGGGACGCCCCTGGACCTGAAGGGCGGCGTTGATCCCCGCCCAGAGTCCCTGGGCAGCGGCCTCTTCGTAGCCGGAGGTGCCGTTGATCTGTCCGGCGAGGAAAAGCCCCTCAACGCGTTTCGTCTCCAGGGTCTGCCTGAGTTCTGTCGGCTGGACGTAATCGTACTCGATGGCGTAGGCCGGTCGCATGATCTCGGCCTTCTCCAGCCCGGGGACGCTGTGAACGATCTGCTCCTGCAACTCGAGAGGGAGACAGTTGCCGAGCCCCTTGGCGTAGACCTCTTCCGTGTCAAGCCCTTCGAACTCCAACGTAACGGGGTGGCGGCCCTTGTCGGAGAAGCGCACCACCTTGTCCTCCAGTGACGGGCAGTATCGGGCGCTGATTCCCTGGATGGTCCCCGAGTACAGTGGCGACAGGTGGATGTTTTCGCGGATCAGGCGGTGCGTCTCATCCGTCGTATGTGAAAAGAAGGAGGGCAGGCGCTCCTCCCGGAGCGTTGCAGTCGTGTAGGAGAAGGGCTCAGGGCAGGGGTCGCTGTCCTGGCGCTCGAGCCGGTTGAAATCGATGGAGGAGGCCTTGAGCCGCGGCGGGGTCCCCGTCTTCATCCGGCCCATTTCGAAGCTCAACCCGCGCAGCGATTCGGCCAGATCGACGGAGGCGATCTCGCCGGCTCGCCCGGCAGGAGTCCGGAAGGTTCCAATGTGGATGAGCCCGTTGAGAAAAGTGCCCGTGGTAATGACAACGGACTTTCCAGGATAGAAGAAGCCCGTGCTGTCCACGACACCGGTGACCCTGCCGCCCTCGACGGCGATGCGGTCCACGAGGCCCTGTCGGAGCTGCAGGTTCTTCTGATGCTCCACGACGGCCTTCATGGCCAGGCGGTAGAGCTGCTTGTCGCACTGGACGCGGGAGGACTGGACGGCAGGTCCCTTCGAGGAGTTCAGGAGACGGAAGTGGACAGCCGTCCGGTCGGCGATCTTGCCCATCTCGCCGCCCAGGGCGTCGATCTCCTTGACGAGTTGCGCTTTGGCAAGCCCCCCGATGGCAGGGTTGCACGACATGAGGGCGATGGAGTCGAGATTAATGTTGAAGAGAAGAGTTTCGCAACCCATGCGCGCGGCGGCAAGAGCCGCCTCGCACCCGGCGTGTCCCCCGCCCACCACGATTACGTCATAAAGCTTCGACATACCTGTTGGCCACCCATGTTCGCTCAGGTGTACTCACGTGTGCAAGGGACGAGGGACCAGGGTGTAGGGACGAATGATGAGTCACGATCGCCCTTGCTTTTGCATAGGCGATTCTATAACATCGCCTCAAAAATACAACCGATTTGTCCTTCTATGCCAAAGCCTGACTTCTGGAACAACCGCAAACGCTACTACGATTTCAAAAGCTTCCTCGTCAATCGATTCGGGTGCAAGGTCCACAAGCTCCAGATCGATGCGGGGTTCAGCTGCCCGAACCGCGACGGGAAGGTCGCCGCGGGCGGCTGTGCGTACTGTGACGGCCGCGGATCGAGTCTGAGGCAGAAAGGGCCGCTGCCTTCGGTGGCAGAGCAGATTCGATCCGGAAAGGGCCTCTACCGAAATCTCCGGGGCGCGGGGAAGTTCATCGCCTACTTCCAGACGTTTACGAACACCTACGGCCCCGTCGAGAAGCTCAAGGCGCTCTACGACGAAGCGATCCTGCAGGAAGATGTCATCGGGCTTTCCATCGGCACGAGACCCGACTGCATCGACGAGGAGATTCTGAATCTACTGCAGGATTACGCGAAGAGGTCGCACGTCTGGATCGAGTATGGGCTGCAATCCATTCATGACCGGACGCTGGAGCGGATGAATCGCGGTCACGATGCTGCTGCCTTCATCGAGGCCGTCCGGAATACGGCTGACAGGGGACTCTTCATCTGCACGCACATCATCGTGGGCCTGCCCGGCGAGACGCGTGAGGATGTCCTGGAGACCGCCAGGGCCGTGGCAGCTCTCCCCATCGACGGCATCAAGATCCATTCCCTGCTCGCGCTGCGCGGGACGGAAGTAGGGCGACTCTATGATGAGGGAGCCATCACGCTTCCGGGGTTGGGCGACTACGTTGCCACCGTCTGCGATATCCTGGAAGTCCTGCCCCCGGCGATGGTGATCCAGAGGCTCACGGCGGAGGGCTACCGGGACATCTACCTCGGCCCGGACTGGGCGGCGAACAAGCTGCGGGTGCTCAACGCCATTGACAGGGAACTCGAAAAAAGGGATACGTGGCAGGGCACCCGCTTCGCGGGCAGGGACTAGGGTATAGGGTATAGGGTATAGGGTATAGGGGAAATACCCTGTTCACATCTTCACATGACACATAACACGTGACACTGCTTCGGAGTCTGCATGATCAATTTTCGGGACAACGTAAAAAAAATGACAGGCTATGTGCCGGGGGAGCAGCCCTCGCCGGGCTCGAGGGTCATCAAGCTCAACACCAACGAGAACCCCTATCCGCCCTCGCCGGAGGTCATGAAGGTCCTGAAGGAATTCGAAGGGGAGTGGCTTCGGCGCTACCCCGATCCGATGGCGACGATGGCCCGGGAGGCTGCCTCGCAGGTTTATGGTGTTCCTGCGGATTGGATCATGGCGGCAAACGGAAGCGACGAGATGCTTGCGCTCCTGGCCCGGGCTTTCCTGGAACCGGGCCGCAGGATCGCTTATCCCATGCCCACCTATTCGCTCTACGTCACGATGGCCGAGATGCAGGACGCTGCGACCGTGGAAGTCCCCTACGACGAGGAATACAACCTGCCCGTGGAAGGGCTGCTGGCGGCCCAGGCGGATCTCACCTTCATCTGCACACCGAACAACCCTTCGGCGACGGTAGCCCCCGTGAAAGATCTGGAAAGGCTTGCCGCAGGCCTCAATGGGGTTCTGGTCATCGATGAGGCCTATACGGATTTTGCCGACGAGAATGCGCTCGGCCTGGTCTCCCGGTATGAGAATGTCATCGTATTGAGGACGCTCTCAAAGGCATACTCCCTGGCGGGGCTTCGCGTGGGCTTCGGCGTGGCGCAGCCCAGGCTGCTGGAAGGGCTCATCAAGATCAAGGACAGCTACAATGTAGACTCCGTGGCGCTCAGGCTCGCGGCTGCCGCCATGAACGACCAGGAATGGATGAAAGCCAATGCCGGGAGAATAAAAGCATCGAGGGCAAAACTTGCCATTGCGCTGGAGCAGATGAAATTCAGGCTATGGCCCTCACAGGCCAATTTCATCATGGCCAGCCCGTCCAGGGGCGATGCCCGATACCTTTATTACGAATTGAGAGACAGGGGGATCCTGGTGCGCTACTGGGACCGTCCGAGGCTCGACGACAAGATGCGCATCACCGTAGGGACGGAGGGACAGAATCAGGTGCTGATCGACGCTCTGAAAGAGCTCGTCAAGTGATTCGTGACTAGTGACTAGTGAATGAGGAAAGGTAACAGGTAACAGGTAACAGGTAACAGGATTTCCCTGCTTGACCTATCCCGGTACCTAACACCTGACACCTGATACCTGTCACCTTGATCGGCCAAGGGCCGATTAAGCTTTCAGCCACGTCTTGATGCGCGGGATCTCCTCCGACATCCACTGGGGTGAGAGGCGACGCTTGAGGAAAAAGGCGAATAGCTCGTCCATGGTCTTCAGGGCCGTCTCCACGAGATAGACCCTCTCGAGGATGCCGCCTTCCTTTTCCTCGTCTTCCTCATCGAACCCGCCCGTAGCAGGGAGTTTCATCGACTGGAACTGAAACCGGTCGGCCTTTAGAGTGAATTCCCATCGCTCGCTGTCCTTCTCCAGGCGAAGCCGGGCCTCCCGCACCTTTTTGCCTTCGCGGATCGCTGCCTTGCCTTCCCGCAGGTCAGCATGAAGGCCCTGGCAGGCCACGGTCTCCGAATATTCTCCCTCGCCGGACTCCAGGACGACCCTTTTCTCGAAGGTGAGCGACACATCTGTCTGGCCGGGTATCGAAATCGTCCCGTCGCGCTCCTCCGATTTGAACCAGAGCCAGGTCAGGAACTCCCGGGCCAGGAATGCCGGGTCGGCCTTGTCGCCTGCGCCCCTGCCTGGATCCAGGAAATTTCCCCCCTCCAGGGCCGCAATCGCGTCGGCCGTTTTCTTGTCGAGAAACTCGGGGTCCCAGGGCAGGCAGGGGGCAAATCGCAGGTTGAAGGAGACTTTGAAGAGATCCTCGAAGATTTCGAAAACCTTGTCGGCGTGGGAGCCGACGAGGAGCCAGCCGCCCGAAGGGGCCCACAGAACGTCATGGAAAGACGGAATCGGATAGGCCCTTGTCAGCAGGTGGAGGTAAACGCGCTCCTTGATCTCCTTGGTCTGCTCGCGGAAGAGTCGCTTCTTGCCGCTGTCCTTGAGGGATTTCCTCTCTTCCTCGAGGCATTTGAGCCGCAGCAGGGCCGGCGGGATGGACTTTTTGTCGACACGAAGGGCGAAATAGAAGAAATCCCCCGCACTGTAGCGGGCGCCTTCGAAGCGCGTGTCGAGAGGATTCTCCAGGCTCGTCCAGCCGAAGGCCTGATCCTCTGCCGAGGCCGTCAATTCCTGGAAGGCGTACTTCTTGATCTGTTTGTCGAAGAAGGGGCGGAATTCAGCGGGGAGATCCCCTTTGACGCGATATCTCGAAAAGGTGAGCGATCCTTTCAACAGTCCCATGTGTGTTCCTCCTGAAGGCAGGCACGGTAGCGCACGGGGTGCCTTCTTGTCAATCTTCAAATGTTATGAAGGGTGATGCTTCGTATGCTTATTTGATCCAGCTCCGTGCAGCGCAGGATCGAGAATCGAGGCGCGAGGTTCGAGGAATTTCTTGCAGTTGTCGGTCCTCGTTCCTCGGTCCTCGTACCTCGAAGCTTTACCGGAGTGAGGCCTTACGTCCAGGCAAATCGGCGCAGCCCGAGAGGGCACATCCATGATGGACAGTCAGTTAGATTTATGTTACTTTTCTGCCGAAATTCTGAGGGGTTCTGGCAGATGGGCATCAAGAAAATCGGTGTTGTCGGAAACGCGAGCAAGGGCCATGTGGTGGAGAGCATCGCCCGTCTCTCCGAATGGGCGAAAGGCAAAGGCCTGGAGGTCCTCCCGGAGAAGGAGGCGGCCGGCAAGCTCGGCGCCCGGGGCTATCACGGCGATGAGATTGGCACCCTTGCCGACCTGGTTGTCACCATGGGCGGGGATGGCACGCTCCTGCAAGCTGCCCGGCTCATGCGGAAATCGGATGTCCCCATTCTCGGCGTCAACATGGGTACCTTCGGTTATCTGACCGTCATCAACCTCAACGAGATGTTCGACGCCCTGGAGGCGGTGCTGGCGGGGGATTACCGGACGGAGCAGCGCATGATGCTCGATGTCGCCGTCCACGATGAGCGGGGCGAGAACTTTGAGTGTACCGTGCTGAACGACGTGGTCATCAACCGCGGAAATTACTCGCGCATGGTGGACCTGGAGACCGTCGTTGACGGCCAGTACCTGACCACCTATCGGGCCGACGGCCTCATCATATCGACACCGACGGGCTCTACGGCCTATTCGCTCTCGGCGGGGGGGCCTATTGTCTTTCCCGTGTTGAACACCATCATCCTCAACCCCATCTGCCCCCACACGCTGACGAACCGGCCGGTCATCCTGCCGGAGACGGCAGTCCTGAAGGTTGTGCTCTGGACGCGTGAGGCAGGGGCCATCCTGAGCTGCGACGGGCAGGTGACCTACAACCTGAAACCCGGCGATGCCATATCGGTTTGCAAGTCGGACTGTGTGACGAACCTGATCGTTTCCCCCAGGAGGGATTATCTGCAGATCCTCCGATCCAAGCTCGGATGGGGAGGATCCCCCACGGCAGCGAACCGCAAGTGACCGGGGGCGCCTCGGGAAAATCAAACCCCTGATCTCGGGGCGAGGGGGTCCTTCGACATTCTTCGATGAACTCAGGACAGGCGCTCAGGATGACATTTCCATCGTCATGGTGAGCAGTCATCGTGAGCCTGCCGAACGACGAACCATCCTTACCGGGAAGCCCCACCATGAGGGCACTGGATTCACATGCTGAAGGAACTGGGCATCACCAACTTTGCCATCATCGACAGGCTCAACCTGGCCTTTCATGACGGCCTGAATGTCATCTCGGGCGAGACAGGGGCAGGCAAGTCGATCCTCATCGGGGCCATCGGGCTTCTGCTCGGGGAGAGGGCTTCGTCGGATCTGATTCGATCCGATGAGGACGCGGCCATCGTGGAAGCGGCCTTCGACATCGGTCCCCACAAGCTCCTCAAGACAAAGCTTTACGGGATGGGCTTCCGCCCGGGCCGTGAGCTTGTAGTGAAACGGGTCGTGTCCCGGTCTGGCAAGAACCGGGTCTACATCGATGGCAACCTTGCTACCGTGGCCATGCTCGGCGAGATCAGCGAAGCGCTCGTCAATATCTGCAGCCAGCACGAGCACCAGGCCCTGCTCGACCCGGAGAGCCACATCGACATCCTCGATGAGTTCGGAAACCTGGGCCCGCAGCGAAGCGCCTTTACCGCGCTCTACGAGGAGCATCAGGGACTGAAGGCGCGGCTGGATGCGTTGGCGGCAAAGAACCGAAACCGTGCCGAAAGGGAGGAATTTCTCCGTTTCCAGGTCGGCGAGATCGAGAAGGCGGCCCTCAAGCCCGGCGAGGACGTCTCTCTTCAGGAGGAGAAAAAAATCCTCGCAAACGCCGTGAAGCTGACGGAGCTCGCCCGCGAGTCTTACGAGATTCTCTATGGTAAGGAGGAATCGGTCCTGGGCCAGGTGAGCCGCGTGACCGGCCACATCCGGGAAATCCGCCGCATCGATCCGAATTTCAAGGTCTCGGACGAAGAGGTGAAATCGCTCGCAATCCAGCTCGAGGATGCGGCGAGGGTCCTGCAGGATTACCTGAATAAAATCCACGCGGACCCGGCGCGGCTCGAGGAGATCGACGACCGGCTCGAGGTCATCGGGAGAATGAAAAAGAAATACGGCGGCTCCATCGAGAGCATCCTGAAGACGGGGACGACGCTGAAGGCCGAACTGGAAGGGCTCTCGAGCGCTGCCGAGGATCTGGAGGGTCTGGGGCGGGAGCTGAAGCTGAAAATAGCCTCCTTGCAGGAACTCGGGGGAAAGCTTACCGTCGAGCGCAGGCGTGTGGCCTCATCCATGGAGAAAGCCATCGAAGAGGAGATCCATGACCTGAAGATGGAAAAGGCGCGCTTCGAGGTCTCATTCAAGGAGCCGCAGCTCGACGACGGCGACACCCCGCGCTTTCACTCCAGGGGCGTCGACCATCTGGAGTTTTACCTGTCCACAAACGTGGGGGAACAGCTGAAGCCTCTCAACCGGATCGCCTCGGGCGGAGAACTCTCGCGGATCGTGCTGGCCATGAAGAAAGTGCTCGCCCGGGCGGGATCCGTCGGGACGGTCATCTTCGACGAAGTGGACAGCGGCATCGGTGGAGCCACGGCGGAGATCGTGGGACGAAAACTCCGGGACATTGCGAAAAACCACCAGGTCATCTGCATCACCCACCTGCCCCAGATTGCCTCCTTCGGCTCTACGCACTACCAGGTCGTGAAGAGTGTAAACGACGGGCGAACGAGAGCGGAGGTAAGAACCTTGTCCGAAGAGGAGAGACTCGAGGAGATCACGCGGATGCTGGGCGGTGTGGAAATCACGGACAAGACCCGGGCTGCCGCGAAGGAAATGTTGAAAGCAGCCAGACGAAAAGAATAGCGTGTAGCGCGTAGGGTGTAGCGTGTCGGCAAACGCGCCTCAGGAGACGGGCTGTCGAAAGGCCTGACGAAATAACGAAACGAACGAAATAAACGACGAACGAAATAGACGAGTGCCGAAATGTTGAGAAAAGCAAAGACCAGCGATGTGAAGGCGATGCACCGGACGATCAACCTCTCGGCGGCCAAGGGCGAGATGCTGCCCCGCTCGCTCGTGGATCTCTACAACAGCCTGCGGGACTTTTACGTCTACCGGGAGGAGGACAAGGGGCCCATCGTGGGGATTGTCGGCATGCATCTGTTCTGGGAGAACCTCGCCGAAATCCGCTCCCTTTATGTGTCCGATGACTACCGGCACAAGGGCATCGGAAAGAAGCTGGTCGAGGCCTGCATTTCCGAAGCGATCACCCTGGAGATCTATCGCATCTTCGCGCTCACGTACCAGAAGGATTTCTTTGATGCGATGGGGTTCCACGAGGTCCAGCGCACGGAGTTGCCGGAGAAGATCTGGTCGGACTGCTTCAAGTGCTGGAAGTACCCGGATTTTTGCGACGAGTATGCAATGATCATCGAACTGTGATCCGAGCCACAGGTCCCGCACTTATCGGCATACCGCAAGGAGATTGTCTGCAGGCCCCGAAGTTGATGAAGATAGGAAGAGCGGAAGTCAGGAAGAGCGGATAAGAGGAGGAAAGAAGCCCTTCTTTTTTCCGCTCTTCTGCTCTTCTTCACTTCCTGACTTCCATCAGTTCGAGGGGGATTCGAGTTGAAGGACATGAAAAAAGCGACATTGATCATCCTCGTTTTGCTGCTCCTGCTACTCGGCGGTTGCACGTTCTTCAAGAAACCGCCTGTAGTGCCTGCGCCTCCTTTACCGCTGAAGGAAGGCCCGCCGCTTGCCGTCGTCACCGGCAGCGACCTGCCCGCCTTCCGGGACGATCTGGACCGGGAATCTCTCGCCAGGGCCGTTCGCAAGAGCCTGGAGTACTACAACAGGCTTCCCGAGCGCACCACGTACCGGCTGGCGGCGGAGCGTTTCACGGTGCGCGACATGAAAGAATCGTTGGGGGCCTTTCTGGAGATCGTCGAGACGAGTGATTCCTCCGCGACGATCGAAAGAAGGGTGCGGGAAACCTTTGACGTCTACAGGGCCTCGGGCGGCGCTTCCTCGGGCAGGATGCTTTTTACAGGCTACTACGAGCCGGTCCTCAAGGGCTCACCCGGGCGAAGCGAGAAGTACCGGTATCCCATCTACCGCAAGCCCGACGACTCCGTCGTTGTCCAGCTGGGGAAGTTCCGCGATAAATACCGCAATGAGCGGCTGGTGGGCCGGGTCGAGAACGGCGAGCTGGTCCCCTATTTCTCCCGCGAGGAGATCGACGGGGCGGGGGTCCTGGAAAACAAGGGGCTGGAGATCGCCTGGTTTGCGGATCCCGTAGACATCTTTTTCCTCCACATCCAGGGCTCGGGGATGATCTGCCTGCCCGATGGGGCGTGCTTCCAGGTGAGTTATGCCCAGTCCAACGGCAGGGCCTACCGGAGCATCGGGAGGCTCCTGATCGATTCGGGCAAGGCCACCCGGGAGAACCTGTCCATGCAGGGTATCAAGAAGTATCTCCGGGAACATCCGGAGGAGATCGAGGACATCCTCAACTACAACGAGAGCTATGTGTTTTTCCGCACCGTTGAGGAGGGACCCGTGGGCAGTATCGGCGTGGCGCTCACAGGCGGCCGCTCCATCGCCACAGATCAGACGATCTTCCCGCGGGGGGCGCTTGCCTTCGTCAAGACCAGAAAGCCCGTTATCGGCCCCGGCGGCGATATCCGTTCCTGGGTCCCGTTCTCACGGTTCGTCCTGAACCAGGACACTGGCGGGGCGATCACGGGCCCCGGGCGGGTGGATCTGTTCTGCGGAAGGGGCAACGAGGCGGAGATCACGGCGGGCCACCTCAAGGAGGAGGGTGATCTGTATTTTCTCGTCCTGAAAAAAGGAAAAAAATAAAGAAACCATCCCATCCTGCAATTCTTGCCAGCATCCACCACATGGCTTTAGCAAGTCTTAATGCACCAGCATTTGAGAAATGAAATCCTCCAACATCCGGATTGTGACTCTCTGTTGTTATATATGGAACAGTATGACCTTCATCTATCGCAGTGTTTGGTCCACTACCGTCATTATTATAACATAAGATATCAGCAAAATCAAATAGGATCAATGTTGGGTCAGCAGCAACATAACGTCTTATAGTATCATAATATGATGTCCATTCATATAAATGTAATGAAGAACTGGCCCTGTTGTAAAAAAAACTTTTGTTGGATAACCATTTGCAGTACAGTGATCAATGTAAGATTGGGTAGCTGTAATATAATTTCCTCCTCCATCGCCATAACACATTCCAAAGCCAATAGCCGATAACGCTGGACCAATAGTATTACAACGTGTAATTCCTGCTTTTGTATGAGCTATTGCTGTTGCACTTGTATACCAATCTTCTTCACCGTACCACCGTATCCATCCGGTCGCATTTGTAAGATCACCCCATGTATTAGCATCGGCTCTTAAATAAGCTGTGGTATATGGTGCTGGATCTGTATACTCAGCTACTGTTACCTGATATGCAGGATATGCAGCTTCAAGAAGTTCAAGTCCCCTTCTAAGTGATTCAGAATGGGATTCTCCCGCAAAAGAGATCCACATTTTCTTAACCTGATCAATATAATACAATGGAATATCATCAAATTTGTCAACCACAGTATGATCAGCTATAATCTGACCATAATTAATCAATGAAATATTAATTATTATAAACAGTATTATAAAAGCCCTTTTCATAGTAAAATTCTGAATATGCTTTTGCAGGTAAAAGTTATCAACATATTCCTTGAAAACATTACAAAAGAATAAAAAAAAGTTACATAATTTTTACCTGCTGATTCGATAAATGAAGAACTCTGGAATTGGTTAATAAATATTGTAACAACCTGTAAGTATTTAACTATACGCTAGTACCGAAAGTTCCTGGTCACAATACTAATGACTCTCTGCATATCCTCTTCAGACATATTGGAACCTGATGGCAGACACAGACCTTTAGTAAATAGATTTTCAGAAGTACCATTTAAATAGGCAGGACATGATGAAAAAACCGGTTGCAGATGCATTGGCTTCCATAAGGGTCTGGTTTCAATATTTTCTTTCTCCAGTTCTTTCTGCATATCCTCTCTGTTAATTCCAGTTTTTAATGGATCAATCAGAATTGTTGTAAGCCAGTGATTTGAAAAGAATGATTCATCAGGCTCTTCCAGGAAGCTTATACCATCATATTTTTCAAGGTGTTTCCGTAAAAGAAAAAATTATCTCTTCTTCTTTGTACCCGCTCTTCAATAACCTCCATTTGCCCCCGGCCAATTCCAGCCAAAACATTGCTCATCCGATAATTATATCCAATATGGCTGTGCTGATAATGAGGAGCATTATCACGGGCCTGGGTGGCCAGGAATCTTGCTTTCACAATAATTTCTTCATCATTGGATATAAGAGCACCTCCACCTGAAGTTGTAATGATTTTATTTCCATTGAAAGACAAGACTCTCATTTTTCCAAAGGAACCAACCGGTTTGCCCTTATAACGACTTCCAAGGGCTTCAGCAGCATCCTCGATTACAGGAATTTCATATCTGTCAGCAATCTCCATGATCTTTTCCATATTAGCAGGCATACCATATAGATGCACAGGTATTATGGCTTTTGGTTTTTTGCCTTTGGAAAGCCGGTCTTTAATAGCATTTTCCAGCAATTCAGGACTCATATTCCATGTTTCTGGTTCACTATCAATCAGGATTGGTGTTGCTCCCAGGTAAACAATTGGATTTATTGTTGCTGAAAAAGTAAAAGATGATGCGATAACCTCGTCTCCAGATTCTACACCTGAAAGAATAAGTGCAAGATGAATGGCTGCTGTTCCTGAACTTAGTGCAGCGGCATGCTTTACACCACAATAACTGGCAAGAGATTCTTCAAAAGCATCTACATTGGCACCAAGGGGGGCTATCCAGTTCGTATCAAAGGCTTCCTTGATATATTTTTGTTCAGTACCTCCCATGTGAGGGCTGGAGAGGTAGATTCGTTTGTTTTGCGGCAACTCCATCTTAAAAAAATGATTTATACCTTTTACTAATTAAATATTTAATCTTATTGTACCCAAAACCGGCACTACAATAATATACAAAAATAGCCCATCACAATACTATTCTATTTGCTTTTTTTTCTAAATTATTCCATACCATTTGTTTGACAAATACGTCAGCCCCTGAATAAGTTTTAATACCCTCCAGGAGGTGTCAGGTATAAGGTAATCGGGTGAAGGTAATTTTGATATATTATCACTATGTTCCTTTATGGCCAATTCAATTGAACCTAGAACAGTATCGGGATTGAAGCCGGTAGAATTATTGTGCCGGCATCCTGTGCTTCAGGTCTTTCCATAGAATTACGAATGGAAATCGCAGGAAAATTCAGGATAGAGGATTCTTCGCTGATTGTACCACTATCAGAAATCGTACATAATGCATTCATTTGAAGGTGTACATAATCACTGAATCCAAAAGGTTTTAAAAACCTAATCAACTTGTCAGCTTTTTTATATGAAAGTTCTTCAATTCTCTTCCTTGTTCTTGGATGGGTCGAAACAATAATGGGTAATCTGTATTTTTCAGCCAGGAGATTCAAAATATAAATGATATTTTCGAGATTTTGAGAATTATCAACGTTTTCTTCCCGGTGAGTTGAAACCAGGAAGTAGTGACTGGAGTCTGGGAATTCGTTACTTGGAGATAGTGACAAGTCCCGGAGAATGTCAGAGGCTTCGATTTTTGGTTTGTAATAATTTAAGACTTCGAACATGGGAGAGCCTGTGAGATAAATACGGCGGTGAGGAAGTCCTTCTGACAACAGGTGTCTCCTTGCGTGCTCTGTATAAACCAGGTTAAAATCAGAAATATGATCAACAATGCGACGGTTAACCTCTTCAGGAACATTGAAATCAAAACATCTGTTACCCGCTTCCATGTGGAAAATGGGAATATGCAAACGTTTGGCCATATATGCTGCAAGACATGAATTTGTATCGCCCAGAACCAGAGGGCATCCGGCTTTTCCTTCCTTAAGATTTCACCGGATTTTCGGATTATGTCTCCAACTGATGCTTCCAATGAAGAAGTATCAACATTGAAAAAGTAATCAGGTTTACGAAGTTCAAGATCTTTAAAGAATATTTCATTTAGTTCATAATCGTAGTTCTGCCCTGTATGTACAATAACATGGTTTACATGTTCATCCAGTAAAACCATTACGCGGGATAGCCGGATAATTTCAGGACGGGTACCTACAACTGTTAGTACTTTAAGTCGGCTCATAGGGATTGGTTATTGGTGATTAGATAATGATTTTTGGCTGAAAGTTTTAAGGGAATCTATAACGCTGTGTGCCGTTTTAAGAAATTTACTATCTATACAGTCTCAAAAAAAGTATCAGGATCTTCCGGATTAAAAAACTCATTAATCCAAAATACGGTGTATAGCTCATCATTCCCAATATTAGTAATATTATGCGTATACCATACGGGCATATCAACGTAAGCTGGAACCTTGCCATCCAATTCGAAATTCAGTACTTTCCTTGTTCCAATTCTTCTCAGCTGAATCAATGCCTTTCCTTTGATAACAGCAAACCTTTCAGCCTTGCGAGTATGAAAATGATTTCCTCTCGTTACGGCTGGTTTGGTAATTGAAAATGAAACCTGCCCCCCACTGTTTAATTTTATTGTCTCCACAAATGAACCTCTTTCATCAGTACTCTGCTTAAGCTTAACAGGGAAAAATCTATCAATTTCAATATAGGATACAAATGTATTGAATAGATTTCGTTCAAATGGATGAGCCAGATCAGGGAATATCCCTTCATCAAAATACAGCGATTTGAAATTTTTAAGAAGAGTAAGTATTTCTGAAACCTTTATTTCATTATTATGCAGGACCTTAAATTCTTTTTCAGATAACTTACCACTGATTGAATTATAGATTATTCTAACCAGGTCATCGATGTAAATAAGTTTTAATTGCGCATCAACCTCTATCCTGGGTTCTTCATTATGTGTCAACTGGTGAGAAAAAGTAGCAATAACTGAATTATAGTAGGGTTTCCCAAAAGGTCCAAATACATTGGGTATTATAAGTCCGGTAAAAAAAGATTTGTTTTTTTCAGCCCAAAGAGCCAGCATCTCCCTTCCTTTTCGCTTTGATTGTCCAAAAATATTGTCCCGATCCTCCTGGATTGAAGATGAAAAGAAGACATGAGGCTTAGAACCAGTATTGTCTAATGCACTAATAAGTTTTTTTACCAGGTCAATATTTGTATCATAAATAAACTGAGGATCATTATGCCTGTTTAGAGCTGCCAGGTGAACAATAACATCGCATTGCCGGACAAAATTTTCTAATTTGTTTTGTCTGAGAAAAAATCATCCTGAAATGGGATCCTGGTTACTTCATCTTTCTTTAGTCCCAGAAAATTATACAAGTGAGTTCCAATAAATCCAGACTGCCCGGTAATGCCTATATTAATCATATCAAATTTTTATTAATGCACCTAAAATCTAAAGTGTATGAAGTACCTTAAATTTATTACCCAATAAATCCACCATGGATTAAAAAACAGACACAAGCTCAATTTTAAGTATTTTTTAGTTATTATGGTTCGTATA
Organism: uncultured delta proteobacterium; assembly: GCA_963705165.1. Taxonomy (GTDB): domain Bacteria; phylum Desulfobacterota; class Syntrophia; order Syntrophales; family UBA2192; genus UBA2192. Next base: position 1,822 of record CAVPJD010000003.1, on the reverse strand, counting down.
TAGATTCCGATTTTTCCTTTAAAATATCTTCTCTCAAAGACTGGAGTTTTAAAAGAAGCTTTTTTGTCTCTTCCACATTCAACCTGTTAGTATTGTGGGAAGTATATTCATTCATTGTTGTTACTTCAGATTCGCCTTCCGTAAAATATTTATTATAATTCAGATCTCTGTTATCAGCAGGTATTCTGTAGTATTGATTTTCATCAATAGCCTTTACCATTTCTTCGCGATTAACAAGTGTTTCATAAAGTTTTTCTCCATGTCTGGTACCTATTATCTTAATTTCAACAGTTGATCTGTATAACTCTTTTAGAGCCTTAGCTAAATCGGCAATTGTAGAAGCCGGAGATTTCTGTACAAAGAGATCCCCGTTACTCCCATTAATAAAAGCAAATAATACAAGTTCAACTGCATCTTCCAGAGTCATCATGAACCTGGTCATGTCGGGATCGGTAATAGTAATTGGCTGATTAGTTTTTATCTGTTTTACAAACAGAGGTATCACTGATCCTCTCAGGCCATGACATTGCCATACCTGGTTCCACAAAAGACAGTGCCTGTACCATTCATATAACGAGATTTTGCGACCATTACCTTCTCGCTCAGAGCCTTTGACATCCCCATAGCATTAATGGGATATACAGCCTTGTCAGTGCTTAATACAATAACCTTCTTAACGTTATGATATTGGGCTGAATCCAGGACGTTTTCACAACCCAGGACATTGGTTCTTACTGCTTCGGCAGGAAAAAACTCACAAGATGGCACCTGCTTAAGAGCTGCAGCGTGAAAAATATAATCTACACCCATTACTGCCTGGTCGATACTGCGTCTGTTACGGACATCTCCAATGAAGTATTTAATTTTAGGATTCCTGTAATACTGCCGCATGTCATCCTGCTTTTTCTCATCACGGCTAAATATCCTGATTTCCGAAATATCAGTATTCAGAAATCGACGCAGAACAGCGTTACCAAAGGATCCGGTGCCCCCGGTGATCATCAGGCATTTATTATTAAAGTTCATGTATTTATAAATTTGATTAATCTATTATTGCTGTTTAGCTATTCTTAGCAGGCCTTCCTTAAACTCAAAGGACCTTCTCAAATAACTTAAAATCCTTTAGAACCCGAAAATACACAAATTAATCTAGCTCAAGTTATTATTTGATAATAAAATAATGCCAGATTAAAGGTAAAGCAATTTTGTAATTTTAAAATTTGACCAAATAGACAAATAATTTTACAAACTGAACCAATTACTACATGAATTAAATAAAAAGGACGATAATGACTTATTGAAATATCATATTTTAAGGAATGATAGCGTGAATAGAGTTTGTGATAGACAATTCTTATACTATATTTACATTTTTGGATCATTTTAATTTGATTTCTCGGACTTGATAATTTTCAGCTGCAAGGTTGAGCAAATAGGATAACTTCGCTCTTTTTGCTAAGTATTACAATAAGTTACAAAGAAAAAAATTGTGACTGACCGGGCGATAGTATGCCCAAACTCACTATTTAAAACCTAATTGAGTAAAACAATTCTGCTTAAAAATTACTAATATTAGAAAATATCAATTATTAAGAAGTTTGCAAATTTGCCGTGAAGTATACGATCTTTGTATATCGGACAGGAATATCCAGTCCGAAAGATTTATAATTTCATATGCCTGACAATGTCAGTTATGCTATATTGAATCAGAGATAATTATGTCGGATATCCCATTTATAATAAAAACTGAATAACTAATTTCAATGAAAAATCCTGAAATCCTTAACATAGAAAATCAAAGTAAACAATCCGGGGATTCACT
>CAVPJD010000002.1:0-65800 GCA_963705165.1 uncultured delta proteobacterium | reverse complement strand
GGAGAGCATGCGGATCTCTTCCAGTGATTTTTCCGGAAGATTCTGCGCTTCATCGATGATCAGGATTACACGCTCCCGCCTCGAATACTGATCGAGGAGATACTGGTAAAACCGTGTGAGCAATACCGTTTTATCGACATTCGCAATCTCCAGATCGAACTCCCGGCAGATCATTTTCAGCAGTTCATGGGGCTGTACGAATGTGTTGTTGATGATCCCCACGTGGATCGCCTGGGGGATCTTGCGGAGCAAATAGTTGATCAGGGTCGTCTTGCCGGAGCCGATTTCACCGGTCACGACAACAAATCCCTTGCTTTCCTGGATGGCGTACTCCAGATGGCAGTATGCGTTCTCGTGACCGGGACTCATGTAGAGATAGTCCGGGTCAGGGGTCAGGTTAAAGGGTTTTTCCTTTAAGCCGTAAAAAGATTCGTACATTAGTTCGTCGTTCCTTCTTAATCCAGCGATTTGTTAAAAACCGTTCCGATGATGGGCTTGTTTTTCATCATCTCCATGACCTTGATCAAATCCTCCTTCTTTGTCTTTTCCGCCTCCACGACGATGAGGATTCCGTCAACAAAATTAGCGAAGACAAGGGGATCCGCAGAGGTCAGAACGGAAGCCGAATCGAAAATAATGAACCGATCCGGGTATCTGTCCTTCATCTCGCTGAGCAGCGCCTGCATTCTCTCGGACCCGAGCAACTCCGCTGAATTCGTGCGGGGAGTGCCGCCGCGAAATATCACAATCCTTTCCATCCCGGGGTTAATGAGGCAATCGCTCAGCGATGCGTGATTGACAAGATAATCCGACAATCCCATCCCCTCGTCCAGCCCCAAATATTTATGTATGCTTGGATTCCGGATATTCGCATCTACCAGGAGAACGGTTTTATTAAACTGGTGTGAAAAGCTGATAGCGAGGTTTATGGCGGTCAGTGTCTTCCCTTCACCCGGGCCGGGGCTCGTGACAAGGAGGACATTTTTCCCTTCTTCACTCATCTGGTTCAGGATCTGTGTCCGCAAGATCTTCAGCCTGTCGGCTTCGTCCCTTGTACAGACAGAGATCACCCGGTTCTGATGCAAAAAATAGGGATTGCACTGGACAACTTTTGTGTCGGTGTAGACAGGTCTCAGCGGCTTGTATTGAGATTTAAATGCTTCTTCTCGGGTCACGCTGGCAGTCGCCGCCGGCTTTTCTTCGTTTTGTGCATTCGGCTCAACATGTTCTACCCTCGCTTCCTTTGCTTTCTCCAGCGCTTTTCTTAATTTGCTCATGTTCCGGTAATCCTTTGAGTCGGCCCCAATCATGATACGATCTATGATGATGAATGACCGGTATTGCGTATTCTAACTTGTTTTTCTTCGATATATTGGATGCCCTGTTTTTCAAATCCTCAACGATCCTCATGATCATTCCGCTCTTTGCCTCGGCCTTCTTTTCCTCGTCTGTTTTCACATAAGGCAGCACGGTCAACACGGGTAGCTTGGTTAGTTTCTGCAATTGCTCAGCGGACTTGATGGAATGATCAGTATTTTCCACGAATATGGAAGCAGCCAGGCCCGCAAATAGTGCAAGAAAAATACCCCCAAGCATGATTTTGAGCTTATTTGGCTTTTCGGGTTTAGTGGGCACCTGAGGCTCCTCGATGATGATGAATCGTTCTCCCATCTGTGTGTCGTCAATTTCCTTTGCGACTTTTGCATCGGTCAGTTTTGCGAGGGTGTCATTGTATTGTCTTGACGCATTTTCAGATTCCTGGGCTAATTTGCTGTATTCCGTCTGTACCATCGAGGACATCTGACTTTTTCTGTTATATTCATTGATTCTGATTTGCAGATCATCCCTTTTTTTCATCTGTTTGTTTAGTTCGTTGTCTACAGAAGTCGAGCTTGTCCTGCGCAGATTTCTTTTTTGTTCCTCTATTTGCCGGGATAAAACGGTTATTTCTTCTGCAAGTCTCTTCACTTCAGCGTCATCAGGCCCGGCGTTCTTTTTCAGCTCGGCCTGCCGGTTTTTGAGGCTCTCCAATTCTCTCTCTTTGTTGCCTAAATCGTCGGATACTCCCAACTGTCGTTCAAGTCTCTGAATTTCATTTTGTGTCTTTTTCACATCAGGATGTTTGTCTGAATATCGGGATTGCAGACTCAACAGTTGTGCACGCAATTGCGTCAAACGAACCATCGGATCGGTAGTCGCCTGCTCGCCTGATGCAACACCTGCAGGAGTTCTTGAAGTCGGCTGCTGTCCAGAGGATCCGGCCTTCATGTCTTCCAGCTGTTTTATTTTCGCGTTGACTTCGTCAAGTTGTGTATTGAGGCGATGGATCTGCTCGAGGTTGAATGACATGTTCTCGGGAAATTCCCCCGCGTGAGCTCTTCTAAATTCGTTGAGGCGTTTCTCACTAGCACTCGTCTGCTGTTGCAGCTGACTGAGTTTTTCCTGTAAAACAGCCGTGGTTTGCTTGGTGATTTGCTCCCTTCTTTGAAGATTTTTTTCAACATATAGAGAAGAGAGCTCTGTTGCAACTTTATGCGCCGTCGAGGGATCATCTGATGAGTAAGAGAGTCTGAAGGCAACTGTCTGGCTGGGATTATATGATCGGGGATCGATATCTCCGGATTTGATCGTTTTCAGTTCTATATTCTTACGTATGTTAATTAAAGCATGTTCAACGGTACTTGGATCTTCGGGATTTGGTATCAGATTGAGTTTCTTGGAAATCTGAAGCAACTTGTCCCGCGTCAATATCTGCTGGGTGATCACCTGCAGTCGCTCTTCGACGAACCCCATGGAAACGCTTTTCAAAAGTTCGCCGGCTATCTGTCCCTCAATCAGGATCGTAGCACTGGATACATAGACCTTAGGCGTTAAAAATGCCACTGCGATCGTTCCGATGAATATAAGTGATGAAACGGCAATGAATATCTTTTTCCGCCTACGGATGAACCCTTTGACAAATTTAGCGTCTATTTTTTCCGGTTGTTCGCGCACAGGCACCATGTATCCTCATGAAAAAACGATTTGTTATGAATTGTCACAGCCAATCACTTGACCGCAATTTCACTATGATCTACATGCAAAAAATACGCCTCTATTTTTCCTGAATTCGTAGAAAAATCAAGAGATTATTTAATGTCATTCGTCACGATTCTCTGTGTAAGTTGACGCTATCATTGTACAAATGCAAAGATTAATACTTTCTTCGTATTTTTGTTCTGAAAAAGTGATGAAAAAAGACACTTAACCAAGAAACATTGCCGAGGAAATAGAGATAGGGGCGATCAGGGAGCCTACAAACAATGCAGCTTCGGGACGAAGATCCTGCATGGCGTGCAGGTAAGACGCGCCTTGACAGAGCACTGATCGTAAAGCAACCATTGAATCGGAATTTATCCGCTGTGCGTTCGCAGCAGCATTTTGAGTGCCTCCAGCGTGTCGGCCTCCTCGGGCGGCTTGTCCTTCCACTTTACGATGCGGGGCGAGCGGAGGGTCAGGCCCGATTTGTGTCGCGCGGACGTCTCGATGCCTTCGAAGGCGATTTCGAAGACGAGCTGCGGACTCACGGAGCGCACGGGTCCGAATTTCTCGGTCGTGTTCTGGCGGATGAAGGCGTCGATGCGCCCGATTTCGTCATCGGTGAGCCCCGAGCTGGCCCTGGCCACGGGAACGAGGTCGCCCCGGCGCCACACGCCGAAGGTGTAGTCGGTAAAAAGGTTTTCCCGTCCAGCCTGTCCGGGCCGGGCGTAGATGAGGATCGCGTCGATCGTGTGAGGCTCGATCTTCCACTTCCACCAGCTGCCCCGGTGGCGCCCCGCCACGTAGGGCGAATCGAGGTGCTTCAGCATGAGCCCCTCGGCTTGTACGGCGCGACACTCCCGGCGCCTCGCCGTCAGATCCTCCCAGGTTGCATCTTTCAGGATCTCCGACAGACGGAACCGTCCCTCAAAGTCGCGTTGTCCGAAAACCCTCTCCAGTTCGGCCCGCCGATTTTGCTGGGGCTCCGTCCGTATGTCCTTTTCCTGCGACTCGAGAAGGTCGAAGGCCATGAAGATCACGGGAATCTCCTCGAGGACCTTTCGAGTCGGGGACTGGCGCCCGATCCGTTTCTGCAGCAGGCTGAAGGGCAGGGGGCTTCCGCCCTTCCAGGGGAGGATCTCCCCGTCGATGACCGTGCCGTCCGGCAGGGTTGCCGCTGCGACCGCAAGCTCGGGGAATGTCCGTCCAAGCAGCTCCCCAGCCCGGGACCAGATGAAGGCCATCCCGCCACGTTTGACGACCTGTGCCCGGATCCCGTCCCGTTTCCATTCGGCGCACCACTGGCGCCTGTCTCCGAGGTTCTCGGGCATCGCGTCGAGCTCGAAGGCGAGCTGGAGCGGGAAAGGGCGGCTCACATCCGCCTCGCCGCGGTCCGGCGAGAGGAGCCAGCGGAAGAACACTCCTGTGGGCTCCCAGGCACTCATGAGCCGGTGCGAGATGACGGTGGATTCCAGGCCGGCGAGCTCGCCGAGTGCCCGGATGATCGTCTGCCGCGAGATGCTGACGCGAAACTCTCCCGTGAGCATCTTGTTCCAGACAAGCCGCTGCCTGTCGTCCATCTCCCGCCAGATGCCGAGAACGGAGTTCCTGAGGGATGTCTCATCGTCATCCTGCAGCGGCGCAAGCCTCTCCTCCACCATTGCCCGCAGCCCCAGGGGGCTCGACGCCCCGTCGGCCGTCGGGAGCAGCAGCGCGATCGTCTCGGCCAGATCACCCACGGTCTCGTAGCATTCGTCGAATAACCAGTCCGGGACGCCCGCCTCCGAGGAGGCCCATTCTTTGAGTTTTACCGAGGGGACAGTGCGCTTGATCTTGTCGCCGATAAGAAAGCAGAGCGCCCAGGCCGCATCGTCGGGCGGCGCCTCGGCAAAGTAGCGCTTCAGCGCCGCGACCTTTTCCGCAGTCTTCGTCGTCTCGTCGAGGGTGAAATATAAATCGGTAAAGCGTTGCATAAGACACCGGGTTAATGGAGTAATGGAATTGTGGAATGATGGGTCAAGGATACGGGATTGTTTTTATCACCCATTATTCCATCACTCCAATATTCCAGTATTCCATTCTTCCTTAGTCTTCCGTCGTCTCATCGGCTGCAAACCTGGCCTTCAGCGGCCGCGCATCGATACCTTTCTCCCGGAGCATGCGCACGACGGGGGAGACGAAGCCGTGGGTGACATGGACCTCTTCGGCCCCCGTAGCCGCAATCGTCTCCATCAGGCCGGGCCAGTCCGCGTGGTCCGATAGGACGAAGCCGCGATCGACGCCGCGGCGGCGTCTCATCCCGCGGATGCGCATCCAGCCTGAGGCCAGGGCCGTCGAACACTCGCCGAACTGCCTCATCCAGGTTGTGCCGCGCACAGAGGGCGGCGCGAGGATGATCGCCCGGCTGAAATCGCTTTTTTTTGTCGCCTTTTCGACGGGGAGCGTGTTCGGAAGCCCCACGCCGCTCATCCGGTAGCGCCGGTTCATCTCCTCCACCAGGCTGTGCGTATACACGGGACCCATGGACGGATCGAGCCCCATGAGGACGCTCTGTGCCTTGCCGAGGACATAGGCCAGGATCACGCTGGCGCGGCCCGCTTCCTGGTTCGATCCCCACCAGGCACGGATCTCTTCGAAGACGCGCTCCGGATCGTCCCAGCGATAGACGGGCAGCCCGAAGGTCGATTCGGTGATGAAACTGTGGCATCGAAGAAGCTCGAAGGGCGTGCAGGTAGGGTCGGCCTGGATCTTGTAATCGCCGCTGAAAACGGTCACGTGACCATGGTGCTCGATCCGCACCTGGGCCGAGCCCAGGATATGGCCGGCAGGGTGCAGCGACAGCCGATAGCCGTTGAGGTCGATGGCCTCTCCGTATTCCAGCAGTTGGATCGTGGCCTCGTTCCCCAGGCGTGTCCTCAGGACGTGGCTGCCCTCGCGCGACGCCAGGTAGTGCCCGCACCCCTTGCAGGTGTGATCGGCGTGCGCGTGGGTGACGACGGCGCGGTCCACGGGTCCCCAGGGGTCGATGTGGAAACCGCCGGCCTCGCAGGCAAGGCCCCGCTCTGTCATGCGAAGGGGGAACGTCATGAATGGAGTATGGCATAAACCCGTAAACCCTGCAACGGCCATGGGTTTCCGCACGTCCCCCCGTGCCCGCGGCGCCCTGAAAATGTGCTTGACAGGCATTGCGGCGTGGCGATATGTTTCGCCGGGTGGTCTAAGGGGGGGACCATTCTGGAGGGAATAGGGGCCGGTGATCGAGGGTCTGTCAGCGGTTCCCGGTTTTTCTGTCAGAGTGTCTGCTCCCGGCCATCGAGAATTTTTTTCACAGGAGGGAGCACGATGGCGCAGGGAATCGTCAAGTGGTTCAACGAGAAGAAAGGGTTTGGCTTCATTCAGCAGGACGGGGGCGGTGATCTCTTCGTCCATTACACGGCGATCAAGGCCGCTGGATTCAGGAGTCTGCAGGAGGGGCAGCGGGTCCAGTTCGAGATCGAGACGTCGGACAGGGGCCCGAAGGCGAAGAACGTGGAGATGATGTAAGAAAAAATAGACCCAGAAAAAGGCGGTGCCTTCCCGGTGCCGCCTCTTTTGTCTCCATGCTCACCCTGCGTGTCCCGCCCGGAAATTTCCGATAGAATTCAAGTCAAAAGGCTGATATAGAAGAACTACTTTGCGTCTTACATTCATTTTTCATCGCTCATTCTGAAAAGGAGGTGTGATCCCATGGCATCAGCGGCTTATTTAAAGGAGTGTAATGTCTTCGAGGGATTGAACGACGCGCAGCTCGAAAAGCTCGCCGCGCTTGCGAAAGAGGAAGCCTATCCGACCGGGGCTCTGCTCTACAAGGAAGGCGATCCCTCGACCCATCTGTATCTGGTACAGAAGGGGAAAGTCTTTCTGGAAATGAAATGCGACATGGGACCCACCCGGCCCCCCATGCAGGTCATCATCGACGTGGTGACCCTTCGGGAGGCCTTCGGATGGTCCGCTTTCGTGGATCCCCATCTCCACACCCTGAGCGCTCTCATTGCAGAGCCGACCAAGATGATTGTCTTCGAGGGCGGCAAGCTCAAGGCCCTCATGGAGGAGGACTGCCAGATGGGTTACGAAATCATGAAGGGGCTCACCAGGCTGCTCGCCTCGAGGCTCAATCACACGCGGGTGCTGCTCATCGGCGAGAGGGCCCTGGCGACCCTGACGTCGAACACGGAATACGCATGACGTCGCATCGATGAACGCATACAGAATCCACAGGGCGGGGATCATCAACCCCGCCTTTTATTTGACCTTCGCGGCGTAGGGCTCAGGGCTTAAGGCATAAGGCTCAAGAGAAATTGTAATCTTGTCCTTCGTCTTTTGCCTTAAGCCATAAGCCCTTAGCCATAAGCCATGCTTTCATTAGACAACATCTCCAAGCAGTACGGCCCCAAGGTCCTCTTCGAGGGCCTTTCCCTGTTCATCGGCGAGCGCGACCGGATTGCCCTTGTCGGGTCCAACGGGACGGGGAAATCGACGCTGATGAAGATCGTCACGGGCCAGATCGAGGCCGACGCGGGCGCGATCCACAAGTCCCGCTTCTCGACCGTCGGCTACCTGCCCCAGGAGCTCATCGGGCACGCCGGCCGGACGCTCCTCGAGGAGACCCTGAAGGCCTTCGAGGATCTGCAGCAGCTCCAGGCTCGCTTTGACGAGATCTCCATGGAGATCCAGGCCAGAACCGCTGCCGGGGAATCCGGCCCGGCAATCGAGAGCCTGCTTGCCGACATGGGGCGCATCCAGCACCGCATCGAGGACGGCGAAGGCTGGCGGATCGAGGCCAGGGCCAAGGAGATCCTTTTCGGGCTCGGCTTCCGGGAACCGGATCTGCACCGGCCCTCGGGGGAGTTCAGCAGCGGCTGGCAGATGCGGATCGAGCTGGCAAGGCTTCTCCTGAGGGAGCCGTCGGTGCTGCTGCTCGACGAGCCGACAAACCACCTCGACATCGAATCCCTCGAGTGGCTCGAGGCCTACCTGAAGTCCTACGCGGGGGCCATTCTGCTCGTCTCGCATGACAGGCGCTTCCTGGACAACCTGGTCCGACGCACCGTCGAGATCACGCAGGGAAAGGGGACGGAGTATGCGGGCAACTACTCCGACTATCTGCGCGAGAAGGAAAACCGGCGCGGACTTCTCGAGGCGGCCTTCGAGAACCAGCAGAAGATGATCCGCGAGACGGAGCGCTTCATCGAGCGCTTCCGGGCCAAGAGCACGAAGGCAAGACAGGTCCAGAGCCGGATGAAGCGCATCGAGAAGGTCGATCTCATCGAGCTCGAGACGGATGAAGAGGAGATTGCCTTCCGCTTCCCAACGCCACCCCGCTCGGGCAGGCACGTCCTGCACCTCGAGGGCGTGGACAAGCGCTACGGAGACACTCGCGTGCTCGACGGGGTCTCGCTCACCATCGAGCGGGGGGACCGCGTCGCCGTGCTCGGTGTGAACGGCGCCGGCAAGTCAACTCTGGCCAGGGTCCTGGCGGGAACCGAGCCGATCCAGGGCGGGCGCCGCACCGAGGGGCACCAGGTCATTGCCTCCTACTATGCCCAGAACCAGGCCGATGCGCTCAACCCCGCGAAGACGGTGCTCGAGAGCGTCGAGGAGGTGGCGGCCTTCGGCACGGGGGGAAACCTCAGGACCCTGCTGGGTCATTTTCTCTTTTCCGAAGACGACGTGTTCAAACGGGTGTCGGTCCTGTCCGGCGGAGAGAAGAGCCGGCTCGCGCTGGCGCGGATGCTCCTGGTGCCGGCCAACTTCCTCATCCTCGACGAGCCGACGAACCACCTCGATCTGCGCTCCAAGGAGGTGCTCAAGGAGGCCCTGCGGAACTTCGAAGGGACCTTCGCCATCGTCTCCCATGATCGCGACTTTCTGGCCGGCCTCATCACAAAGGTGATCGTGGCAAAGAATCGGGGGCTTGTGGTTTACCCGGGCTCCGTTGACGACTACCTGCGGATCTGGCACGAGAAAGAGACCGGGGAACAAGCCGGGGGACAGACCGGGGAACAGTTCGGAAAAACCGGCGCAGACCCCGATGCCGGCAGCAGGAGCGGAAATCAGGGCGAGCGGGAACGCAGGCGTCGCGAGGCCGAACGCCGCCAGGAGCGCTATCGAAGGCTCAGGCCGCTCAAGGACGACGTCGAGAGCCTGCTTTCCCGGATCGGGCAGATGGAGAAACGCAAGGAGGAGTTGGAATCGATCCTTGCCGATCCGCGGACTTACGGGGACGCGAATCAGGCGCGCTCGGCGGGCTCCGAGTACCGGGAGATCGCGCCGGTCCTCGACGCGCTCTATCAGCAATGGTCGGTGCTTCAGGAAAAGATCGACGCGATTGAGCAGGAGATGACTGAGGCGGGGGAATTGTGAGCATAAAAAAAAGGGGAGCCAAAAGCTCCCCTTTCCCGTATTCGGTCAAGTGCTGTGCTGATCAGTCGCAGGAACCGCCGCAACCGCCGCAACCGTCGGCCTTCTGAAGGCTGGAGGTGATCGCGTATCCCGCCCCGCGGGGTGTTTCAACGAAATCGATCTTGACGGGTTTCACGTCTTCCAAAAGCGCCTTCTCGATCATGAAGGTCAGCCCGTTCTGGTTGAAAATCTCATCGCCGTCGCGTGACTCATCCAGAGCCATGCCCAGGGAGGGCCCCGCTCAGCCACCCTCGTTGAGGAATATCCTGACGAGGGCTTTCTCGTCGCGTTCCTTGAAAAACGCAATCATCATCTCTTCCGCTTTGGGTGTAATTTCGAACATTTAATTTTCCTCCGGAGAAAATAACTTGCGGTTAATTTGCACACGATTTGTGCCTTGTCAAACGATATTTTAGGGGATAGGTAGTACAGGTAACAGGTAACAGGTAACAGGCATTCCCCCTATTGTTTCTTTCCTGCTACCTGATACCTGCCACCTGACACCTATAGGTAAGATAGAATCCACCGGCCGAGACATTGCTTCAGCCGATGCAAGGAGAGCAACCATCGCCCACTTTCTTTTAATCCACCCCCCCGTCGCGAAGGCCTGCGAGCCGCCGGGCGGGATTGCGCGGCTGGCCGGTTGCCTGAGGGAGCACAATGTGGGGTGCACCGTCCTGGATGCAAACCTGGAAGGCCAGTTGGCTCTGCTCGGAGAGGCGGCCGGACCCGCCAGTCAGATATTTGACACCTGGACGAACCGGGCCCGGCGCAGCCTCCCGGAGCATCTTGCCCGGCTGAGAAGCCCTGGGCTTTACGGCCATATGGACCGGTACCGCCGCTGCGTCAATGACGTCAACCGCCTGCTTGCGCGAGGGGGGCGGCAGGCGGGCCTTTCCCTCAGCCTGGCCGATTACCAGGACCCCCGGTATTCCCCCCTGAAGTCCGGGGACCTTCTCCGGGCAGCCCGCGAGCATGAATCCAACCCCTTCCATCCCTGGTTCAGTCGAAGAATTGAGGCCCTCGTCGCCGAGGGCAATCCCGCCGTTGCCGGCGTATCCCTGAACTACCTGAGCCAGGCCCTCTGCGCTTTTGCCATGATCGGATTCATCCGAGAACGCTTCCCCCGGCTCGTCATCGTGCTGGGCGGCGGGCTCGTGACGTCGTGGCTGAAGGGGGCCAAAGGCCGAAACCCCTTCCCGGGGCTCGTCGACCACTGTGTCGCCGGCCCGGGGGAGGACTTCCTCCTGGGGCTTGCCGGGGTCGGACCATGCGGGGAGCGTATTCCCCGCCCCGACTACAGCGATTTTGCCTCAGGGGACTACCTTGCGCCCGGTCCGATCCTCCCCTACAGCGCCTCCCGGGGCTGCTGGTGGCGCAGGTGCACCTTCTGCCCGGAGAAGGCCGAAGGGGGCTGCTACAACCCCGTCCCGGAGGAGCAGGTCCAGGCGGACCTGGAGGCTCTCATCCAAAGGGGGCACCCGTCCCTCATCCACTTTCTCGACAGTACAATGAGCCCGCGGCTCCTGGAGCACCTGGCCGATCATCCCCCGGGGGTTCCCTGGTACGGTTTTACCCGGGTGAGCCCCCGGCTTGCCGATGCGGATTTCTGCCGGGCCCTGAAGGCGTCGGGCTGCGCCATGCTGAAACTCGGTCTCGAGTCGGGCGACCAGGGGGTGCTCGATGCCCTCGAGAAGGGAATCCGTGTCGACGAGGCCTCGCGGGCCCTGAAGGCCCTGAAGGGGGCCGGTATCGGCACCTATGTCTACCTTCTTTTCGGGACCCCGGCTGAGAGCCCCGAGGCTGCGCAGCGCACCCTGGAGTTTGCCGCAGGACATGCCGATGTGATCGATTTTCTCAACCTGGCAATCTTCAATCTCCCCGCCGGCTCCGACGAGGCGGCCTATCTTCGCGTCCACCCCTTCTCCGAGGGGGATCTTTCGCTTTACGCCGATTTCGACCACCCCGCGGGGTGGGGCAGACGGGAGGTGCGGGCCTTTCTGGACAGGGAGCTGCGCCGGCACCCCGCCGTTGCGCCCATCGTGCGGCGCCAGCCGCCGTATTTCACATCCAATCATGCCCCGTTTATGCTAAATTTTTGTTGAAAATTTCGGTAAAAAACTACAGAGTGTGGGCGGATTTCCCGATCTTGGTTGCGTATCTGCTCTAAATAAATGGATAAAAAGGGGAAAATCGGCAAATTCCTTGCAAAGGTAAAGCAAAGGGACTGCAAGGGGACAGAGGGATAGGCTCCGGACCCTGATGGTTGCCATTCGGGCCGTTTCTTCAACGAGCCCGGGAGAGGAAAAGGAAGCGACGCCGGCATGAGCATAAGCAGACTCAGCTTTAGGATGGATATCCGCAGAAACGTGACCCTTCGGAACCAGGTCGAGCAGAACGGACTGCTCATCATCGCCGTGGCGATGGCCCTCATCTACTGGATCTTCGACTCCATGGTGACGGACCAGTTCTGGACACGCCTGCTGGTGGTGGTCCTCATCTTCACCTATGGCATGATGACCCAGTTTCTCATCAACCAGCGCCGCGAGGCCGAGGAGGCCCTCCAGCACGCCCACGACGAGCTCGAAGAGAGGGTCCAGATCCGGACGGCGGAGCTGAGCCGCACCAACGAGGAGCTCCAGCGGGAGATCCGCGAGCGCAAGCAGGCCGAGGAGCAGAAGAAGAGACTGGAGAACCAGCTCCTGCACGCCCAGAAGATGGAAGCCATCGGGACCCTGGCCGGCGGCATCGCCCACGACTTCAACAACCTGCTCCAGGCCATCTCGGGCTACACGCAGCTGCTGCTCATGCGCAAGGATGCAAGCGACCCTGATTTCAGCAAGCTCGAGGTCATCCAGAGCTCCACCCTGAAGGCAAGCGAATTGACGAAGCAGCTCCTCATCTTCAGCCGCAAGATGGAGAGCAAGCTCAAGCCCCTGGACCTCAATCACGAGGTCCTGCAGGTCTGCAAGATCCTTCAGCGCACGATCCCGAGAATGATCACGTTCGACCTCAAGCTCTCCGAGAGCCTGAAAGTCGTCAACGCCGACTCGGCCCAGCTCGAGCAGATCCTCATGAACCTGGGCGTCAACGCCCGCGACGCCATGGCCGACGGAGGCTCCCTCACCTTCCAGACGGAAAACGTATACCTCGACCGGGGTTACGCGACCTCCATGCTCGGGGCGACCCCCGGCGAGTACATCCTTCTCACCGTGTCGGATACGGGCCACGGGATGGACAAGGAGACCCTGCAGCACATCTTCGAGCCCTTCTACACGACGAAGGAGGCCGGCAAGGGCACGGGGCTGGGCCTCGCCATCGTTTACGGCATCGTCCAGAACCACAACGGCTATATCCAGGTCGACAGCCGCCTCGGCGGGGGGACGACCTTCCGCATCTATTTCCCCGTCCTGAAAGGCGACGGCTTGGAGAAGGCCGAGGCGAAGGTCCAGAAAGAGTCGCCCCGGGGCAAGGAGAGGATCCTGCTCGTGGACGACGAGAAGACTGTCCTCGACATTGGCCAGGATCTCCTGCGCCAGTATGGCTACGAGACCATCCTGGCCGACGGGGGCGAGAAAGCCATCGAGATCTACCGCCAGGAGAAGGACCGGATCGACCTTGTCATCCTCGATCTCATCATGCCCGGCATGGGCGGCCAGAAGTGCTTCCAGGAGCTCTTGAAGATCAACCCGAAGATCAAGGTCATCATCTCGACGGGCGCCTCGGCGGAGGAGCAGGTCCGGGAGGTCTTCAGCCCTCACCCCGTGGGCTTCGTGAGCAAGCCCTACCAGCTCAAGGACATGTTGGAGAAGGTACGGGAAGTCCTCGACGCCAAACTGCCCGGTTAAGAGACGGCAGAAACGAGGTCCGAGGACAAAGGATCGAGGTAAAAGCATCAAAACATAGAGGTTTCAGAGAAAAGAGATCGACGGACCGGGAGACTCAGCCCGGTCCTTTTTTTGTCGTTAATGAATATTGCCGGAGCCGGCCTGAGCGTAACCGCATGCACTTATTGCAACTTTTCCTGCCCCCTGAACCCTGCCCCCTGAACCCTATACCCTTCCCCGGTTGGCACGAATTCTGAATGAAACTTCTGTGAGTTCGACTATTTTTTCGGGACAGGCGAACCTCTTTTTCTTGCGAGCCAGGCTGACAAGGGAAAGGAAAGGAATAGGGTGCGATGAGGAAGATAACGCGAACGGCTGACTCCTATGACCTCGTTTCCGAACGCAGGAGGCTGGAGCGATTCGAGCTCCAGGTCCCGGCCAAGATCGAGGTGTTGTCCTCAGCGGACACGGTGCCCATCACTGAACTCCTGACTAGCGATATCTGCGCGGGGGGCGCATATTTCCCGACCAAAGCACCCCTTCCACCGGGGACGAAGGTCAAGCTCGACATCCTGCTCCCGGTTCGCAATGTCAGCGCCATCAGCGACAACACGAGGGGGCTCATCAAGGTCAACGGGACCGTAATCCGGTCGGGGCTGGCCGGGATGGCCATCGGCTTCGACGAGGGTTATCTGATCACCCCCTTCCGTGAGGCCATGAATTAACCCCACTTCCTCCTTTCTTCCATAAAAAAAGCAGGGCGAATGGCCCTGCTTTTTTGTGCCCATTTTGCCAGCGGTGTGCGGGCAGGCTGTTTTTGGCCCGGCCCTACCGTCGTTCAGGGGGCCAAAGGAGGAAGGAAAGGCCCCCGAGAAGGCAAACAGCCAAGGAGGGGGGAGGCTGGATGCCTGCTGGCTTCGGTAGGGCTGGGGCGATAATCTGTCGGTCCATGCGAAAAGTCGAGGTCGAGCCCTAAAGTGAAGAGCGATACCGAAACCGGTGTATCACTTGTGCACTTAATATAGTAAACCCCGCGGCAAAAGCAATAGACCCCACCCGGTTTTTTGTCGGCCATTTTTAAGCGGTTGATTCATTTCGTCTTTTATGAGGCATCGCCTAAGCCTTCAGCAAAAAAAACTGGTATTCAGGCGGTGATTTGCTAAAATGACGGCGCCTGCCTTCCCGATGCCTGAAATGATATGCAGGCCAAAGACTTGACAGGGGCCAGAGCCCTTCGCTTTTTCTGCGCTCAAAGGATATCGACTCAAAGGGGACAGCGGAGAACGGAACATGACGTACCCGAGTGAAACGATCACGGTCAAGCAATACTCCACGGCAGTCGCCGCCCAGGGGGCCCTCTTTGTCAGCATCGTGAGTGTGGCCCACAGCTTTGCCCACATCCGGATCGGGGCCGTGGGGGCCGAGAATCTCGAGATCGAGCGGCTCAACCTCGGCGAGTTCGTCCATTACGAGTGCCCTGATGGGGCCCTCTACGAGATCCGGCTTCTGTCCGTGGAGGGGTTCGACACGGCGACACTTCTCGTGACCCGGACCAAGTGAGATCGGGCTTTCGCCCGACGCACGGAAGAAGAAGGTAAGAGGGTCTCACCTTCTTACCTTCTCGATTTATGCCATCCCGGTTTCAGGCCGGGGTTTTCATGAGAGGTGAGGTGCGATGGACGCTCTCTTCGATACCGTGATGCTCTCCCGCCTGCAGTTTGCCGCCATGGCCATGGTGCACATCTCCTTCTCGGTCATCACCGTCGGGCTTGCCCTCTTCATTGCCGTGATGGAGGGCCTGTGGCTCAAGACGAAAGACCCCGTCTATTACGGCCATGCGCGTTTCTGGAGCCGGCTTTTACTGCTGAACTTCGGCATTGGCGTCGTCACGGGGCTTCCCCTGGAGTTTTCCTTCGGCAACAACTGGGCGCCTTTCGCGGCGAGGAGCACCTTCTTCGGCGAGATCCTGGGCACGGAGACCCTGTCTGCCTTCATGCTCGAGGCCGGTTTCCTGGGGATCATGATCTTCGGGTGGAACCGGTTGCCGCCGAAGCTCCACTTCTTTGCCACCTGCATGGTCGTCGTGGGCTCATCGCTTTCGGTCTTCTGGATCATGGTGGTCAACTCCTGGATGCAGACCCCGGCCGGGGTGATCCTGCAGGACGGCCGCCTGATCCTCACGAGCTACCGCGAGGCCATCTTCAACCCCGACATGATCTTCGCCGTTTCCCACATGTACGTGGCCTGCCTCGAGACGAGCCTCTTCGTCATCGGCGGGATCAGCGCCTGGTACGTGCTGCGCCGCCGCCACGTGGAGTTCTTCACCCGTTCCTTCAAGGTGGCCCTGATTGCCGCCATCGTGATCGCCCCCCTGCAGGCCGTCATCGGCGACGAGACGGGCCGGCATGTGGCCAGACACCAGCCGATCAAGCTTGCCGCCATGGAGGCCCACTGGAAAACGAATCCCCCGGGCGAGGGGGCCGCCTGGATCATCGCGGGCTGGCCCGATGAGGCAAACCAGAAAAATGTCTGGGCCGTGGAGGTCCCCTACGTGCTGAGCCTTCTTCTCACCCACTCGCCCACGGGCGAGGTGAAGGGGCTCAAGGAATTCCCGAAGGATGTGCACCCGCCCGTTCTCATCACCTTCTACACCTTCCGCGTCATGGTGATCGCCGGCTTTGCCCTGGTGGGCCTTGCGCTGTGGACAATCTGGAGGTGGAAAAAGGGGGCCCTCACGGCCGAAAGGCTCCCCGGGGAGAAGTGGCTTCTCTGGGCCTGGATGGCGGCGGGACCGCTTGCCTGGGCGGCCGTGGAAGGCGGCTGGGTCACCCGCGAGGTGGGCCGCCAGCCCTGGCTTGTCTACAACCTGGTGAAAACGAGCGAGTCGGCTACGGCGCTCCCGGCGGGCATGGTTGCGGTATCGCTTGCGGGATATCTCGTGATTGCCGGCCTGCTCGCGGCGGCATTCTTCGCCCTGGCGGGACGGGTGCTGGCTCACGGGCCCGATGCCGCGATGATGGCGCCGCCGCCGGCAAAGACGGCAGCGGATTGAGAGGAGGATGCCCATGGAAACCCTGCTGACCTATCTGCCCGATGTCTTCTTCCTGATGTTGGGAGTGGTCCTCTTTCTCTACATGGTCACCGACGGCTACAACCTGGGGCTGGGGATCTTCTCGCTTGCGGCCCGCAGCGAGGAGGAGCGGGGCGTCATGATCCACAGCATCGCCTTCACCTGGCACGCGAGCCAGACGTGGCTCGTCATTCTGGGCGGGCTGCTATTCGGTTCCTTTCCCGTCGTCTATGGGGTGGCCATGTCGGCCCTCTACATCCCCGTCATGCTCATGCTGGCGGGGCTTGCCTTCCGGGGTGTCGCCATCGAGTTCTACGACGAATCGCCCAACCGCGCGCGCTGGGGCCGCGCCTTCGGGCTGGGTAGTCTTGTCGCAACGATCGCCCAGGGGTTCATCCTGGGGGGGCTTTTGAGCGGCATGCCCGTCGTAAACGGCCTTTTCGCGGGGGGATACGGGGACTGGCTCAACCCCTTTTCGGCCCTCATCGCCGCAGGCGGGGCCGCGGGCTTCGTCCTGCTCGGCACGACCTACCTGGCCATGAAAACGGAAGGGCCGCTCCGGGAGCGCTCGATCCAGGCAGCCGTCATGGCCGCATGGGCCGTCCTGGCCGGGCTTTCCCTGATCCTGCTCTGGATGTCCCTGCAGCACCACGAAGGCCGCTATTCCCTGCTGTCGCTCAGGCAGGGCCATTACATCTACTTCACCCTGCCCATCTTTCTCTTCGAGTTTGCCATGCTGCTGCGCAGCCTCAAGAAGGCGGAACAGGACAAGCCCTTCCAATGGAGTGTCCTTCTCTTTCTCACCCTCGTGGTCGGGCTTGCCGCAGCCCTTTACCCCACGGCCATTCCGCCGTCGCTGACGATCTTCGATGCGGCAGCCCCTGCTCGTTCGCTGCTGTTTCTCTTTGTCGTGAGCGCTGTGCTGCTTCCCGTTATGCTCGCCTATAATGCCTGGCAGTTTCTCGTCTTCCGCGGCAAGGTGACGGAAGGCTATCAATCGGACAAGGCGCAGAACTGATCGTTCGGAGATCTCGCGTGGCAGAACCGGAGCTGAAGGAATTCGACGGGAAGGCGCTTGGCGAGTGCGACGGAAACGACTCGAAGCCGGCCTGTGTGGCCGTCGACGGCTTCGTCTACGACGTGAGCGCAAGCAAGCTCTGGAAGGGCGGCCTCCACATGAAGCGCCACCATGCGGGCCGGGATCTCTCCGGGGACATCACCGCGGCGCCCCACGGCAAAGAGGTGCTGGAAAAGGTGCGCCGGGTGGGCTCACTTAAAAAAGAGACGGCAGGCGAAAGGCCCATGCCGGCCTGGCTCGACGGGCTCCTCGAGAAGTTTCCCTTCCTGCGGCGCCACCCCCACCCCATGGTCGTCCACTTCCCCATCGTCTTCATGGTCTCGGCCACGTTCTTCGATATCCTCTACATGATCACGGGGGAGAAGGCTCTCGAGGTGACTGCCTTTCACTGCCTGGCGGGGGGGATCCTCTTCATGCCGCCGGCCATGCTCACGGGCTGGTTCACCTGGTGGCTCAACTACATGGCAAAGCCCATGGGGTCTGTGACGATCAAGAAGAGGTTGTCCTGGGTCCTGCTCGCGATTGCCGTGGCGGCATTTGCGTGGCGATTCTGGATTCCGGGCGTGATGGACGAGGTCGGCGCCGGCCACTGGATCTACATCGCGATGCTTCTGTCGCTGGCCCCGATCACGGGCATCATCGGGTATTACGGGGGGGAATTGACTTTCCCGACCGGGAAAGTCAAGTGACCTGTGATCAGTGACCAGTGAAAGAAAGAAAAGCGGATTGGAAGCACTAGCTCCAATCCGCTATGTTTTTTTGTAGCCTGTAGCCTGATGCCTGAAGCCTCGATGCCTGCGAGCGCAGCTCGCTATTCAAGCAGGTCCGCCTGCTTCTTCTGGGCGGCGCGGGCCCAGGCGGCGTCGATTTCGTAGACCCAGGGCTCGTGGTCGCGGTTGAAGGCCCCCACGGAGTCGCGGGCCAGTTGCAGAGCTTCCTGCCCTTTGTCCCCCCCTGCCGCTTCTCCCTTCGGCGAGGCGGCGGCGTCATTCATCATCGCCACGGTGCGGGCGAAATGCCGGCCATCCTTCTCGGCGAGCTCGACTCGATAAACGGTGCCGTCCTTTCGTTGAAAATCCAGGCGGGTCGGCCAGCTCAGTGCCGGCAGATCGCCCTTGCGGTGGATGTTCCGGACGGGGAACTGCTGCAGGGTTTTCAATACTTCGGTAATGACGCCTTCGTCCTGGCGCTGTTTCTTCGGCACGTCCTCGAGGAGGTGCTTTCCTTCCCGCAGGTCGAGGGCAAAAGCCCCCGCGCCGTTTTGGCAGGCGATGCGGACATAATCGCTCTTCCTGCCCGGCGGGAGATCGCGGCGGATGTAATCGACATAGTTCGTGCTCACAGCCGGCAGCGCGTCCGTGCTCAGGTAGACCTGCTTCTCGTCCTCGAGGCGGGCGTAGAAGCCCGGAAACCCGGGGCGGTCCCTGCCGATGACGATTCCCGTTATCTTCTGGCCCGATTCGTTGAAGAAGCGGACGACCAGGCTTCCCTTTTCGCCCATAACGCCCAGCGCCGCGTGGTTGCGCTCGTCGGAGGTCACCTTCTCGTCGCAGCGGATATCGGCGATGGCCTTCACGATCCGGTTGATCTGGTCGTTCGAAACGGGGTAATCGTACTTCCCCGTGAGGATGAACCGCTCGTCGAGGCGCTTGAAGGTGAGCGACTCGTCACCCTTCTTGATGTAAATCCCGTAGACCTTCTCCGGGTTGAACCCCTGGAGCAGGTAACTTCCCTCCTTCAGGGTCACCTCCTGGCGGTTCTCCAGCACCCCGAAGACGACGACGGCCCCGGTGAGGACGACGGCGACGGCGGCGAGGATGATCAGATGCCTCGTGTCCATAGCTTCCTCTTGGGCAGTTCGATCCGCCTGAAAAGACGGGTAGCGAGCATCAGTGCCGGAATGAGCAGGACAGCGAGAGGTCCTGCCAGCAGGATGAAGGCCTTCCCTTTTGTGAAGAGGCCCTCCACCATGACCCTCTTCTTGTGCTGGATGGCGGCGAGTTCCTCCCGCGCGCGCGAGACCTTCGTCTCGGTCATCTTGCGGCTGCGAAGGATCTCCTCCTTCAGCAGGGATTCCTCGCCGTCCTGCGTTTTGCGGGCCAGGGAATTCAATTCTCTTTCGCCCGCGGCGATCTCGCCCTGCAGGGCGGCCACCGTCGGTGCGGTTGACCGATCGTAGTTCTCTTCCATCCGGTCGACGGCGTTGAAGGGCCGCATGATTCGCCCGCGGGCCTTGATGCTGGCAAGCGATACCGACCCCGTGAGGCTCTCCATGGTGGACAGGACGAGATCCGCGTTGCCGCCCGCAAGCGCCGTTGCGCTCTCCGGTGCGGCCAGGGGTCCCGTGAGCATGTCCACGTCGGAGAAGACGACCACGACGGCGGCAGCCTTTCTTGCCGCGGGCTTCGCCCCGGCCTCCGGGCCTGCCTTCGGGGCGTCCTGTGCCGAATCACTTGCCATGGCGCTCGGGAAGGACCCCGTGAGGCGAACGCCCAGGCAGAGGGGCTCTTTGCCCTCGGAGGCCCTGTGCTGCGGGTTGTCCACGCGGACGGTGTACCCCGTCTCCGAGGTTCGCAGAAGGGGTTCGGCCGTGATTCCCGCAACCGCTTTGAGCTTCAGCGTCCCTGCGTTGAACACCCGGACCCGGGTGACGCCGGTGTTGATGCCCCCCTCGTGATGGATGGCGTTGCCTTTCAGCGCCATCAGGGTTGCCGGTCTTTCGGGTGCGGCATCCTGGCCGGAGGGGCTCCTGACGGCAAGCCCCGCGTCTGCGGCGAGCAGCTCCGCCGGCATCTCGCAGCCCCAGGCGGAAAGCAGGCGGTTGAGATTCGATGCGTTCTGTCCGGGGGCATAGGTGCTGCCGGCGGCACCGGCAAGCGGGTCGGCCATGAAAGCGGGATCCTGGAATACGACGAGCTTCCCGCCTCCCACGACATACTGGTCCAGGGCCGCAAGGGTCTGCTCGGAGAGGTTCCGGGGGTGGACGACCACGACGGCGTCGAGCTTCTGAAAGGAGGCCCCGTCGGGGGAGAGCGTCGTCACGGCGTAATGAGACTTGAGCTGCTCCAGAACCGGCTGGCCCTTCTGGCCTGACTCGGTTGCGATCCCCATCGATCGGGCCATCTCGGCGGGGTATGTGCTTGCCGCGAGGTTCACCGAGGCGAGGATCCCGATTTTCTTTTTCGCCCGGGACGTGGCGCCGTAGATCATTTCCGTGATGTCGTACTCGGCCAGCTGCTGCCGCTCCGGCGCAAGAAGGGTGATGGCCTTCTCCTGGCCGAACTCGGTGGTGAGCACCAGCCCGAAGAAGAACCGGTCGTCCCCCGCCGTGGGGATCGGCCGCAGGCCGTACTGGAGGGCTTCCCGTTCCTCCCGGGAGTCCCGCTTGGGGTCGATGATCTCAAGGGTGATCTTCCCGTGGGAGCGCGACGCATACTCCCTGACGAGGTCGCGGATGTAGAAGAAATAGTTGTTGTACGCCCTCAGGGAGTCGAATCCCTTGAGCGCCTCGGTGCGGGAGAAGAAGAGCTTCAGGCGCACGGGGTGGGTCAGCCCGCCGATGATCTGCCCGGTTTCGTCGGAGAGCGAGTAGATGCGGTCCTCCGTGAAATCGAGCTTCAGCGCCCGGCCCACCTTGGCCAGCAGCGTGATGGACGAAAAGGCGATCAGAGCGATCAGGAAGATGGCCGTGAGGACCTTGAGGTTCTTCTTCAGCATGACTCCCTTCGGTTGTCGACGACAAGACAGGTGATGGCAATCAGACCGGCAATCAGGATGCCGTAGAATGTCAGGTCACGGAACTCGATAACGCCCCGCCGCATGGACTCGAAGTGGCCGGTGAAGCTCATGTTGGCCATGGCCTCGATCATGAAGGGGGGCACGATGCCGGCAAGCCAGGTCAGGACGGCCGGCGAGTCCGTGTAGGCCAGCAGGCCGATCATCCCGATGGAGAGCACGAAGCTCACGATCTGGCTCCGGGTGAGGGCCGAGCAGAAGATGCTCACGGCCAGGTAGGCGCCCCCCATCAGCAGGGCTCCCAGGTAGCCCGTCAGGATGACGAAGGGGTCGGGGCTGCCGAGCCAGGAGACGGTGATCACGAGCGGCACCGTCAGCGCCAGGGCCACGACGAGGAACATCCACGCGGCCGCAAACTTGCCGAGCACGGCCTGGGTGACCGTCACGGGCTGCGTGAAAAGAAACTCGATGGTGCCCGCCTTGCGCTCCTCGGCCCAGAGGCGCATCCCGGCCGCCGGGATGAAGAAGATGTAGAGCAGGGGCAGGTTGTCGAAAAAGACCCTCAGGTCCGCCTGCCGCATCTCGAAGAAGCGGCCCTTGATCGTGAGAAATCCCGCCAGGAAGAGAAACACCACAAGGATCACGTACCCCATGGAGGTCGTGAAGAAGCTCCGGAATTCGCGTTTGAAGATGGCCCAGACTGTTCCCATATCAGGCTCCGTTGGTCACTTGGCGGAAGAAGGCGTCGATCTTTCCCTGGCCTTTCTCCTTGAAGTCCTGCGGCGTGGAGTCGGCCACGATTCTTCCCTTGCTGATCAGGATGGCCCGATTGCAGATCGTCTCCAGCTCCTCCATGACGTGGGTGGAGATGATAAAGCACTTGTCGGCGGACATGAACCGGATCAGTTCGATGATTTCCTGTTTCTGGTTGGGGTCGAGGCCCGACATGGGCTCGTCGAGGATAAGGATCGGGGGGTCCCCCAAAAGCGACTGGGCCAGCCCCAGGCGCCGCTGGAACCCTTTCGACAGGGTCTCGATCCGGCGATTCATGACGCTCTGCAGGGAACTGATGGCGACGACCCGCTCGATCTCGGGTTTGTAGCGGTTTCCGTTGATGCCCCGGACGTCGCAGACGAATTGCAGAAACCACCGGGGCGTCATCTCCCCGTAGAAGGGGCATTTCTCGGACACGTACCCCAGGGCGCGGCGCACCTCGACCGGCTGGGTCCGGATGTCGAAACCCCCGACGGTAGCCGAGCCGCTGTCGGGCTCGATGAAGCACGAAAGCATGCGCAGGGTTGTCGTCTTCCCGGCGCCGTTGGGGCCGATAAACCCCACGATGTCGCCCTTCTTCGCCTCGAAAGAGACGTCGTCGACGGCAACGAGATCGCCGTAGGTTTTTCGGAGATTCTTGACGTTTATCATGTTTTTATCCGGGTGCAGCTATGCCCGGAGATTCACTGCAAAAGACCTGCCAAACTGCTTCGCAGTCGGGCATCGGGTATCGGGTATCGGGTATCGGGCTTTGGGTCTCGGGATGGAGAATCCTGAATCCGACCCCTGGCTTTTGTGTTGATGGAACGGGGGCCTTGTGGTAGAAGCGTGCCGATGCTGAACGTGGGGCTGACAGGGGGAATCGCGACCGGCAAATCGACGGTGGTCCGGATGCTCGTCAAGAGGGGCGCCCGGGTGATCGATCACGATGGCCTCGTCCATGCCCTTCAGGAGCAGGGACAGCCCGTCTGGAAGCGGATCGTTGAGACCTTCGGGCGCGATATCCTCGATGCCGATGAGCGGATCGACCGCAAGAAGCTGGGCGCCCTCGTCTTTGACAATGAACCGCGGCGCAAAGTGCTGGAAGGCATCGTCCATCCGGCCGTGCTGGAGGAGGCACAGCGCCAGCGTGACCGGATAGGCAAGGAGGATGAGCAGGCGATCGTTTTGTCGGATATTCCCCTGCTCCTGGAAGTGGGGATGCAGGAGTGCTTTGACCTGATCCTGCTTGTCTACGCCCCGCCGGAAGTGCAGATCCGGCGTCTCATGAAGCGAAACAACCTGAGCCGCGAGGAAGCACTCTCCAGGCTCAAGTCACAGATGCCCATCGACGAGAAACTGAAGTTTGCCGATCTCATCATCCGCAACGACGGCACGATGAAGGAGCTCGAAAAACGCGCCGACGAAGTCTGGCAGGAGCTTCTGGCGCGGGAGAAAAAGAAGGTAACAGGTAACAGGTAACAGGTAGCAGGTAAGGGCCGACAGCCTGCAGCCGACAGCCAACAGAAAAAGAAAACCCCCTCTGTCTTCCGGCAGTGGGTTTTTTTTATTCCTTCTTGGAGTTTTTACTCTGATAGAGGCGCTCGTCGGCCTTCTTCAGCATGGAGATCGCGTCGGTCAGGCCGGCGTCGGCCATCGTGGAGGTGCCGCAGCTCACCGAGACGGCGATCACCTTCCCGTCGTGGGCCAGGTGCGTGGAGAGAAAGAAGGTCTGCAGCCGATCGACAAAGCGGTAGGCTCGATCGGCACTCGTGTTGGGAAGGATGACGACGAACTCGTCGCCGGCAAACCTCGCGACCACGTCGCTCTGGCGGCTCATGGCCACAAGGCGGTTGCCCACCCACTTGAGCACCTCGTCGCCCATGTCGTGTCCGTGGCTGTCGTTGATTCGCTTGAACCGGTCGATGTCGAGGAAGACGACGGCAAGCTCCGTCCCGTATCGCCTCGCGCGGTCGAACTCGCGCCGGAGCACCTGCTCCATGACGCGCCGGTTCAGAAGATCCGTCAGGGGGTCCCGGAAGGCCAGCATGGCAAGCCTCTCGTGGGCCATCACGTTGGAGAGGCACACGGACACCTTCACGGCAAGCTGCTTGAGCAGGCCTGCCTCCATCCCCGGGGCGTATCGCTCGGGCGACGAGTCCCCCAGGTTCAGGCTGCCGATGGCTTTTCCTTCGTAGGTGAGGGGCACCACGGCGAGCGAGCCCAGCGGGTATTTCGCCCCCTCCGGCAAGAGAGCCTTGAACCGCTCCAGTGCCTCGTCGGCAAGGATGGGTGCAGTGCCGTCTCCGACGAGCTCATCGAAGGCTTTCGCGTCCACGACCCGCAGCCGCTCGCCGAAGGTGTTTGCGGGCGTCATCCGGTCCAGGAGGCGGTAAACGTCGTTGTCCTCCGTCATGGCCATCCAGACGTGGGGGACGCTGAACTTGTCGTGAATCTCCGTGAGGAGCTTCTCGAAGAGATCCCGGAAATTGTGTATGGTGAGAATACTCGTCTCAATATCGAAGAACTTCTGGGCGATCTCCTCGTTGCGACAGATGACCTGGAGAATTTCCTTCACGTCGTTCATGAGACGTCCGGTTCCTTCCTTGGAGAGGTGTGATGATGACCGGGCATGCATACTAAATCCCAGATCAAATCACAACGCCAATTTCATGCCCTCAAAATAAAAAAGCTCCCCTCGCACGCGAGGGGAGCTTTTCTCTCCAGGGTGAAGCTTACTTTTTCAGCTCCGCGATCAGCTTCGGTACCACATCGTAGAGGTTGCCCACGATGCCGAAGTCGGAAAGGGGGAAGATGGGCGCATTCTCGTCGCGGTTGACGGCGCAGACGACCTTGGCGTTGCGCACGCCCGTCATGTGCTGGACCTGGCCCGACACGCCCAGGCCGACGTAGAGCTCCGGCTTGACCTGCACGCCGGAGAGGCCAATGCAGAGATCCTCCGGGAGCCAGTGCATTTCCTCTGTGAGCGGCCTCGTGGCGCCCAGCTCGCCGCCGAGCGCGTCGGCCAGTTCCCGGGCAAGCGCCAGGTCCTCCTTCTTGTCGAAACCTCGGCCCGCGCAGACGATCACCCGGGCCTCGGTGATGTCCTTCACCACTTTTTCCTTTGGCTTTTTCTCGATGATTCTCACTGCTGACGGGGGAGGGGAGGGCAACTCCCGGGTCTTGCCCTGCCTGCCGTCCATGGGCTGGGCGGGTTCGAACGTCCGTGGCGGGACCGTGACGACGACGGGCTTTGCGGTCGGTGTGAGCTTCTGGATCGCGGCGCCGCCGTAGGCGAGGCGCTCCATCACGAGCGCACCTGCACCCTTGTCGAAGGCCAGTGCCGTGCAGCCGCTGCAGAGCCCCGCGCCGAGCCGCGAGGCGAGCCGTGCGGCAAGCTCTTTTCCCCTCGCCGAGGAGATGAAAAGGATGACATCCGGGGAGACTGCTTTCGCCTCCAGCTCGATCACCTGCAGATGTGCCCCAAAGGGCTGATCCGGCGGCAGCTCCGGCAGCAGAAAGACCTCGTCGGCCCCGCGGGCAATGTAGTCCTCCGGCGGGCCGGCTTCCTTCCTGACGACGGCCGTCAGCGCTGCCCCCATGTCCGGGGCCAGCGACCGACCGGCACCCATCAGCTCG
This sequence comes from uncultured delta proteobacterium, assembly GCA_963705165.1. Lineage (GTDB taxonomy): Bacteria > Desulfobacterota > Syntrophia > Syntrophales > UBA2192 > UBA2192. Next base: position 40,239 of record CAVPJD010000002.1, on the reverse strand, counting down.
AAAGCCTGCTCCCGCGTTTCCGCTATGATCCAGATGCCTGCCATCGCCTCCCCCTTAACGGATTACGCCGCTCTTGCGCAGCGAATCGACAAAACGGGCAATCCCGGCGGCATCGGCCGCGAGCTTCTCTCCCGTTCGCTCCAGGCTTGAAGCCGTCATGGCCGCAGTCTTCAGCACCCCTTCGAAGCCGCCCGCAAGCTCTTCCCTCTTGACGGTCGTGACAGGTTTCTTTCCGGCCATCAGCGTGTCCTTCACGCCGGGAATCCGCGGCGTGTTGATGTCAGGAAGAACCGTCACCAGGGCCGGCAGCGGCGTCTCGACAACCTCGATGCCGTCCTCGACACGCCGATCGGCCGTGAGCTTTCCGCCTTCGAGGGAGATCTTCTGGACAAAGCAGACGCAGGGGATGCCGAGAAGCTCGGCAAGCCTCGGTCCCACCTGCTGAGCGTAGAGGTCGCTCGACCCCTCGCCGCAGGTGATGAGGTCGTATTGCGGGATGCGCGTGCGGATGACCTCGGCGAGGATCGCCGCCGTCTGCGAAGGCTCCAGGTCTTTGAAGGACGGGTCGGAAACGAAGAAGACCTGGTCTATTCCGCGCGAAAGGCCGTCCTTCACGCCCTTTGCGGACTCGGGGGCGCCGACGGTGATGCCGATGACGCTCCCGCCGCCACCGGCATCCCTCAGGCGTGCGGCCTCTTCGATGGCGTTTCGGTCGTACTCACCGATCTTGTAGTCCACCGACGAGAAGTCAAGCTTGCCGTCGGAGCCCTTCCGTATATAGGCCTCGTCGACGACCCATTTGAAGCAGGCCACGATTGTCGGCATAAGCATTACTCCGCAATGATGTAACTGGGTAATGGGTAATTGGGTAATGGGGGCAGATCAGAAAGTCATTTCTTACTGCCTACACCCCACACCCTACACGCTACACGCTCGTTTTGCGACTAGCGCAAAACGGTGCCCGAGATGATCATCCGCTGGGCCTCCGAGGTGCCCTCGTAGATCTCCAGAATCTTGGCGTCGCGCATGATCCGCTCCACCTTGGCGCCCTTGATGTAGCCGTAGCCGCCGTGGATCTGGACGGCCTTCGTGGTGTGGTGCATGGCTTTCTCGGCGGCAAAGAGCTTCGCCATCGCCGCCTCCTTGGTGAAGGGCTGCTTGTTGTCCTTCAGCCAGGCGGCATGGTAGGTCAGGAAGCGGGCGGCCTGGAGGTCTGTCGCCATATCGGCGATCATCCAGGAGATGGCCTGGTGGCGCGCGATGGGGCTCCCCATCTGGACGCGCTGCTTGGAGTACTGGATGGATTCGTCAAGTGCGGCCTGGAGGATGCCCACGCCCTGCGCGGCGATGCCCACGCGGCCGTGGTCGAAGGCCGCCCCGGCGTTCACCATGCCGGCGCCCTCGGCGCCGAGCAGGTTCTCCTTCGGCACGCGGCAATCCTTGAAGACGACTTCCGAGGTCTGGGAGGAGCGAAGCCCCATCTTGTGGAAGTGCTCGCCGGGCTTCATCCCCGCCGTCCCCTTGGGGATGATGAAGGAGCTCATGCCCTTGCGGCCCGCCGCCTTGTCGGTCCAGCAGAAGACGAGGTAGGTGTCTGCGATGGGGCCGTTGGAGATGAAGGTCTTGGTGCCGTTGAGCACATAGGCATCGCCGTCCTTCGTTGCCGCCGTCGTGGCGGCCATGACGTCCGTGCCCGCCCCCGGCTCGGTGAGGACGAAGGCGCCCAGGTGCTTTCCCGTTGCCAGGGGGACGAGGAATTTCTTCTTCTGGTCTTCAGTGCCGAAGAGGTTGATCAGCATGCAGGCGATCCCCACGTGGATCGACACGGTGAACCCCGTCGACGAGCACGAGCGCGAGAGCTCCTCCACGACGATGGCGTTGGTCAGGTAGTCGGCGCCGGCGCCGCCGTACTGCGTCGGGATGGGGATCCCCATCCAGCCGCCCTCGGCGAGCTTCTTGAAGAGATCGGCGGGGTGCGCTTCCTTCTCGTCGATCTCCGCGGCGATGGGCTCCACGTTCTTCACGCAGAATTCCCGGATGTTTTTACGGATGAGCTCTTGTTCCTCGGTCAGCTTGAAATTCATGACATCCCTCCTTCGTGTAAATCAGTGATTAGTGATTAGTGACTCGTGATTAGTGAGCTGTGAATAGTGATCAATCCTGTTGCTCTGGCCACTAACCACTAGGCACTAGCCACAAATTTCGCCCTCGACCCTCGACCCGATACCCTGTCTTTCACCCGAAACGGAACTGCACGCCTGCGCCGCCTTCGGGGTAGTTCCACTCTAGCACCTCCATGCCGCAGGCGATGCGGCAGGTGCCGCACTCGAGGCATCCGTCAATGGTCAATACAAATTCGCCCTTTTCGTTTGTGCTGTAGAGCCCCGCGGGACAGGCCCTCGCGGCCGCTTTCAGCCGGGGGTCGCGCTCCATGCCCGCCTTGATTTTGATGTGGGGCGCAGGCAGCGGCTTGAATACGTTGAGCCCCAGTTTCGCCTTGAGGTCGCTCATATCTTCGTGACCTCCTTTGCGTCCTTGAGCATGGTCCAGAGCTGGCTCAGGGTCAGGTGCCGGCGCAGCGTCGTGAAGATCGGCGACTTGGGCCCTGCGGGCACCGTGTAGAGATCACGGAGCAGATTTCCCGCGAGCTCCGGGTAGTGGCCGAACAGATGGGGGTTCGAGAGCACCTTCGGAGTCTCCTGAAACGTGCGAAAGTCCTTGAGGACGAAGCTGTCCTCGAGAAGTTTCGGGTAGATCGATAATGAGGCGGCGTCGTAGCATCCCGTCTTTTTCGCTTCGATGACGGCCTTGGCGGCATAGTAACCCGAGGCCAGGGCGTATTCCATCCCCCGCACCGTAAACCCCAGGTTAAGGGCGAATCCCGCCGAATCCCCAGCCACGAGGATCCCGTCGCCGACAAGAGGACAGAGAGAGCGGTAGCCGCCCTCGGGGATCACGTGGGCGCCGTACTCGACTGTCTTCCCGCCTCGGAGGAGCGGCTCGATCTCGGGCCGGGCCTTGAAGGCTTCGAAAAGTGCCGGGATATCACCTGCCGCCTCTTCCTTCGCGATGTCTTCAATGGAGACGACGAGGCCCAGGCTCACGCTGTCGCGGTTCGTATAGAGAAAGCCGCCCCCGAAGAGGCCCTTCGTCACATCCCCTACGAAGAGATGGGCCGCCCCTTCGCCGTCGGCGACGTTGAAACGATCGTTGATCAGGTTGGGGGCGAGCTGGATGAGTTCCTTGACGCCCACGGCATTGTCATGCGCCCGTCCGGGTGCCCGCAGGCCCGCCTTCTCGGGGATGAGGGAAAGCGCCCCGTCGCAGGCGATGACCACGTCGGCGCGCAACTCGTCGCCCCCGGCAATCACGCCGGTGATTTTTCCGTTTTCACGGATCACGTCCGAGACAAGGGTCTTTGGCAGCAGCATGGCCCCGCGCTCCTCGACCCGCTCGGAGAACCAGCGGTCGAATTTCGAGCGAAGGACACTGTAGCTCTGGGGCTTTTCGGCTCGCAGCTCGCTGCCGGTGTAGTGGAAGGTGAAGGAGCGGTTCCTGGCCATCAGGGTGGCCCCTTCGCGGACAATGGCCCGCTCGAGGGGGGCCTCGTCCCAGAGACCCGGGAAGAGATCGCGGACGGGATTTACGTAGATGCGGCCGCCGGAGACGTTCTTGGAGCCCGGGTAATCGCCCCGCTCGAGGACGACGACCTCGACGCCTTCGCCGGCCAGCGTGTACGCCGCCGCCAGCCCCGCGAGCCCCGCCCCGACGACGATGACATCGAATTTCTCCATCGCTTTCACGCCCTTGTCGATGTCTATCCGAACCGATTTTTGACATACCCTGTTTCCCTCGCAAGTGCAAGCCCGAACCGTCAGGAATGACGGCGATTTGCGACCGGTATGCTTCTTGCAAAAGTTGTCAGCCGACACTGCTGAAAATGCGCCGGGTGCGGCCCTGCCGCTTCCTTGACGGGAGGCGCCTGCCGTCCCTGCGTCAGTTTATTGAACAAAGGAGCAGAAACCGTGGAACAGAAGAATCCCATCGCCAACCCGCTGATCGTCCTGCGCGAGGAATTCGACGACTGGGCGATCCTCTTCGACCCCGACACGGGAAACGCCTTCGGCCTCAACCCCACGGGGGTCTTCATCTGGAAGCACCTCGACGGGAAACACGGGATGGAGGACATCATAATAAAACTACGGGATGAAGCCGAGGATGTTCCCGAGGACGCCGGCGAGCACGCCCGCCAGTTCATCGCGTCCCTGGAGCAACAAGGGCTCGTCGGCTACGAAGTCATCGCTGGCAGTCCAGCATAAGTCAACCGGTGGAGAATACAGGCATGACCCATTATTCCACTATTCCATTATTCCATTATTCCACCCGCAGGGTGCCGCCATGCGGCTGATGCGCACACCCAACAAGGTGGACATCGCCATCACGAACCGCTGCAACCTGCGGTGCCGATACTGCTACCACTTCGAGAGCGCGGGCGATGTGGAAGGCGATCTCTCCACGGCCGCGTGGCTTCAGCTCTTCGAGGAACTGAACCGCTGCGCCGTCACGGAGGTGACGCTGGCCGGCGGCGAGCCCTTCATCCGGGGTGACCTGAAGGAGATCATCAGCGGGATTGTCCGCAACCGGATGCGGTTCCAGATCCTCAGCAACGGGACGCTGATCACCGACGAGATGGCGGCCTTTCTTGCATCGACGAAACGCTGCAACTACGTCCAGATCTCCATCGACGGCTCCATGCCCGAGAGCCACGACGTCATGAGGGGCAACGGGAGCTTTGCGAAGGCCCTGCAGGGCCTCATGACCCTTCGGCGCCACCGTGTCCATGTGGCGGTGCGAGTGACGATCCACCGCAAGAACGTCCATGATCTAGAGGGCATCGCAAAACTTCTCCTGGAGGATCTCCGGCTTTCCTCCTTCGGGACCAATTCCGCAGGTGCCATGGGGCTGTGCCGGAAAAACGCCGAGATGGTGCAGCTCACGACGGAAGACCGCATGATTGCCATGGAGACACTCCTTCGTCTGACGAAAAAATACAACGGCCGCATCAACGCCATGGCGGGACCGCTTGCCGAGGCGAGGGGCTGGCTCGACATGGAGGAGGCACGGCTTCGGGGTAAAAAACTCGGGCCGGGGAGAGGATATCTTTCCGGCTGCGGCTGTTACTGGCAGGATCTGGCCGTGAGGGCCGACGGGGCCGTGAGCCCCTGCACGATGCTGTCGCACATCGAGCTGGGCCGGATCAACCGGGACGACATCGGGGAAATCTGGAGGGACCATGATGCCCTGAAGGTTCTCCGTGAGAGGAACCGGGTTCCTCTTTCAGACTTTGCCTTCTGCCAAGGCTGCGAATACATCAAGTACTGCACGGGCAACTGCCCGGGGCTGTCGTACACCCTGGTGGGCGAGGTCAATCACCCCAGCCCCGATTCCTGCCTGAGGAAATTCCTGGCCGAGGGCGGGAGGCTGCCGGACCGGAGCCTGCTTTGCTGAAATGAACACAGAGAGAAATGAAAGCAAACCTCGGTGAAACTCTTTTCCTCGTCGTCGTACTCACGGCGCTCGCGGGCCTGTTTTACTTTCTGGCACCCCCGGGGCTCGCTTCCAATGAGGAGGGCGTCCACTACGTCCAGATGAAAAACTTTGCCGTCAGCGGGTCTTTCGAAATAACGAGCCCTGCCCAGTCCCTCGGCTTTGAATCCGCAGACGTGACGGGAATGCGAGGTCTTCTCGAAGCCCGTGATGGCAGGCTCTACGCGACACCGCCGCCGCTCTTTCCATGGGTGGCGAGCCTCTTTTTCCCGGTTTTCGGCGAGCGGACCGTCGACTTCGCGCCCATCCTCTTCGTGTTTCTGTCGGCGCTTGTCCTCGGGCTGATTCTGGACCGGGTGATGCAGAGGGATTTCCTCTACTGGCTCCTGCTTGCGGCCTTTCTTCTCGGCTCCCCTGTCTTGATGCAGGGCTTTCAGTTTTCGGGAATGGCCCTCGCCCTTCTCCTGATCGTCTCGGCGCTTTGGCTCCTGGCGGGCCATTTCGGGGAGTATCCTTCACGGGCCAGGCTGTTCTTCGCTTCGGTGCTGGTGGGGGCGTCGGCGATCGTCAGTCCTGAGTGTCTGGTCATCGTCTTTTCCTATTTTCTCTGCACCGCAATCGTCCTGTTCACGCAAAAACGCCTGGGCGATCTGTGGACAGTCTTTGCAAGCGGGGTCTTCTTTTTGGCCGCACTGGTCCTTCATGATGGATTGCTGCACGGCCGGTTTCCGGGTCCCTACCTGGCAATGGTCCTTCCGTTTTATGCGCTTTCGCCGATACGCGTGGCCGCCCTCGTCGGTGCTCTCGGGGCCTCCTTCGCTCTTCTAGTGTTTTCCCGCCGCGAAGGAATCCGTCCGGTTCACAGGGCCATCCTTTCGGCCCTGTCCGTGACCGTGGTGCTGGGCGCTGTTGTGGTCACGGCCGCCCGGATCAGCCTATTGCCTCTCATGGCCCTTTTCCCGGCGGTGCTCTTCGTTTTCTACGGTGTTCCCGGGCGCCTTGAGAGGCTGAAGAAGGGGGAAGGGGCTCTCGAGGCAATCCTTGCAGCCACCGTTGTCTTCTGTCTTGTCCTCGGCGCCGCGATTCTGCGCCCGGGGTCATGGATCGTCTTTTCCGTGTGGCTGCCAGTTGTTCCCTTCGTCATCCTGCTGATCGCCCTGGAACGAAAGGTTATTTTCACTGCCCGCGGGATGTACCTCGTGCTGGCCTTCTTCTGCGGTGTCGCCCTCGTCAACGGGATCCAGGATTCAAAGGACCGCGTTCTGAAATACAAGGACTACAATGCTGCGCGCATTGCCTTTCTCGAAAAGCACACTTCGGCCGGCGACGCCATCCTCTTCCTGGGTGACGCCGGGAGCATGGAGCACGCGGGCCCGCTGTTCTTCGACAGGGTCTTCCTCGTGGCGAAGAGTCCCGGCGACGCGGAGCGTTTTGCCCGGCGGCTTAGAGAGCGGGGTATCGACAGAATCTACACGTGGACGGCAAACCCGCTGGGCATCAAGGGGTTCAATCCCTATGCAGGGGAGGCCCCGCCTGCCTTCCCGCCTCCGCCGGGGTCGAAATCATGCTGCGGCGGGTCCTGCAAGGAAAGAAACTTTTATCTGGTGAGGCTCGACACCCGGGCAGTGCTTTCAACCGGGGCCGGCCGGGGAGGATCGTGATCGTGAGTTCCACAAAGACATTGTCTGTCCTCGGGGGCGACGCCGCGCGCGAGACGGCGGTCAGGGCCGTTCCGCCCCTCAACACGCTCTACTTCTATCTTACGGAGGGCTGCAACCTGCGGTGCCGGCACTGCTGGCTCGAGCCGCCCCACCAGTCGGAAAAGCGGCAATACGCGGCCCTGGACCCGGCGCTGTTCCGGCATATCCTGGAGCAGGCAAAGCCGTTGGGCCTAACGTCGGTGAAGCTCACCGGCGGCGAGCCCCTCATGCACCCGCAGATCGGGGAGATCCTGGAGATCCTCCGGCAGGAGAAGCTGCGCTTCAACGTGGAGACCAACGGCGTTCTCTGCACGCCGGAGCTTGCACGGGAACTGGTTCGCTCCGGGCTCGGACACATTTCCGTGAGCCTCGACGGGGCCGATGCGGACACACACGAGTGGGTGCGGGGCGTGAAGGGCTGCTTCGAGGCCGCGCTGGACGGGATCCGAAACCTCGTCGCGGCAGGCATCCGGCCCCAGGTCATCATGACGCTCATGCGAAGAAATGTCGATCAGATCGAGGACGTCGTGCGCCTTGCCGAATCCCTCGGCGCCGCGTCGGTGAAGTTCAACATCGTCCAGCCCACGGCCCGGGGGGTCAAGATGCACGAGGCCGGAGAGACCCTGTCGATCCGGGAAATCGTCAGACTCGGAGACTGGATTGAAAATGAACTGTCTGCCAGGACGAAACTTGGCTTGCATTACTCCCACCCTGCGGCGTTCCGCCCCCTCGGGAGGATGTACGGCAGGGAGGGGTCCGGCTGCGGCGTCTGCGGCATTTTCGGAATCCTCGGCGTCCTGGCCGGCGGCTCCTATGCCCTCTGCGGGATCGGGGAACATCTGCCCGAGCTGGTCTTCGGTCATGCCTCGAAAGATTCCCTGGCCGACGTGTGGAAGGACAACCCCGTACTCCGTGAGATCCGCGAGGGCCTGCCGCGGCGCCTGGGCGGAATCTGCGGGGAGTGCCTCATGAAGGGAATCTGCCGGGGCAGCTGCATCGCCCAGAACTACTACAAAGACCGGGACCTCTGGGCGCCCCACTGGTACTGCGAGGAGGCGAGGGCGCTGGGCCTGTTCCCCGAGAGGCGTCTTGCCTCCCGAGCGGCAAGAAACGGCGATACGGGACGGTGTGCCCCGCGAGAAGCATCCGGGGCGTGATGAAAAACCTTGACGTCGATCGGGTCGCAGGGCAGGGCAGCCTGTGGCCCGCAGGAATTCAGTTTGTTCGGAAAGGGCCTGGTGTCGCATGAAAACGAAGTTACGCTATGAGCCGCCTCTTCTCGTCGATATGAAAGGGCCTGACCTTTGCGGGGAGCTTATAACCTGCAGTTCAGGAGGCTCAGTGGGCAGCGGGAGCTGCTATCCAGCCTCGTCCTGCAGGACCGGCACAGGTGCGGAGAGGTGCCAGAACGGCAACTACGCCTGCGGCTGCGATGCCTGTTGTCAAACCGGCGGCAGCTGGTCGAGCGCCTCGGGGTTCCCGTTCACGGGATGCGAATGCATCTGGGGCAACCAGGCCAAAGAGCACTGTTCTGACGGACAGTGGTCGGGAGGCGCCTGCTTAAACGGCTATGATGCCAGCTATAATTGTACGTCGGGGACCAATATATACTCCGGTGGTGATACGAATTGGTGCGCTGAGGGGTATGACTTACCAATATGAGATCGATCTACGGGTTTCGCCTTTCCGACGGCCAATGCTGGGAAATCCGGCCCGGGGAGGGTACCGGGGGGTGGGCCGACGAACTCGCCCGCCTGCTCGGGCTCGAACCATTGCAGGGCCCTGCGGACGAGACGATCCGCCTGGAGAGATTTCCGCCTTCATCAGGCACGGGTGACGGTTGCCCGCAGGCCCCTCACGGGTGCGACGGGGAGGGATGGCAGGTGCGCAGATCCCCGTTTCTGGAAATCTGGCGCCATCGGGCTGTCCCGCAGATCGTCTGCGGGCTCCACGAGACCGCGGATTATCTCCATGTGAGGGAACAGATGCGATGCGCCCTGTTCCCAGTCTATGACCTGACCGTGCGCCGGGGCGGCCTTCCGCTCCACGGCGCCCTGGTGGAGCATGACGGCCAGGGGGTGCTGCTTGTCGGCCGGAGCGGCGTGGGCAAATCGACGGCCTGCCGCAGGCTGCCGCCGCAGTGGAACGCCCTCGGTGACGATCTGGCCCTCGCCGTGCGCAGACCCGGGGGCGGGTTTGCGGTCCATCCTCTCCCCACGTGGAGCGCCGTGGGGCCGAATTCGGAAAAACGCGCCTGGGACATCAAGCAGGGCGTTCACCTGTCGGCCGTCTTCTTTCTCGCCCAGGCTGCCGAGGACGAGATCCTCCCGGCCGGCAAGGCCATGGCCACGGTGGTCCTGGCCGATGCGGCCATGAAGATCTTCGAGTCCGTAAGAGTGCATGACCGATCCATTGAGAAAAAGCTCCTGGGCGGCAATGCCTTCGCCAATGCCGCCGCCATGGCCAGGTCGGTCCCGACCTATATCCTGCGCCTGAGCCTCACGGGCCGGTTCTGGGAGAAAATCGAAGAGGTATTGGAAAAAGGGGACAGTCCCCTTTTACGAGGATTGAAATCGGCATGAGTGAAACGGGTGAAAAGGCCAGCGGCGCGGTCTTCTGCCGCGGCGAGAGCATGCAGCCTCTCCTTCGGCCGGGGGACCGGATTGTGTTCGTCCCCTGCCGCGTCGAAGAGCTGAAGCGCGGCGACGTGATTATCTTCCTGCTGCCGGGAAAGCAGGAACGCGTCGTCCACCGTGTCGTCTCCAATGGGCCTGAAGGGATCCGGACCCGGGGAGATGCAAATCCATGCCGGGATACAGGCCATTTGAGGCAGGATGACATCGTCGGCCGCGCCGTGTCCCGGGAGCGCGGAGGCAGGGTGATCCCCGTTGCGGGCGGTATCGCGGGGCGCCTGTTTGTCGCACTGATCCGTGCTTTCCGAAAGTCGGACCACCTGGCCTCCCATGTCCTTAACCCCTGCTATCGGGGTATCGCCCGAAGCGGGCTTTTTCGTGCGCTTATTCCCCCCGCATTGCGCCCGAGGGTTATCACGTTCGAACGTGACGGCGAAAGGGAGATGCAGCTTGTCCTGGGAAGGCGCATCATCGGGCGGCGCCCCGCAGGCGCAGGCGTGTGGATCATCCGGCGGCCCTTCCGGCTCTTTGTCGACGAGCAGGCCCTGCCGTGAAAAAGGGGTACACCTTTTTATTCCTATGGGTTCAATCCCCCGAAGCCCTCTTTGCATACGTCATTCTCGCGAAAGCGGGAATCCATTCGAAGACTGGATTCCGGATCAAGTCCGGAATGACAGTTGATACCCGATAGCTTGCTGCAGGGTAGTTCATTTCCATATTGCGACTCAAAATGGAAATAACGATTCCATTTTTTCGAATAGTCCCATCGTCATATCAGGAAAGTGGGGCCAGTTCCCATTTAACCTAACCGGGCATGATTCTGGCATCTTTTGGGAAAAGAAGGGTCGGTCCCCATTTTCTTAAGTATGAAAACCTGGATTGAAACTCTGAAAAGCGGGCTTGCGCGGAAGGCGCCGGAGGACCGGATTGCCGAGGGGAAGACCTATGCAGGGATCGGCGAGAACCTGCGCCGCCACCTGCCGTTTTTCCGGCGGCACTGGAAGAAGGGGGCCCTGGGCGCGGGATTCATCCTGCTCAATGCCCTCATGGCCTTTCCCATGCCGCTCGTCTCCCGCTTTGTCATCGACGACGTCATATTGGGGAAACAGCTTTTGCTTCTTCCCTGGGTGCTTCTGCTCATGGCGGTGATCGCCCTCTTCTCGCGCGCCATGGGCCTGTTCCAGAACTGGTTTTTCCTGCGCTACAGCCAGGAGCTGACCCTCGACATCCAGAAGCAGGTGCTCGACCACTCCTTCAGCCTTCCCAAGTCCTTCTTCGACAAGAACCAGACGGGCTATCTCCTGGCGCGCATGACGGGCGACATCGGCAGCGTGACCTGGTTTCTCTCGGGAAGCCTCGTGGGCATCGTGACGAACATCCTGTACTTCATCGGCGGCATCATCCTTCTTTTCTGGCTGGAGTGGAGGCTCGCGCTGGCGGCTCTTGCTGCCGTGCCGGTCTTTCTTCTTGCCCTGCGGCGTTTCTCCGACCGGATGCACGCCCTGAACCACGCGGGCAACGAAGAGAACGCCCGTTACATGAGCAGCTTCCAGGAGACGCTCAACTCGATCCCGCTGGTCAAGGCCTTTGCCGCCGAGGAGAAGGCCGTCGGGGGAATCATGAACGGCCTGCGGCAGGTCTTCCGGTTATCTGCGGAGCGCTCCGTCGTGAGCTCCGTGACGGGTCTGGCCCTTTCCTCGACGCCGAGCCTCGTTAACTTCTGCGTTTTCGCGATCGGCGCATACTGGGTCATCACGGGCCACTGGAGCCTGGGGTCCCTCTTCGCCTTCCAGGCCTACCTGGGCCGCGTCTTCGGTCCGGCGCAGTCGCTCACCTCGACGGGCCTGCAGATGCAGAACATCCGGGCATCGCTCGAGCGCCTCACGGCCCTGCTGGATGTGGTGCCGGAAGAAAACGCAGAGAAGGGTGAAAAGGTCGAAGCACTCGAAGGAGGGATCGAGTTCAGGAACGTATCCTTCGAATACGACCCGAAAAACCCCGTACTCAGCGAAGTATCCTTCCGCGTCAGCCCGGGCGAACACATCGCTGTCGTGGGGCCGAGCGGCGTGGGCAAGACGACGCTTTTGAGTCTGCTGCTTCGATTCTACAACCCGACGAGGGGCGAGATCCTTTACGACGGAAAGCCCGCCGCGAATTATGACGTCCGCTCGCTTCGGCAGCGGATCGGCTATGTCTCCCAGAGCCCGATCCTGCTTTCCGGCACGACCCTGGAAAACCTCCGCTACGGGAACCCCGAGGCCACGGAGAAGGAAATCATTCATGCGGCCCGCGTGGCGGGGATCCACGAGTTCATCATGGGCCTGCCCGGCGGGTATGAAAGCGAGGTGGGCGAGAAGGGCGTGAACCTCTCCGATGGGCAGAAGCAGAGGCTTGCGATTGCGCGGGCGCTCGTGAAGGACCCCGATATCCTGGTGCTCGACGAGCCCACGGCGGCCCTCGACGGGATCACGGAGAAGACCCTTCTGGAGACCCTGCCCGCCGAGACCCGGGGGAAGACGCTCTTCATCGTAGCCCACCGGCTCTCGACCGTGATCGATTCGGACCGCATCCTTGTCCTGAACGAAAGCCGCCTCGTTGCGGAAGGCACCCACGGAGAGCTTTTGAGTACGAACGATTATTACCGGCAACTCGTCGCCAGCCAGCTGATCCCCGACGGAAAAGACGAGAGAGGCAAAGTGATCCCCTATGAAAGTATCCGTCGTCATTCCCGTTCATAACGGGGAGAAATACCTGGCGCAGGCCATCGAGAGCGTCCTGAGCCAGACCTATCCGGGACTTCGAGCTCCTGATCGTCGACGACGGCTCGACGGACGGCAGCCGCGCGGTCATGGATCGCTGCGCCCGGCGCGATGCCCGCATCCGCATCCTGTCCCAGGCCAATCGGGGGGTTTCCGCTGCGGGGAATCTCGGGTTCGAGGAAGCCCGGGGCGAATGGGTTGCCCGTCTCGATGCAGACGACGTTTTCCTGCCGGACAAGCTCCAGAGACAGATCGCATTCATCCGGAGACATCCCGATGTGCGGATCGTGGGCACCCTGGGGTATTTCATCAACCGCACAGGAAGGGTCATCGGGCTCGTGAATTCCGACGGGCCTTTCACAAGAACGGAGTTCGAGAAAATGGCAGGGCGGGGCGAGCCCGTCTTTTTCGTCCACTCCTCGACCCTGATGCACCGGAAAACCGTCCTTGCCGTGGGGGGCTACCGGGAACAATTTGTCCAGGCCGAGGACGTGGATCTCTGGCTCAGAATGGCCGAGAAGGGGCATCTGCTGCTGAAAATGCCCGAGCCTCTTCTTCTCTACCGGCTCCACGGGGAATCCCTCACCATGAAACGAAACGCCGAGCAGAAACGCTGCCACCGCTGGGTCATGGCCTGCGCCGAGGCGAGGAGTAAGCGGAAGGGAAGAGCCTTTGCTGGCGGATTTCCTTCGAGCCGAGAAGAGCATGCCGTGGCCTCGTCCGGCTTCATGCCTTGCGGAAGGAAGTCAGGCGAGCGGTTTTACCAGAAGGCGGCCCTGCACTACGCCGGCGGGAATTATCCGGCGCTTGCGGCCTGCCTGTGCCTTGCCGCCTGCCTCAACCCCGGCCCACGTGATCCCGAGGCTCTACGACCGCAAAATCGCTCCCGCGCTGGAGAATAGCCTGCCGGAGACAAGTCCCGTCCCGATGCCGCTCCCCGGGGAAAAGGAGGCATGCCGGCATGCGCCCGGAACATGACCTCCTGATGTCCTGTGTCAGGACCGCATTTCTCAAATCGACCGGACGGACCCACCGCCGGCCTTGCCCGAGACTGTGGACTGGAACCGTTTCGTCGGACTCTGCGAGTGGCACAATGTCGCCCCGCTTGTGTACAGGGCCCTTCCTGCCGCCTGCCCGGGTGAAATCCCCCCGGCGGCCATGAGCCGCTCTGCGCAGTCTCTGTCACAACAACACGGCGCGGGCGCTTTTTCTTGCCTCGGAGCTCTCCCGGATACTGAACGCGCTCGAGTCGTGCGGCATCCCGGCATATCCCTTCAAGGGGCCTGCCCTGTCCGTGATGCTCTATGGCGACCCGGCCCGCAGGCAGTCGAAGGATCTCGACATCCTCATTCCAAAGGAAGGGCTCACGGAGGGCCATCGATTCCTCGATGCGCAGGGATACGGGCACAGAACGCTCTTGAGGCGCAGGCTTTCCGCGCACCGGCGAACCGAGTATGAGGCTTCATTCTTCCGCCGCGACGGGAAACTCCCGGTCGAGCTCCAATGGGCCGTCGTACCCGCATATTTCGGGTTTGACCACGAGAGACTCGGTATCTGGTCCAGGCTGGAGCCGCGGATCTGGAACGGCTGTGCCTTTCCCGTTCTCCCGCCGGAGGAGACGCTCCTGATGCTCTGCGTGCACGGCGCCAAGCACCTGTGGTGCAAGCTGGGATGGATCGCCGACGTGGCGGGCCTGCTCGCTTTGCCGGCGCCTCCGGACCTGACACGCACCTTTGAGCTTGCCGGGCGCTGCGGCGTGACGAGGCTTCTTTGCGTGGGGCTTCTCCTGGCGAAGCGCCTGGCGGGGGCGAGCCTGCCGGAACATATCTCTGCCCGGATCGAGTCCGACCTCATGGCGGGAAGCCTGGCGAGGAAAGCCCTGGACGTGGTTGCGAAAACCCCGGTGAACCCGGATGTGGACCCCGCGAGGTACTTCTTCTACTTCAAGGCGAAGGATTGCCGGCTGGATCAACTCCTCTTTGCGGGCAGGCTCATGGCGACACTTGCCGCCGGCGAGTGGAACCCGTCGGTGCTGCCCGATGTGCTTTCGCCGTTCTATTACCTCTTCAGACCGTTGCACATGGCCGGCCGCCACAGCGGGCCGATCCTCAGGGCCATGGCTCGTAAATGAAAAGAGCGCCGGTCGATTGACCGGCGCTCTTGTTTTCAGGCAGATTTTTTATGGTTGAGGGGCGGGACGCCCCTCCCACCCCTTCGTAGGACAGGCGTCTCGCCTGTCTCCTTCCTCTATCTCAGGCAGATGGAAGCCGCTCCTGGTCAAGATCGCCAATCGAGGCGATGACCTCGAAATCCTTGTCTGCATGGAGCAGTCGAACTTTTTTGTGGGCGCAGGATGCGATGATGAGATCCGTCGTCGGGACCTGCTTTCCCTTCCTGTCGAGCAGTAAACCCCAGCGGGAGGCCCTGTCGATCACCTCCCCGTTGACGGGTATGGCCGGAAGGGAGCACAGTGAATCCCTCAGCACCTTGAAGTCCTTTTCCGTCCTTGCCCCGCGCAGGATCTCCACCACAACAACCCCGCAGGTGACGGCCTCTTCGCTTTCCAGGATTTTCCTCACCCTGGCCTTGATCTTCGGCGAGCCCGAAGGCCGAAGGTATTCAATCCACACCGAGCTATCGATGAGGTACATCCTTTTTTCTCCTTTCGAGGAGCTGATCGGTGGTGCAGGAAAGCTCCATCTTGCCCTCGAGCTCGATCAGCTTGCGGGCCTTCCTTCGCCTCACAAACTCCTCGAGCGCCCTCTCCACGGCAGCCCTTTTCGACTTTGCCCCGGAAAGGGTCTTGACCTCATTCAACAAATCTTCGTTGAGCACGATGGTTGTTCTCATAGTGCCTCCAGTATGCATATTATGTATGCATATTACAATGTGCCATAAAGGGATGTCAAGTGAAAGTCCGGCAGGGTTTCGTGCCGACTGCCAGGCCCGCCTCCGTGGCGCGCATGTTTATGTGTCGCGTATTAAGGACGGTTGAATTCGTTTAAATCGCCGGGGCGGTTGAGGTTGGCGAAGAGCTTCCCTTCGGGGTCGAAGCGGCGGATCTCGTTGCCGTGGATCTCGCGGGTCTTGAACTTCTTGAAAAGAAGGGAAACCTTCAACTCGCCAATCTCGATCTGCGATTCGATGAAGGGGAGGCACTTGCGGGAGTAGATGGCATGCAGCGATTCGAAGCCGCTAACCGTGACGGGAACCGCCAGGTCGTAACCACCGGCCTGCTCCATCATGTGGTGGATGAATGCCTCGCTCAGATAGGGCATGTCGCAGGCCGAGACAAAGGCGTGCTCGCAGGTTGCGTGGAGGAGCCCCGCGTGGATGCCCCCCAGGGGCCCCTTTCCCCTGTGGATGTCGGTCACGATCCGGGCATCGAATTCCAGGTACTCCAGCGGGGAGTTGGTGGAGATGATGACCTCCTCGAAGAGGGATCGATACACCCGGAGCGTCCGGTCGATGAGGCGCTCGCCCCCGATCTCGATGAAGGCCTTGTTGATGCCGCCCATGCGGTTGGCCTTCCCGCCGGCGAGAATGATTCCAGTCATGGCGTGTGACCTTTGGCTGTCGCTGTTATTATATGTAGGGACCGTCTGAATGATGGAATCCAGTTCCGCGGGAACGGTCCCTACGTAAGATCCGCTCCGTAGGGTCCGCTCCCCGAGCGGACCTCCACCCGCCTACACCGGAAACGAATCAGCCCTCCCGCTGTAGGGGTAATCCTGCCACTTCGAAACGAAACCCTTTCTCACAGGATTATTCACAATGTATTCGGTTATTCTAAGAAGGGATTCATCCGTACGCACAACATGCTCGTAGAAATTCTTTTGCCAAAGTGGTGACACCTCGTATAGAAGATTAGCCACTCTTGCGTTATAACGCTTGAATGCAGCTACCCAATTCTGCAAGCTCTTTTGATAGTTTTCGGACAGTGACATCAGAAGGTGCAGGTGATCCGGCATCAGGCAAAAGCAATACAACTTGATCTCTTGCGACACCCGCCGTCTGAAGTCCAATTCGTCAATGACTACTTTTGCGACTCCCTCGTGTTGGAAAAGTGTTTTTCCATTATAGGCGCAAAGAGTCAAATAGTAGATGTGTGAGCTGCCCGAGTAATCGAAGTTTTTAATATGGATCTGTTTTCGAGTCATCATATTTCGGACCGTTCGGGGAACGGTCCCTACAGGGGTTGGTTTCTGTATTTGTGAACCGTTCGGGGAACGGTCCCTACGTAGGGTCCGCCCCCGTAGGGTCCGCTCCGTAGGGTCCGTTCCCCGAAGGACCACCCTAAATACATTCTAGCGGCAGTGGTTCAGGACGTCCACGATCACCTCTTTCGTGTAGTCCTTCAGCTTCCACGTCCGGGCGAGCTGGACGGCGTTGTCGGCGATCTTTTCGATGTCGCCTTCGGGGATGCCGCCTTCCTTCAGAGACACGGGGCTCTTGATGGAGCTGAACCAGCCTTTGAGCTTCGCGATGCCTGCGGCGGCTGCCTTTGCGTCATCCGCCTCTGCAACCCCGAAGAATTCCCTCGCCAGCCGTGCGAATCGCGACGGGTTCTTTTTCGCAGACCAGGCCATCCAGCCGGGAAGCATGATGGAGAGGCCCGCGCCGTGGGCGATGTCGTAGAGGGCCGAAAGCGAGTGCTCGATCATGTGCACGGGGAATCCCACGACGCCCATGCCCGCCGTCGTGAGGCCGTTGAAGGCCAGGGTGCCCGACCACATGAAATTTGCCCTGGCGTCGTAGTCCTTCGGGTTCGCGAGCGACTTCTCGGTGGCCTCCATGAGCGTGCGCATGAAGGCGTAGATCATCCGGTCCTGCAGGGGGCTCTCGCCGGTCTCCGTGTTGGTGAAGTACCCCTCGAGCATGTGCGTGATGATGTCGACGGCGCTGTAGGCCGTGTAGGCAGGCGTGAGCGAAAAGAGTGCTTCCGGGTCGAGGATAGACGTTTTCGGCTGGATCAGCGGGCTTCGCACGCTGAATTTCTGACAGGTTTCATCCTTGGTGATGACGGCAGCCGCGTTCATCTCCGAGGCGCTGGCTGAGAGCGTGAGGACCACGAGGACGGGCAGGGCATCCTTGACGAGCTTCGTGTAGACGAAGAACTCCCAGGGGTCGTGATCGGCCTTGGCCCCTGCGGCGATCGTCTTGGCCGTGTCGATGACGCTCCCGCCGCCCACGGCGAGAACCACGTCGACCTTCTTGGACCGGGCAAGCTCGATGCCTTCCTTTGCCTTGGACAGAAGGGGGTTGGATTTGACGCCGGGAAGCTCCACGATGTCGACGCCTGCCTCCTTGAGGGAATTCAGGACCTGCTCGTAGATCCCGGTCGTCCGGATGCTGCTCATCCCGTAAACCATGAGCACGCGGCCGCCGAAGCGCTTGACCTCGGCGCCGATCCTGGCGATGGACCCTTTCCCGAAGATGATCCGCGTGGGGTTTTCAAAGACAAAGTTCTGCATGGTGTGCCTCCGGCATGTGGTCTGTCTGGTCTATTTAGTCTGTTTAGTCTGTTTCGTCAAAAAGATTTGTTTGCTCCGCCATATATTGTGAACACGTGACAAATCGTTAGCCTCGTCATCGCGAGGAGCGCAGCGACGTGGCGATCTCATGATCTCAAGGATTTTCAGCGGCCGAGATTGCTTCGTTTCACTCGCAATGACCCTGTGTGCGACCATTTACATTATTGTTAACTATATCGGAGCTGTTTGTCATTCCGCAAGCCCTCGGATTGGCCGCAGATAGGGCTTGATAAAATTCCGCAGGAGGGGTAAAACCGCATCCATCAGCCACGGAGGATTCGGAGTCATGTACTGGGAAAAAGACGTTGAGACCATGCCGCGGGAGAAGCTGGAGGCGATCCAGGTCGAGCGGCTGAAAGCAACCCTCAAGAAGGCCGCGAATTCCTATCACTACGGCAAGGTATACAAGGAGAAAGGGTTCAACCCCGACGATTTCAAATCGCTGGCCGACGTACCCAATCTTCCCCTGACGACGAAGGACGACCTCCGGGAAAACTGGCCCTACGGGTTCCTGGCCGTTCCGAGGGAAGAGCTGGTGCGCATGCACTCCTCGTCGGGCACGACGGGCAGGGCGACGGTCATCTTCCACACGGCCGGCGATCTGGATGCCTGGACGAACCTCGTGGCACGCTGCATGTACATGACGGGCGTGCGGAAGTCCGACGTCTTCCAGAACATGATGACCTACGGGCTCTTTACGGGGGGCCTGGGTTTCCACTACGGGGCCGAGAAGATCGGGTGCCTCGTCATTCCGGCGGGAGCCGGGAACAGCAAGCGCCAGATCCAGCTCATGCAGGATTTCGAGACGACGGTCATTCACATCATCCCCAGCTACGCCCTGCATCTTTACTCCACGTTCGAGGAGCTCAAGGTCGATCCGCGGAAGGACACGAAGGTGCGGATCGCCTTTATCGGTGCCGAGCCGCACTCGGAGAAGAGCCGCAGGAAGATCGAGGAATTCTACGGATACAAGGCCTTCAACTCCTATGGCCTCTCCGAGATGAACGGGCCGGGGGTGGCCTTCGAGTGCCCCTGCCAGAACGGCCTGCACATCTGGGAGGACAACTTCCTCGTCGAGATCATCGACCCGAAGACCCTCAAGTCCGTCCCGGACGGCGAGGAGGGCGAACTCGTCATGACGACGCTTTTGCGCGAGGGGATGCCGGTCATCCGTTACCGCACGAAGGACCTCACCCGGATCATCCCCGGCCCCTGCGAGTGCGGCAGGACCCACCGGCGCATCGAGCGGATCAAGGGCCGCACCGACGACATGATGATCCTCAAGGGGGTCAACATCTTCCCGATCCAGATCGAGAAGAAGCTCATGGACGTCCCGGGCGTGGGGACGAACTTCCAGATCATCCTGGAGCGCAAGGGGTTCAACGACGAGATGATCGTGAAGGTCGAGGTCGCCAGTGAATTTTTCGACGGCGACCTGCTGAAGCTGCAGAAGCTCCAGCGCCGGATCACGGACGAGCTCAAGGGCGACATCCTCATCACGCCGAAGGTCGAGCTCGTCGAGCCGGGGAGCCTGCCCAAGACGGAGGGGAAGGCGGTCAGGGTGATTGACAACCGGAAGGATTGAGCCGCTCCGCGGCAGGCTTCAGGCGACAGGCAACAGGCTAAAACAGGCAGGACGTTTAAAGCCTGTAGCCTGTAGCCTGCGGCCTGCACCGGTGGCGAGTGACCAGAACCAGTAACCGCCTGGTGAATGACGTGATCACCAGCAGGCGTTTCAAGTACAAGAGAGGTGCAAAATGATCGTGCATCAGATCTCCGTTTTTGCAGAGAACAAGCCCGGGCAGCTGGCAAGGCTCACCCGGATCCTGGGCAAGGAGAAAGGTGAACATCCGCGCGACGACGATCGCCACGACGGCCACCTTCGGCGTCATCAACCTCATCGTCGACGACCCCCAGAAGGCCATCAAGGCGATCAAGAAGGACGGGATGATGGTGACGACCAAGGAGGTCATCGCCGTCATCATCGAGGACAAGCCGGGCGGGCTCGACAGGCTCACGCAGATGCTCTTCAAGGAGGGCATCAACGTCAACAACGCCTACGGGTTCGTGCTCGACAGCTGGAAGACGGCGATCTTCGTCGTCGAGGTGGACGACATCGCGAGGGCCCAGAAGCTGATCGACAAGGCGGGCTTCAAGACGCTCGACGACGAGGCCCTCTCATCGGTGGAGCCGTTTCACTACGTTAAGTACTAGGGACCAGGGTCTAGGGTGTAGGGACAGGAAGGAGTTCACATTTCGGATTCAGATTGTCCCGATACGCCAATTCCGCAAGTTCCCAGATTTCCCATTTGCGCCGCCGAAGGACGAGCTGACGAAACAGACTAAATAGACGAGAAGGACCAGATAATGGCGCGTAAAGACAAAGGACATTACGGGTCGAAGCATCCGGGCGGGGTTGTTGTGGCAAAGGAAATTACCGAAGCGGTGAAGAAGCGATCCCGCCAGGGGGCCTTGACCTGTCCGCTTGCCTTCAAAATCGCCGGTGAACTCGCGGTTCGTCCTGGAGAAGTCGGAAAGGCGATGGATCTCCTCGAGATCAACATCGTGAAGTGCCAACTTGGCCTTTTCGGTTATTCCCCCGTGAGGAAGATTGTCCCGCCGGCACAATCCGTATCCGAGGAGCTGGAGGCGGCCCTCCGCATTGCCATGACCGACGGGCGGCTGCCCTGTGCCGAAATTTTCCGGATTGCCGGCAAGTTCAAACTCGCCAAGATCCGTGTTTCCGCAGCCTGCGAAAAGCTGAAGATCAGGGTAAGCGCCTGCCAACTCGGCGCGTTCTGACGGCAACGGAAAACACCCCATCTGCTGCGTTGCCCTCGTCCCTCGTCACTCAACCTGTGAAAACGTTTCCTTGATTTCCCTCTCCCTTGAGGGGAGAGGGTCAGGGTGAGGGTGATGGTTCGTCGTTCGTCAGGCTCACGATGACTGCTCACCATGGCGAACAGAACTGTCATCCTGAGCTTGTCGAAGGGCCCCCTCACCTCAATCCTCTCCCGCCAGGGGAGATGAAGACTAAGGATTTGGGCTGCCAGAGGCCTCGCTCCTCGGGATGTCGGGCGCCTTGCATCTGGAGCGTTTTGCGTTGCCGTTTTTCCCTCTACCCTCAACCCTTGCCCCTTTACGCTGGACCCTGTTTTCAGAGGTACTTCTTCATCGCCTCGTAAAAATACCCTGCCATGACGCCGTAGCCCGTGTCGTTGGGGTGGATGGAGTCGCTCATCTTTTCCGGGTTTCCGAGCAGGCCCTTCAGGATATCAGGCACCAGCACGGCCCCCGTCTCTTCGCATATCTTTCTGTAGCGTTCCTGAAAACCTCCCCCCCAGATCGGGACGTCGAGCCCTCCCACGATGACCAGAGCCCCCCGATCCTGTATGGAGGTGATGATCGTCTTGAGATTCCGGAAGGCCCGGTCGCGGTCCTGGCGGTTCTTCAGGTCGTTTCCGCCGAGGGTGATGAGGACGATGCGCGGGGAGCGGCCGAGGACGTCCCGATCGAGTCTCGACAGGGCCGTGGCCGTAGTGTCGCCGGGGATGCCGGCGTTGATGACGGGTTTTCCGATGAGGCGGGATAGTTGGGAGGGGTAATCCATCCCCTGTGATGCGCCGGTGCCATAGGTGAGGCTGTCGCCGAAGCAGACGATGTTCTCGCCTGCCGGCCGGGGGTTCTTGATCGGCGGTTGATAGAGGAAGTGACGGTAGCCGAAATAGGCAGCCAGGACCACCGCCAGCGCGATGGCCCCGGTCTTGATGATTCTCATGAACAAATCCGCGCTTGAGGTTGACGGGCGGGACGCCCGTCCCACACGCTATACGCTACACGCGACACGCTTCTTCCTGTCAGCCTTTCTCTTCCGCGTAGCGGGCCAATGTGAACAGCATGTCGGCGAGCCGGTTCAGGTACTGATGGATCTCGGCGCTGTTCAAGAGCCCCTTCTGCTTGAGATCCGCCGCCCGGCGCTCGGCCCTGCGGATGACGGTGCGGCCCACGTCGATTTGTGCGGAGACGGCATTCTTTCCCGGGTAGATGAACTCGCGCGGGAAGGGGACCTCCTCCTGCAGCTTGTCGATGAGGTCTTCGACGCGGTCCACGTCGGCGGCCCCGATCCTCTGGGTGAGCTTGCCCATGTCCTCGGGAAGGGTCGACATCTCGGCCCCCATGATGAGGAGGTCTTTCTGGACCTGCAGGATGATGTCCTTGATCCTGCCGTTGCCCGTCATTCCCCTGGCCACCCCGAGGACGGAACTGGCCTCGTCCAGTGTCCCGTAGGCCTCCGGCCTGGGATCGAACTTGGGGACCCGCTGCCCGCCCAGAAGACTGGTTTCCCCCGTGTCGCCCTTCTTTGAGAACTTCATGCCTGGCTCCTTTCGATGAACGTGCTGACGATTGTCATCATGGTTTCCCGGTTCTTTTTCGCGCCCTCGATGATCATCTCCATGGTGAGGGGTGTCTCCACAACCCCGTTGCAGTAATTGTCGACCGAGCACAGGGCCGCGTAGGAGAGCCCCAACTCCTTCGCAATGATCGCCTCGGCGGCCATGGTCATCCCCACGATGTCGGCAAACGGGCCCATCATGCGGATTTCCGCCCTCGTCTCCAGCCGCGGTCCCTCCGTCTGCCAGTAGGTGCCCCGCCCGACGACGGGGATGCCGCAGGCACCGGCCGCCTCGATGAGCCGCTGTCGCACCTCGCCGGACAGATCGGGCGTGATGTGGACGGGCTGGTTCGTGAAGACCGTGGGCGTGTCGGTAAGCAGGATGAAATCGTCGGGCACGACGATGGAACCCGGGGGCAGGTCCTTCTTCAGGGACCCCGTCGAGTTGACGGCGACAACGTCCCGGATGCCGAGGGCCTTCAGGGCCGTTAGATTGGCCTGATGGTTGATGAGGTGGGGCAGGACGTAGTCGCCGGGGTCGCGGTCATGGCGGGAAATGTGGGCAATCTCCCTGGAGACCCAGACGGTCACTCGCCCGAACTCGTTGACCACGTGTTCTTTTCTCAGGCCCTTGAAGACGCTTGCCCCGTGCAGAACCGTTCCCGAGATGATGCCGATGGGCGCCATGAGTACCTCAAGTAATGGCGAATGGCTTATGGCACTGTCGTTTTATTCCCTTTTGCCTTTCGCCTTTAGCCTTACGCCTGTTTGCATGTATCAGAATCGGCGGGGCCTGTCAAAACCTTCGTGTCCGGGTGGACGCGCCCCTTTCCGCTTGTGCCTGCCATGGTACCGGCAAGCCCGGCTTTGCCTTGCAGGAGGCTTGACTTCGCCGGTTATTGGTGGCATATTTTTGAACATAAAGACAAGGGGGTAAGCCCATGAGCGGAGAAGCCATAGTCCATGTCAACGAAGGGACGTTTGACGCCGAGATCCTGAAGTCCGACAAGCCTGCCCTGGTCGATTTCTGGGCGCCCTGGTGCGGGCCCTGCCGGGCCATCGCCCCGCTGCTCGAAGAACTTGCCGAAGAATACAAAGGCAGGCTCACCGTGGCCAAGGTGAACGTCGATGAAAACCGGAAACTGGCGGGCAACCACGGGGTGATGAGCATCCCCACCATGATCCTCTTCAAGGACGGCAAGGTCCTGGACAAGCTCATCGGCCTTGTGCCCAAGGAGCGGCTGAAAGAATTGATGGACAAGGCCCTGTAAAAAACAGTACATGGAGGCCCCTGTTTCACAGGCGGGCCTCCATTTTATTTTGCCCGGGGGCCTTTCGGCGAAAAGCATGAAAACAGAGAACACCGGAAATAGCATGATGAACAGGCGCCTGCTGACGGCAGCCATCCTTGTAACCCTTCTTGCGTCGCTCACCGGCTGTGCCTGGTGGGACGGCATCTGGGGGAAGGAACCCCGGGTGCGCCAGACGCCGGAGGGGATCTACCAGAAGGGCTTCGAGCAGTACAAGAAGGGCGACTACAAGAAGGCGATCGAGACCTTCTCCCGCGTACGGGATGAATACCCCCTGAATCCCATTGCCCTGATGGCGGAGCTGGGCATTGCCGATTCCTACTTCGAGAACGAACAGTACATCGATGCCGAGGTCGCCTACAACAGCTTTGTCGACCTTCACCCCACGAACCCGAATGTCCCCTATGCCATGTTCCAGCTCGGGATGTGCCATTACCAGCAGATGCAGACGATCGACCGGGACCAGACCGAGACCGTGAAGGCCCGCAAGGAATTCGAGCGTCTCATGGCCCGCTTTCCCCAGAGCAAGTTCGCCATCATGGCGGAGAAGAATCTTCGCGAGGTGAAGCAGCGCCTGGCCGAACACGAGTTCTATGTCGGCGAGTTCTATTATCGAACCAAGAAGTACGAAGCGGCGCTGAAGCGCTTCGAGGGGATCCAGCGGGATTACGCCAACATGGGGATTGATTACAAGACCACCCGCTTCATCGAGGAAACGAAACAGCGGATGAAGGAAGAAGAGGCCCGAAAGGCGAAAGGGGCGCAAAAGGCCGAGGAGGCCTGGAAAGCCAAAGAGGCAAAGGAAGCCCCAAAAGCGCAGGAAGGCAAGAAGTAGCTCACCCCAGCCCAAACATCCTTTTCAAAACCCTGAAGGCGTTTTCTTCCGCCGCAAGCGACGTGTCCACGGCAAGATGACGTTCCTCGGGAATCTCGTCGATCCTCTCGTAATTTCCTTTCTGCGCCTGAAAGATCTCCCACCGCCCGTCTGAAACGTCCCCGCCCCCGGACTGCCTCGATTGCAACCGTTTTTCGATGATATCTTCGGGACAGGTGCACTCGAGGACAAACACGTCGGCGCCGGCCCGCCGCCCGGCCTCCAAGGCCCGCAATCGCTCCTCCCTGTCTTTGTACGAGGCATCGATGATGACGGCGCCCGCCGTCTTGAGTTTGTCCAGTGCGATCTCGAGGGCCTTTTCGTATGTCCTGCGCGAAGTATCGGGTGAATAGATCCCCTGGCCGAACTCCTCATAGTGATGCTCGGAGGCGGGAATCCGGAGCATCTCCTTCCGGACGGCATCCGTCTGGATGATCTGAGCGCCGACCAGGGGGGCAAGGACCCGGGCCATCACGCTCTTGCCCGTCCCCATGAGACCCGCCACGAGGATGAGCGTTTTGTTTGCGGGCCGCGCCGCGTAGGACAGGGCGAGATCGAAATAGCATGCCGCCATCCGGGCGGCGGCATCCCGGTCCGCGCATCCGATGTGCGGATCGTCGACGCGGAAGCTGATCACCTTTCCGCGCACGTAGGCATAGTAGCAGCGGTAGAAATCGAGAAGGCGCAGGACCTCCCCGTCCCCGGAGTGGCGCACGTAGGCCTCAACGAAGGCTCGGGCGTGGTCGGCGTAACCGTTGTAATCCAGGTCCATGGCGAGGAAGGCCGCCTCGGCCGCCACGTCGCCGTAACGGAAGCGCTTGTTGAACTCGATGCAGTCGAAGATGATGATCCCGTCGGCCAGGCAGATGTGCTCGGCGTGGAGGTCTCCGTGGCAGTCCCGGATCCGGTGGTCGCGCACGCGCCTCTGAAGCAGCGGCCGCTCGCGCTCCAGGAACCGGTTCACCCAGGCCCGCAGGAAATCGTAGCGCTCCCGGGGGATCGTGAGGCCGATGTACTTTTCAGTCTGCGCGAAGTTCTCGTCGTGGTTGTACCGGATGGCCTCTGATCCCGCCGAGTTCGTCGATCTCGCCCCCCGTCTCGGCCTTGCGGTGGAAATCGGCCACTTTCCCGGCGACGGCGTCCATGTCCGCGGGACCCACTTTTCCCTCAGCGAGGAGCTTCTTGAGCATTCGCTCCAGGGGCAGCTTTTTCATCACGACGGCATACTCGACGGGGCGCCCGCCTCCGGGCCGCAGGGCCCCTCCCTCGTCTTCCCCGATGGCGGCAACCTCGAGATAGGTTTGAGGCGCCAGCCGCCGGTTGAGCCGCAGCTCCTCTTCGCAGAAAACCTTTCTCTTCGCCAGCGTCGTGAAGTCGAGAAATCCGAAATCTACGGACTTCTTCACCTTGTAGACGAGATCCCCGGCGATGAAGACAAAGGAGATGTGCGTCTGAACGAGTTCCACAGTCGGGGGCCGATGGGGGTAGAAATCGGGCTTCGACATGGCTTCGACGAGATTCGGGTGGGTCGACATGAGAGATGTCCTTTGATTGTTTGCGGTCTAGCGTTGAAATACTTCAATCCGGCCGTATTTTCAACTGCGAGTTGCTTGAAAGGCGCGAGCCCATCCGCCAGGGGACGAAATCTTTTATAATTATTATCGATATGGAAAACGTATTGACAGATTGTATCGATTAAATTATCGTAAGAAAAAATTGAGGTGAAGGCGATGGAGGCGACGAAAGTATCCACGAAATATCAGATCGTCATCCCCAAAAAAGTCAGGGAGAAGCTTAAGTTGAAGCCGGGCCAGCAATTTCAGGTTATCGCTTACGGAAATCGGATAGAACTGATTCCGGTGCAGGACATCGGGAAGATGAGGGGTTATCTCCGGGGGATCCATACCGATAGGGAGAGGGAGCCTGACAGACTATGAACATCGTTGATTCGTCGGGATGGCTGGAGTACTTCGCTGACGGTCCGAATGCGGAACATTTTGTCGCCCCCCTGAAGAAAACGGGAGATCTGATCGTCCCCAGCATAACTCTTTTTGAAGTCTTCAAGGTGATTCTTCGTGAACGGAATGAAGATCAGGCTCTTCGGGCCATTGCCGTAATGCAGCAGGGAAGGGTGGTCGATCTTTCATCGGATATAGCCATTGAGGCGGCAAAGATCAGTGTGGAAAATAAAATCCCGATGGCTGACAGCATCATCCTGGCGACGGCGAGACTTTACGGTGCGACGGTGTGGACCCAGGATGAGGATTTTTCCGGTTTGCCGGATGTCCGCTTTTACCAAAAAAAGTAAATCACTCTGACGCTCAAATCGAAATCATCAAGCAACAGAAAAAAGACCGGGAAGCTGCCTCTCGAGCCAGTCCCTATTTAAACCACTTTTTCTTCCGGCCGAAGGGTCCCGCCGAGGAGCGAAGCAGCCGGGTGATGAGTCCTTCGTTGGATTTGAGCTCGTACATAACGTTCTGTTCCTTCTCTGCCTGCTCGCGCTCGATGTCCTCCAGGCTCGGGTAGTTGGCCAGATCGTCAATCAGTACTCTGGGCTGTGCACCTTCTCCGTGACTTGTAACGGGGATAACCGGTGGGTGATGCTCCCTCGTGGCTGCCCTGGCCAAGACCTCCTCGCGATTGGAAAAATGCTTCAGTACAGGTGGCCTGTAGCCCTGCTTTTTCAAGGTTTGAAGAGCCTTTTCGACAATGACGGCGTAGCTCTCCCCTGTTTTTTCCTTCTCCTCGGTGATGATTTCCCTGGCCTCCTGGGAGAGCAGGACGGTGAATGAGGTTTTCCCTTCGGCTTTCTGCCTTTCCCGCCACCGCTTAATTCTATCTGCCTCTTTTCTCATATCTTTCACCCGTTACAAGTAACCTGATAGAGTGTTGCTTGTAACATCGGTTGCGTGATTATTCAACAGTTTTTCTCAAGGGGTGCTTCACTTTTCCCGATCCTTGAAAACGTCGGGATTGAGGATGTAGCGCGGGACCTCGCCCTTCAGCCCGGCCAGGAGGTTTTCGGTTGCCATGCGGGCCATGAGTGTCCTATCCTCGATCGTTCCGCTCCCCACATGAGGGGTCAGGACCACGTTCGGCAGCTCCGTTAACCCTGGCGTAAGCGCCGGTTCGTTCTCGTAGACATCGAGGCCGGCGCCGGCGATGACCCCCTTCCGGAGCGCCTCCACGAGTTCCTTTTCATTTACCACGGGTCCCCGCGAGGCATTGATGAGAAAGGCCGTCGGCTTCATCTGCTGCAACTCCTTCGCCCCAATGAGATAACGGGTCTTGTCCGTCAGGGGAACGTGGAGGCTCACGAAGTCGGACTCCCGGAGAAGCCGCCCGAAATCGGCGTACTCAATTCCCATCTCCCTCTCCAGGGCTTCGTCCAGTCGCCGTCTCTGGTGATACATCATCCGCATGTCGAACCCCCTAGCTCTTTTTGCCACGGCCTGCCCGATTGCGCCGAAGCCGATGATCCCGAGGGTCTTTCCCGCGACCGACCGGCCTAGAAAGAGCATGGGCGCCCAGTACTGGAATTTCCCCTCCCGCGTCAGCCGGTCCTCTTCCACGATCCTGCGGGCCACGGCGAGGATCAGCCCGAGCGTCAAATCCGCCGTGGGTTCCGTCGTCACGCCCGGCGTGTTGGTCACGGCGATGCCCCGGGCCGTGGCGGCCGCCACGTCGATGTTGTTGGTTCCCACGGCCAGGTTGGAGATGATCTTGAGACCGGTCGCCCTGTCCATGAGCTCCGCGTCGACGCGGTCCGTGATCATGGAAAGCAGCCCTTCCTTGTCGGAGATTTTTTCCATGACCTGCTCTCTCTCCATGGGCCGGTCCTCCCGGTTTGCCTCCATGTCGCAGGCGGCGTCAAGCTGCGCCATGACTTCATCGGGAAGCCTTCCTGTCACAAGGATCTTCTTTTTTTGAGACATACCGCATATTTCCTTTCTTGACCGGGGACGCATCCCGCAGGCACCGCCTTGTAGGCGGGGTTAGGGTGCGCAATCATGTTTGGTTCTTTCCCTGCCGGGAAGCCCCGTTCTGTGGGCGGGGAGCTTCACTTGCACCGGTCGCTGATCACTTCCCCTTGAAATCGGGCTTGCGCTTTTCCATGAAGGAAACGAAGGCCTCCTTGAGATCCTGCGAGAGCATCAGGACCATGTTCTTGTGCTTGGCAAGCGACATCCCGTCCTGGATTGTGGCCTGTCGGCTCACGTTGAGGACCTCCTTCGTTGCCTGGACGGCCAGCGGGGCATTGGCGGCGATCTGGCGGGCAAGTTTTATCGCCCCGTCCATCATGGCGGGCGTATCCGGGTAGACAGCGTTGACGAGCCCCATTTTTTCCGCTTCCTCTGCCGTGTAGAAACGCGCCGTGAAGGCCATCTCCCGCGTGAACCCCTGGCCGATGACATGGGGGAGCCTCTGCAGCACGCCCATGTCGGCCACGAGTCCGATGGCCGCTTCGCGCAGGGAGAAGGTCGCATCCTGAGTGCAGAGGCGGATGTCACAGGCCGAGATGATGTCGAGACCCCCGCCGATGCACATGCCGTTGACGGCGGCAATCACTGGCTTGGGGCAGGCCTCGATGCCGTCGCAGCTCTCGAAGAGGGCACGCAGCTTTTCGGGGAATTCCAGGCTCGACTTGGCCGTCCCCTTCATGCCGATGGCGGCGAATTCCTTGAGATCGAGCCCTGCGCAGAAGGCCTTTGCCTTGCTCGCCAGCACGATTGCCCGCACCTCGTCGTTTGCGCCCAGCTCCCGAAAGGCCTTTGCGATTTCCGCCGTGAACGAAAGGCTCAGGGCGTTCATGCTGTCCGTTCTTGCGAGGGTCACCGTTGCGACGTGGTCTTCGATTGCGACTTCCAGATTCTGATACGACATAGCGCCTCCGGCTTGCCGCTTGCGGCGGCAGGAATTGGGTATTGGGAAATGGGTACAGGGAAACGGGTGTTTCAAATCCGGAATCCCGAATCCACTTTTCTTCGCCTGTCACCTGTTACCTGTCGCCTGTAACCTTCTCTTCCTCTCTTTGTCTTCCCGAGAGCTGGCCGCAGGCGGCGAGGATGTCCTTGCCGCGGCTCTGCCGGACGACGGCCGTGAAGCGGTGGTCCACGAGGACCTTCTGGAAAGCCTCGACGGCCTTGGCCGTGGGCGCCTTGAAGGGGGAGCCCGGAAACTCGTTGAAGAGAATCAGGTTGAACTTGCAGCGCAGGTTCCCGAAGGTCCGGACGAGCAGCTTCGCGTCGGCGGGCGCGTCGTTCACCCCGGCGATGAGGATGTACTCGAAGGTGATGCGCCGCCGCTTCGGCATGGGGTAGGTCTTGCAGGCCTTGATAATGGCCTCGATGGGGTATTTCCGGTTGATCGGCATGAGCTCGTTGCGCCGGCGGTCATCGGGAGCATTGAGGGAGACGGCCAGATTGACCGCGGAATCCTGACCGAGCCGCTCGATGGCGGGGGCGAGGCCGCAGGTGGACAGGGTGATCTTTCGAGCCGTGAGCGCCAGCCCGTGATCCGAGTTGATGATGGCGATGGCCTTCAGGACGTTGTCGTAGTTGTCCAGGGGCTCGCCCATCCCCATGAGGACGAGGTTGTTGATGCCGGGGCCCTCTTCGCTGTGGAATTTTGCCTGGACGACCTGGTCGACGATCTCCGAGGGGCGCAGGTTGCGCGTGAACCCCGATTTTGCCGTAAAGCAGAAGGTGCAGCCCATCTTGCAGCCCGCCTGCGTGGAGAGGCAGAGCGTCCAGTGGCTCGCGCCCGGGATGAGGACGCTCTCGATCAGAAGGCCGTCATCGAGGCGAAAGAGGATCTTCTTTGTCGTGTCTTCGGAGCTCTGCGTCCGGACGATCTCGAGGTTGCTGATCCGGGCCCGCTTTTCCATGTCGGCCCGGAACTCCTTCGAGAGGTTCGTCATCTCGGCAAAAGAGGAGGCCCCCTGCTGGTAGATCCACTTCATGATCTGCCGGGCACGGAACTTCTCCTTCCCGAGACCGACCACGAAGGCCTCGATCTCGTCGAGGGTCATGTTTTTCAAATCGGCTAAAGGCATAGGGCTTATGGCTTATGGCTAAAGGCTAAAGGCTAAAGGCTAAAGGCGAAGAGGTCGTTCCCGTTCTTTCTCACCCTCTTACCTTCTTACCCTCTCAACTTCTATCTCTTCCCGGGCGTTTGCGCCCGAGGCTGCGTTGCAGCCTCTCCGCGATCGCGTCGATGAACCCCTCCGTGCTGACCTTGCGGTTCTTCGCGCTCTTGCGGGCCACGGTCAGCAAATCGCCCGTCATGATGCCCGCCTCCACCGTTCCCAGAGCGGCCTGCTCTAGAAGATCGGCGAAGCGGATGACCTCGGCGGTGCCGTCGAGCTCGCCCCGCTTGCGCAGTCCTCCCGTCCAGGCAAAGATCAGGGCCATGGAGTTTGTCGAGGTCTCCTCTCCCTTGAGGTGCTTGTAGTAGTGGCGCTGCACGGTGCCGTGGGCCGCCTCGTACTCGAAGCATCCCTTCGGCGAAATGAGGACGGAGGTCATCATGGCGAGGCTGCCGCTTGCCGCCGCGACGAGATCCGACATGACGTCGCCGTCGTAGTTCTTCAGCGCCCAGAGAAAGCCCCCCTCGGAGCGGATGACACGCGCTGCCGCATCGTCGATGAGGGTGAAGAAGTACTCGATTGCCGCCGCCTCGAACTTCGCCTTCCAGTTTGCCTCGTACTCCTGCTGGAAGATGTCCCGGAACCGGGCGTCGTAGGTCTTGGAGACGGTGTCCTTCGTGCTGAACCACAGGTCGATCTTCTCGTCGAGGGCGCAGGCAAAGCAGGCCCTGGCGAAATTCAGGATCGACTCGTCGGTGTTGTGGATTCCCTGCAGGATCCCAGGCCCCTTGAAGTCGGCGATCTTCTGCCAGGCCGCAGCGCCCCCCGGGGCGGGCGTGAACATGAGCACCGCCGTCCCCGCGCAGGGGATGGCCATCTCGGAGTTGTCGTAGACGTCGCCATAGGCGTGCCTGCCGATGAGGATGGGCCGCTTCCAGGTGGTTACGAAGGGCCGGATGTTCTTCACGAAGATGGGCTTGCGGAAGACGGTCCCGTCGAGCATGGCCCGGATTGTGCCGTTGGGGCTTTTCCACATCTGCTTGAGGGTATACTCGACGACGCGGTCCTGGTTGGGGGTGATCGTGGCGCATTTGACGCCCACGCCGTACTTCATGATGGCCTGTGCCGCCTCGACGGTGACCCGGTCGTCCGTGTCGTCGCGATGCTTGACGTGCAGGTCGTAGTACTCCAGCTTCATGTCGAGGTAAGGAAGGAGGAGCTTTTCCTTCACCAGGGCCCACATGATGCGCGTCATCTCATCGCCGTCCATCTCGACGATGGGGGTTTTTACCTTTATCTTTTCTTTTGCCATCCGTTCTCTTTTGCCTTTCCGATTATTAATGCCGCGCTGTGCGAACAGGTGACAGATGTCAGGTCACAGGTGACAGGTGACAGGTAGATGAGCGAGTGTTTTTCCTGTTACCTGACACCTGCTACCTGTTACCTTTTCCTTTCACAAGATTCAGCGCTCCGCCCGCCAGCAGGATTCTTTTCTGCCTCTCCGAGAGCACACAGACGACGGTGAAGCTGCGGCCCTTGGTGAGGTTTTTCACCGCCAGGGGCCCGCCCGTCTTCAAGACGTTTCGGATGTCGGGGATCTCGAGGCTGTCGCCCTGGTCGAGGAGGTTGTACTCGGAGTCGCTTTCTAACACAAGCGGGATGATCCCGAAGTTGATCAGGTTCGCCGTGTGGATCCTCTCGAAGCTCTTTGCGATGACGGCCTTGACGCCCAGGTACATGGGGCACAGCGCCGCGTGCTCCCGCGAAGAGCCCTGGCCGTAGGACAGGCCTGCTACGACGATGTTGTGGTTGCCTTTGTCGCGGATCTTCGCCGCCCTTGCGGGGAAGGTGGGGTCCAGGCCTTCAAAGACGAAATCGGCATACCTTCGGATGTTGGAGCGGTACTTCATCCGAGCCCCGGCGGGCATGATGTGATCCGTCGTGATCTTGTCTCCGACCTTGATGGTCACCTCGCCGTGGAGGTGCTTCGGCATGGGCTCGTTTTGAGGCGGATCGCCGATGTTGGGCCCCCGGATGATCTCGAGATCAGCGGCCTTCTCGGGCGGGGCAGGCTCGAGGATCATGCAGTCGTCGACGTGGAACACTTGCGGCATGTCGACGGCGGGGTAATCCATGCCGAGATCGCGCGGGTCCGTGAGGACCCCTTTCACGACGGCTGCGGCAGCCGTCTCGGGGCTCACCAGGTAGACCTCGGCGTCCTCCGTTCCCGAGCGGCCGTAGAAATTGCGGTTCGAGGTGCGAAGCGACACCCCCTTTGACCCGGGGCTGTGGCTGCCGCCGATGCAGAAGCCGCAGGTACTCTCCGTGATCCGCACCCCGGCGCAAAGCAGATCGGCGAGGTAGCCGTCGCGGGCCAAATTCTCGAGGACCTGCCGGGAACCGGGTGTGACGATGAAACTCACGCGGGGATGGGCGACCCTGCCGCGCAGGATCCGGGCCACCGTGGCAAGCTCCCGGTACGAGGAGTTCGTGCAGCTTCCGATGCAGACCTGGTCTACAGGGATCCCCGAGAGCTCCCGCACGGTGCCGATGGTGTCGGGGCTGTGGGGCCTGGCCGCCAGGGGGACGAGATCCGCAAGGTCGATCTCGATGGTCTTTACGTATTCGGCGTCGGCGTCGGCCGCAAGCTCCACCCAGTCAGCCTGCCGTGCCTCGGCCGCCAGGAAGCGCCGCGTCATCGTGTCGCTGGGGAAGACGGAGGTGGTGAGGCCCAGCTCGGCCCCCATGTTGGCGATGGTGGCCCGCTCGGGTACCGTGAGACTCGCGAGGCCCTCGCCTCCGTATTCGAAGATGTGCCCCACGTTGCCCTTCGTCGTGAAGAGCTCCAGGAGCTTCAGGATGACGTCCTTGGCCGAGACCCAGGGGGGGAGTTTTCCCTTGAGGTTGACCCGGATCACCTTCGGGCAGGTGAGGAAGAACGGCTCGCCGGCCATGGCGAGCGCCACGTCGAGGCCGCCCGCGCCGATGGCAAGCATGCCCAGGGCCCCGCAGGTGGAGGTGTGGCTGTCGGAGCCCAGGAGCGTCCTTCCGGGCTTTCCGAAGCGCTCCAGGTGGACCTGGTGGCAGATGCCGTTTCCGGCCCTCGAGAGCCGGATGCCGAAGCGGCGCGCCACGGACTGCAGGTAGCGGTGGTCGTCGGCGTTCTCGAAGCCGATCTGGATCGTGTTGTGGTCGATGTAGCTCATCGAGAGTTCGGTGCGCACGCGGTCGATCCCCATGGCCTCGAATTGCAGGTAGGCCATGGTGCCCGTGGCGTCCTGGGTGAGCGTTTGGTCGATGCGGATGCCGATTTCGCTGCCGGGCTCGATCCGCCCCGAGACGAGATGGGCCTCGATGAGTTTCTGCGTTATGGTCTTTCCCACGGTATTTCTTTCCTTACCTTACGCCTTTAGCCCTTTGCCTTTAGCCATTTCGCATCATAGCGTCCAAAGGGCAATTGTGCAACGGTGAAAAATTTGTAACCCGGCGCTTTCCCGCTCTTTTTCCAAGTTTTTTCTTCTACCCCGTCCGGGGGGTGAAAAAAAAGCCGAAGCGTGTTAAAAGCGACTGAATACTCAAGGAGGGGAAATCATGGCGCGTATCCTGATCCGATGGCTGATCCTCACGGCTGCGATCCTGGCGGCGGCATACCTCGTCGACGGAATCGTCGTGACCGGTTTCTGGGCCGCCTTCTTTGCGGCGGCGATCCTGGGGATTCTGAACGTCTTCTTCAAGCCCCTCCTGATCATCCTGACCCTGCCCGTCAATATTTTGACATTGGGACTCTTTACTTTCGTCATCAACGCGGTACTGCTGAAGATCGCCTCGGCGCTCATCCCGGGCTTCGACGTGCACGGTTTCTGGCCTGCCGTCTTCGGTGCCGTCATCATCAGTGTCGTGAACTGGCTGCTCAGCACACTCATCACCGACCGGGGCCATACCGGCGAACATGGATATCCCGGTAACTCCGGCAGCACCCGGCGCTCTGGCCCCGGGGAAATCGACCTCGAGAAGAAGGGGGAGCGCTGGGAATGAGTTCTCTCACGCCCGCCATGCGGCAGTATCTCGAGATCAAGGCCCGGTACCCCGACTGCATCCTCTTTTTCCGCATGGGCGATTTCTACGAGATGTTCTTCGAGGACGCCGTGCTCGCCTCGAAGCTGCTGGAGATCACGCTCACCTCCCGCAACAAGGGCAGGGAGGACAGTGTGCCGCTGTGCGGGTTTCCCTGGCACGCCGCGTCGTCCTACATCGCGAAACTCATCGGGAAGGGCCACAAGGTGGCCATCTGCGAACAGATGGAGGACCCCCGCTTCGCCA
The DNA here is from genome assembly GCA_963705165.1 of uncultured delta proteobacterium. Classification (GTDB taxonomy): domain Bacteria; phylum Desulfobacterota; class Syntrophia; order Syntrophales; family UBA2192; genus UBA2192. Next base: position 5,078 of record CAVPJD010000002.1, on the reverse strand, counting down.
AGGGCATCGTGAAGCGCGAGGTGGTGCGCGTGATCACCCCGGGGCTCGTCGTCGACGCCGACAACCTGGAGGCCAAGCAGAACAACTTCCTGGCCGGCATTGCCGTTCGCGGCGAGGGGTTCGGGCTTGCCTTCCTGGACATCTCTACGGGCGAGTTCCGGGTCACGGAGGTTGCGGACCGCAACTTCTTCATCGACGAGGTGATCCGCCACGGCTTCCGGGAGATCGTCCTGGAGGAGAAACTCAAGGATGCGGTGCTGGAGACGGTTCTCACGCAGGAGCTTGGGGATTGCGTGATCAACCGCTTCCCGCGGGACTGGTTCGATCACGCAGCCGCACTCGGCATCCTCGGCGAGCACTTCACCGACGAAGCGATCGCGAGGCTCAAGCCCGAGCGCCATGCGGCCCTGATCGCCGCGGCGGGGGCGGTGCTTCGCTATGTGCGAGAGACCCAGAAGGAGCGCCTCGGGCACATCAACGACATCACCCGGTATCACACGGAGAACTTCCTCATCCTCGACGAGACGGCAAAGCGAAACCTGGAGCTCTTTGCGACGACCCAGGGCGGCACAAAAGAGGGAACCCTCTTCCACGTTCTCGACGAAACCATGACCGCCATGGGGGGGCGCAGGCTCCGCGGGTGGCTTTCCTACCCCCTTCTCGATGCGGCGATGATCCGCGAGAGGCTCTCCGCCGTCGCCGAGATCCGCGAGGGGCACCTGCTGCGACAGGATCTGCGCAGGGCCCTCTCGGGGCTCTACGACATGGAGCGCCTCGGGGGGCGCATCTCCATCGGCGTGGCCAACGGCCGGGACCTCGTGGCCCTGCGAAGCTCTCTTCGAGTTCTCCCGGGGCTCAAGCAGCTCCTGGCCGCACTCGAGGTCCCCAGGATCGCGGCCCTGCGCAAGGGGATCGACGAGATGCCGGAGATCCTCGATCTGCTCGAGCGCTCCGTCGTCGACGACCCGCCGCTCACTCTGCGCGAGGGGGGTATGATTCGGGAGGGCTATGACACCGAGCTCGACCGGATCCTGTCCGTATCGCGCGACGGGAAGTCCTGGATCGCCGCCCTCGAGGAGAAGGAGCGGCAGCGCACGGGCATCGCAAGCCTGCGCGTGGGCTTCAACAGCGTCTTCGGCTACTACATCGAGGTGACGAAATCCCGGACAGCGGCCGTTCCCGCCGAGTACATCCGCAAGCAGACCCTTGTGAACGCCGAGCGCTACATCAACGAGGAGCTCAAGGAGTACGAGCAGACGGTGCTTCACGCCGAGGAGAAGCGGCGCGAGCGCGAGTACGATCTCTTCGTCGAGATCCGCGAGCGCATCGCCGGCGAGATCCAGCGCATTCAGAAGAGCGCCTCGGCCCTGGCCGATCTCGACGCGACGGCCTGTCTTGCCGAAGTGGCCGAGAAGTACAACTACTGCCGACCCGCCGTCGACGACGGCGACGCAATCGAGATCCGCGACGGCCGACACCCCGTGGTGGAGCGCATGCCCCTTGCCGAGGGTTTCGTTCCCAATGACGTTCACCTGGACCGCAGCGGCAGCCGCCTTCTGATCATCACAGGGCCCAACATGGCGGGCAAGTCCACCTTCATCCGCCAGGTCGCCCACATCGTCATCCTGGCCCAGATGGGGAGCTTCGTGCCGGCCGCCGAGGCGCGCGTCGGCCTTGTGGACCGGGTATTCACCCGCGTGGGCGCCGGCGACATCCTGGCCAAGGGCCAGAGCACCTTCATGGTGGAGATGACGGAAGTCGCCAACATCCTCCGGAACGCGACCCCCCGGAGCCTCATCCTGCTCGACGAGGTGGGAAGGGGGACGAGCACCTTCGACGGCCTGAGCATCGCCTGGGCCGTGGCCGAACACATCCACGATGCGTCGAATCTAGGGTCGAGGACCCTCTTTGCCACGCACTATCACCAGCTCACGGACCTCGCGCTCACGCGCGAAGGGGTCGCAAACTACTACATCGCCGTCAAGGAGTGGGGCGAGAGGATCATCTTTCTGCGCAAGATCATGAAGGGGGCGACGAACCGCAGCTACGGCATCCAGGTGGCGAGGCTTGCCGGAGTGCCCGACGAGGTCATCGGGCGCGCCAGGGAAGTGCTGGAAAACCTCGAGAAGGGGGAGCTCGACGAGGTCGGCATGCCCACGCTGGCCCGTCCCAAGAAGGGCGAAAAGCGCCCGATGGCCGGGCAGCTCAGCCTCTTTGCCGACGACGAGAGCCTCGTCCTGGGCGAGATCGCCGGGACGGACATCAACGCCCTGACCCCCATCGAAGCCATGAACCTCATCGCGGAGTGGAAAGAACGGATTAAAAGATAGGGTCCAGGGTACAGGGTCAAGGGTCAAGGGGCGAGGATGAAAGAAGCGTGTCGCGTGTAGCGGGTGGCTTGTAAAGGGATTCGGGATTCAGGCTTCGGGCCTCAGGACTCGGGATGAAAAGAAAGGGCGGAAGACAATGTCTCCCGCCCTTGTTTTTTCATTCACCCTATACCCTGTACCCTGGCCCCTGTACCCTGTCTTACTTGATACAGACCCGCCGGACCTGATCGAAGTCCGTGATCCCCTCGAGGACTTTCTTGATGCCGTCCTGCAGCAGCGTCGACATCCCGTCGCTGATGGAGGCGTTGCGCAGGTCCTCGACGGTCGCCTTTTTCGTGATGAGGCGCTTGACATTGTCCGAGGCGATGAGAAGCTCGTGGATGCCCACGCGCCCCCGGTAGCCCGACTGATTGCAGTCGTTGCAGCCCCCGGGCTGATAGAACTTGAGGTCCTTCGAGTAGGGGATGTTGAGCTTGGCGAACTGCTCCTCGCCGTAGGTGAAGGCCAGGTAGTCGTATTCGTCCTTCTCGGGCGTATAGGCCAGCTTGCAGTTTTTGCAGAGAGTCCGGGCGAGCCGCTGGGCCAGGATCCCCAGCAGCGAGTCGGCGAAATTCAGGGGGTCGATGCCCATGTCGAGCAGACGGACGATCGTCTCCGGGGCGCTGTTGGTGTGCAGGGTCGTGAACACGAGGTGCCCCGTGAGCGAAGCCTCGATGCCGATCTTGGCCGTCTCGAAGTCGCGCATTTCGCCCACCATGATCACGTCGGGGTCGGCGCGCAAAAAGGCCCTCAGGGCCCGGGCGAAGTCGAGGCCGATCTTGGGGTTCACCTGGACCTGGCGGATCCCGTACTGCGTGATTTCGATGGGGTCTTCGATCGTCCAGATTTTTCTCTCCGGCGTGTTGATGCTGTGAATGCCGGCATGGAGCGTCGTCGTCTTGCCGGAGCCCGTGGGGCCCACGCACAGGATGATGCCGTAGGGCTTCTCGAGGAGCTTGACGAGGTTCTGGTAGTTGTAAGGCGACAGGGACATCTCCTCGAGGTGCATCATCTCGCCTTTTTGCAGGATTCGCAGGACGACATCCTCGAGGTTTCCCGCCGTGGGCAGCGTGGCCACGCGAAGCTCGATCTCATCGTTGTTCGAACGCTTGAACTTGATCTTGCCGTCCTGGGGGAGCCTTCGCTCCGTGATGTCGAGGTTCGACATGATCTTGATGCGCGAGACGATAGCCGCCCGGTAGCTGTAGGGCACCGTCTGGTAGATGGAGCAGCCGCCGTCGACGCGGTAGCGGATCTCCACGTTTTTCCTTCCCATGTTGGGCTCGATGTGGATGTCGGAGGCCCGCTGGATGATGCCGTCGTTGATGATCCGGTTGACGAGCTGCATGATGACGCTGTCCGATTCGGACACGCCGTTATCCTCGTAGTCGTCGCGGTCTTCGACCAGCTGCCCCTCGTTGCCCAAAAGCTCGCTGAAGGACTTCTCCCCCTCCTGCGTCTGGTAGAAGTGGTTGATGAACTTGATGATGTCGTCCTTGAGGGAGACGCAGTACTCGACGGACTTCGTCCTCAGGAGGTTCTCGATCATGTCCTTCTTCAGGAGGTTGTTGGGGTCGTCGACGATGACGCGGATCTTGCCGTCGGCGCCCTTCTCGAAGGGAACCCAGAGCTCCCTTCGGAGGTACTCGCGCTTGAGGTTTTTGAGCAGCTCGTCGGGGATGGGGTGTTTCTGGTTGTAATGGACGAAGCGGCAGCGGTAGTAGTCCTCGGCGGAGCGCCCGATGTCCTCCCGGGAGATCCGGAACCGCTTCATGAGGATCTCTTCGATGGGCTCGTTTCCCCGGCGAGCCTCGGTGAAGGCGGCCTCCAGGTCGCCGTCCTTCATGAGATTGTGGTTGACGAGGTAGTCGAAGCGGGTCTTGCGGCGCGAGGAGACGCGGTGCTGGTTGTAAAGGGCGATGCCCAGGACCTCGGCGATCTCCTCGAGCAGGCTCTGCTCGTCGGCCGTGAACTTGCCCCCGCCCTTGCGGTTGACGATCTGGATGACCCCCATAAGGGCGTTCTCGTGCAGGATGGGAAGGGCAAGCACCTGGGCCGTCCGGTAACCCGACTGCTTGTCCCAAGCCTCGTCGAAGAAGAGCGTCTTGTCGATCTTTTTGAGCTCCTCCTTGTCGTAGGCATCGGCGATGTTGACGCCGCCGCCTCCGTTTGCCACGAAGCCCGCGATGCTGCGGTTCGTGATGGGCAGCCGGATCTCCTTGAGCTGCGCACCCGCGAGGTAGAGCGAGTAGAGCTCGTTGCGGGGCTTGTCGGTCACGTAGATCGTGATCAGCAGGGCGTTGAAGAGCGCAAGGATGCCTTCCTTGTGCTCGACGAGGATGTCCTTGATGTTCTGGGCGGCGTGAATCTGGTTGGTGATGTCCAGCAGTTTCTTGCGCTGGTTGAGCTTCTCGGAAAGGGCCGTTATGGAGGAGATATCCAGCCTCTCCATCATCTTTGCCGTGTCCATCGTCAGGGTCCGTTCCTTATTGTATTTTTGACAGTATCCATATCGGAAGTTTTGTCTCGTACTTTATACATAAAATATGCCAATCATTCCACAACCTCCGAAGCGGCCTTTCCGCGGGAGCCATACGGCCGGTCCTCCGGTTAAGGCACGGGTTTTGCAGAATATTCTCGCGACGGTTCACCCTCAACGATTCGATTGCGAGATGCCATGACGGCCGGAGCGCCCGCAAAGAGGATTTT
>CAVPJD010000001.1:0-27603 GCA_963705165.1 uncultured delta proteobacterium | reverse complement strand
CTGACCCGCGTCGTCTCGACAAGCGACTGGGCGAACCCCTTCCAGGAGAGGTGACGGCCGACGACGGCGATCAGCAGGGTGCCGAAGGCGCCGATGGACGCCGCCTCCGTCGGGGTGAAAAACCCGATGAAGAGACCTCCCATGACGGCGACAAAGAGGACGAGCGTCTCGACGACGCCTGCAAGGGAGGCGATCTTTTCACGCAGGGTGAAGCGCTGCCCCGGCATGGCAAGATCGGGCCGGTTCCAGGTCCAGATGAATACCGTCGCGATGAAGAGGAGTGTCATCAGGATTCCCGGCATGACGCCGGCCAGGAAGAGCTTGCCGACGGACTGTTCCGTCATGATCCCGTAGACGATGAAGATCGTGCTTGGAGGGATCAGGATCCCAAGGCTTCCGCCTGCAGCTACAACGCCCGTTGCCAGCGCGGGGTCGTAGTTGTACTTCTTCATCTCCGGCAGGGCGACGGCGGCCATCGTGGCGGCCGTGGCGCTCGTGGAGCCGCAGATAGCCGAAAACCCCGCACAGGCGCCTATGGTGGCCACGGCGAGCCCGCCCGGCAGAGTCCCCAAGAATCGATAGGCGGCGTGGAACAGCCGGCCGCTCATCCCGGAGTGGTGTGCCATCTGCCCCATGAGTACGAAAAGGGGGATGACGGTAAGGTTGTAGGACCCGAAAACGGCAGAGAAATCCTGCGCCATCAAATTCAGTGCCGCTTCCCAGGATACAAGAAAGGCAAAGCCCAGCAGACCCACGAGGGCCATGACGAAGCCCACGGGGATCTTCAGGAACATGAGGGCCACGAGGACGATGAACCCGTAGAGGCCGGCTTCGGTCGGCGTCATGGCTGAAGCCCCTTTTTGAGATCCCGCAGCGCGTCCACGAGGAGTACCAGCACCAGCAGTGCCGAGCCCGCACCGATACAGCTGACAAAGGGCCATGTCGGCACACCGAGGGTCAGCGACACATCGCCGCTCTCCATCAGGTCTGCGGCGTAGATCAGGCTCTGCCAGGCAAGCAGCCCGAAGAGGAAGGCGCCGGACAGCGCACTGAGGGCCTCCATGACATGCCTTGGCCTCCGGGGCAGGCGATCGACCAGCATCTCCACGGCGATGTGCCCCCGTTCGACAGACGTGTAGGCCATTGCGAAGGCGATAATCACGGCGCCGAAGTAACCGACCAGTTCATAGGTTCCGGGGATCGGCCTGCCGAAGAGACGCATCACGACATCGGTGCAGGTCAGGAGCATGATGAATACGACCGCAGCTGCCGAGACCCCGTTGAGCCTGGCAGCTGCCTGATGAATGGATTTGACAATCGTACGAAGCACGGATGCGATCCCCTGTTGCAGCGTCTCTACTTATATTGCTTCCGGTGCTTGTCGATCAGGGCCTCGGCCTCTTTCACGGACTTGCGGCCCGGCACGCCCTTTTGTTCCGCGTTCTTTACGAACTCCTCGATCGTCGGCCGGACGGCTTTTTTCCAGCGGGCGCTTTCCTGCGCAGGCAGGGTAATGACCTGGTTGCCGAGGCTCTTCGTAAAGGCACGGCCCTCCTTGTCCGCCTCATCCCAGGCCTTTCCGTGCACGTCGATCCACTCGCGGCTCGCGTCGTCGAGGATCTTGCGGGCATCGGGGGCAAGGGCATTCCACTTCTTGAGGTTCATGACGACGAAGAACACCGTCGTATATCCCACGTCGAAACAGTCCGTCGTGGATTTGACCACCTCGGCCTGTTTCCATCCCTTGAGCACCTCGATGGGACCGATCGTGCCGTCCACGATCCCTTTGCTGAGCGCCTCGTAGGTCTCTCCCTGCGGCATGGCCACGGGCACGCCGCCCAACGCCGCGACGACTTTGGCGCTGAAGCCTGTCGAGCGGATTTTCATACCCTTCACTTCTTCCAGGGTTTTCACGGGCTTCTTCGTGTGCAGAAGTCCCGGGCCGTGGGCGTGCAGGTAGAGGACCTTCACGCTCTCCAATGCCTTGGGTTTCATGATCTGGTAGAAGTCATTGGCCACGCGCGTGGCGACCCTGCCGTTCGGGTAGCCCAGGGGAAGATCCAGGGCCTCCATGACGGGGAAGCGACCCCGGGTGTATGCAAAAGCGGACATGCAGATGTCGGAGATCCCTTTCACGACTCCATCGAAACACTGATCGGCCGGGGTCAGCGTCCCTCCGGGGAATATGGAAATCTTCACATTGCCGGCGCTGCGCTTCTCGATCTCCTTCGCCCAGGACTCCGCCGCTTTTGCCTGGGCATGGGTGGGCGGGAAGAAGATACTGTAAGTCAGGTTGGTTGCCGCCCCGGCTGCCGTCCACGAGCCGAGTGTGATCGCCGCCGTAAGCAGAAAAACGAGTGACAGAACTGCCGTTGTTCCCCTTCTCATGACTTTGCCCTCCAAGTTGACACTGGTTGTCCGATGCGACCATTGATAGGATCCCGTCGTCGGCCGGAAGCAAAGAAACGGTTCCGCTGACGCTTCTATGGGATAAACCGTGAAAAACGCGGGGTGTTCCGGGAAGCCTGCATGCCCACCTGGGAGGGTGAACAGCAGGCATCAATACATGTAGGTGTACTGACGAAGGCGGGATTCGCAGGGTTGATTCAGAAATGTGCCGATGCTCATGCCGTTTTGAACCTTTCTTTATGAACAGGGTTATTCCGTTATTGGATTTTCCGACTCCTGTCAAGGTGTTTTTGGCCGGGACCGGGGGCGCGTCCTTCGACACGCTCAGGACAGGCACTCCTTCGACAGACCGAGGACGAACCCTGTATTGTCATGGTGAGCCTGTCGAACCATCCTTGCCGGGAAGCCCCGCCTGGTGGGCGGGAAGCTTCACTATTTAGCGTCCTTGAGCTTCTCCAGTTCCTCGCGGTATTTGTCGGCCTCCGCCTTGGCCCGCTCGAGTTCGGCCCGGGCCTTGTTGAGCTCTTCCTTTTCCTTTTCCTGGGTCTCCCGGATCTTGTCCTTCAGCTCGTCGAGGCCCACGTAAACGGCGAGCGCCCCGCCCATGATGAGAAGGATCGGGACCGCCCCCATGAGGAGAACGAGAAAGTGCTTGTACCAGAAGATAAGCAGGACCAGGCCCAGCATGACCGATACGCCGCCGCCGAGTAAGACTGACATCGATTTCACCTCCGTTCCGTATGCGTTCCGAAGTGCCTGTAACGCTTCCGCGATTCCTGCCGTGAAGATAACCTGGAGAAAATACGGTCTTTTTCCTAACACAAAATGCAGGGCCAGGCAAGACGAAAAGAAAATAGTGCTTGATAAAATCAGGTCATTTCCTTAGTATTACCCGTCACATATATCAGGCTGCAGGCACCGGGCTAAAGGCCAAAGGCCCGATGCCTGTAGCCAATGTGTAAAGGAGACTGGAATATCCATCATGGTGGAACCTGATTTCAAGAAAAGCGGCGGCCTCGTTCCCGCCATCGTTCAGGATGATGTCACAAAGGACGTCCTGATGCTTGCCTACATGAACGAGCTCTCGTGGAGCAAGACCCTCGAAACGGGAAAGGCCACCTACTGGAGCCGATCCCGAAATGAGCTCTGGGTCAAGGGGGAAACCTCGGGAAACGTCCAGATGGTGAAGGAGATCCGGATCGACTGCGACAACGACACGATCCTGCTCATGGTGGACCAGATCGGCAAGGCGGCCTGTCACACGGGATACCGCTCGTGCTTCTACCGGAAGGTTTCCGGCGGCAGGGAGGAAATCGTGGGCGAGCTCATCTTCAACCCGAAGGATGTCTACAAATGAAAAAACTCAAGCTGGGCATCCCGAAAGGGAGCCTCGAGTTAAATACGGTCGATCTGTTCAAGAGGGCGGGCTGGCGGATCAGCTACGACAGCCGCAGCTACTTCCCGGACATCGACGACGAAGAAATCTCCTGCTCCCTGGTGAGGGCCCAGGAGATGTCCAAGTACATCGAGGCGGGAACCCTGGATCTGGGCCTCACCGGCCATGACTGGGTCACCGAGAACGAGTCGGACGTCATCGTGGTCGAGGATCTGGTGTACTCGAAGGTGCTGGCCAAACCGGCCCGCTGGGTCCTCGTCGTGCGCGAGGATTCGCCCGTCCTGAAGATCGAGGATCTTCAGGGAAAGAAGATCTCCACGGAGCTGGTGCAGTTCACGAAGCGCTACTTCAAGGAGCGCAATATTGACGTCAAGGTGGAATTTTCCTGGGGGGCGACGGAAGCGAAGGTTGTCGAGAGTCTTGTCGATGCCATCGTGGAAGTCACCGAAACCGGGAGCACCATCAAGGCGAACCGGCTGCGCATCGTGCACGAGCTGATGCGGACCAACACCCAGCTCATCGCCAACAAGGATGCCTGGGAGGATCCCTGGAAGCGACGCAAAATCGAGCAGATCCGGACTATGCTCAAGGGCTCGCTTCTGGGCATGGGGAAGGTGGTCATCAAGATGAACGTCTCCAAGGAAAACCTGGGCCGCGTGATCCTGCTGCTGCCCTCCCTGAAGGCGCCCACCATCTCGAACCTCTACAACGAGGAGTGGTTCGCCGTGGAGACGGTGGTGGACAGCGGCATCACCCGCGACCTCATTCCCCTCCTGCAGGAGGCGGGGGCGGAGGGCATCATCGAGTATGCGCTCAATAAAGTAGTATGATGGGCCGAGGCTCAGAATTCGCGAAGATCGGAAGATCGGAACCTCGGAAGAGCGGAAAAGAGAGAAACGGATCTCAAATCCGATCTTCTGCTCTTCCTCACATCCTGACTTCACGAACAGTTGGCGATAACGCGGATTGAACCTTACAGGCATTTGCATGGTGCGGCCCACAGGGGAGGAAAGATGGCCAGGAAAGCGAAGATCGACCGCAAGACGGCGGAAACGGACATCCGCATCCTTCTGGATCTCGACGGGACCGGTAAGGGCAGGATTTCCACAACCATTCCTTTCCTCGATCACATGCTTACCTTGATGAGCCGGCATGGTCTTTTCGACCTTACGGTGAAGGGCAGCGGGGATACGGACGTTGACGATCACCACCTCGTAGAGGACATCGGGATCTGCCTGGGTAAGGCCTTCCGGGAGGCATTGAAGGCAAAAGAGGGAATCAACCGTTACGGATCCGCCGCGGTTCCGATGGATGAGAGCCTGGCAGCCGTTCACATCGATTTGTCCGGTCGATCCTATCTCGTGTACCACGTGGATTTCGGGGCCCGGAAAATCAAAACCTTCGACCTCGCGCTCATCCGGGAGTTCTTCAAGGCCTTCACCGACAACAGTGGAATGACCTTGCACGTCAACGTCATGTATGGTAAGAACAACCATCACATCGCAGAGGCGATTTTCAAGGCCTTTGCCCGTGCCCTGCGGGAGGCCGTGACCCTGAACGCGCGTGTCCGGGGGGTCCTTTCGACGAAGGGCACCCTTTGAAAATAAAGGTTCTCTGCTGATCTGCACCGGGGAAGACGGATTACAAGGTTCTGAACAGGATCCCTCTCGTCTTCTTTTTTTGTTCGTACTTTCGCCCGTTCACCAGCCTGAGACACTTTTGGCGGGGGGAAACCGTGAAGACCTCTTCGAGAACCTGTCATGTACTGGTTGCATCCCTTTGCATCGCTTTGACCGTACTCGTCGGATGCGCCTCGAGCACACCGGTGCGCACGGCAGCGGAGACCGCTGGCGAACCCCTCATTTTCAAGAAGATTGCCGTCGTGTCCTTCGAGAAACTGACCTCCGGGGATAGCGGCCGTGCGGTCCGCTGTCCCGTGAGCGGCACCGTCTTTTCCACGTGCGCGCTTCCCCAGAATGCCGAAGCCCTCGTGCAGGATTTCTTCCTCCAGAGACTCGAGAAATCGGGCCAATTTGTTGTCATTCCGCCCTACCAGAGCGATCTCGTCTACCAGAAGGTGAGAAGCGAGAGCACGAGCGCGTCGGTGGCACAGCAGCTCCAGAAAACGGGCAAGGCGCTCGAAGTCGACGGGATCGTGATCGGCTACGTTTCCTGCTTCCGTGAGCGGGTAGGGTATGCCTTCTCGGCCGAGCGCCCGGCTTCTGTCACCTTCGGGATCTACCTGATCCGGGTCAGCGACGGCGAGCTGGTCTGGGGGAGAATGTACGACAGGACCCAGCAGTCGTTTTCCGAGAATGTCCTGCAGTCCTCGACGTTTTTCAGAAGGGGGCTCAGGTGGGTGACGGCGGCCGAACTGGCCGAAGACGGCGTCGAGGAAATACTGAACACCTTCCCCGGGTATCGATAAGCCCCGGCTGACCGTTAGGAATGGTCGGTCCGGCGCCCCGCCCGGGGAGTTGCCGTAATCCGGCTTTTTGATGAAGCAGAACCGGGCCACCGGTTCCGGAGCAACAGTCCTTGATTATCATTCCAGCAATCGACTTACGGGGCGGCAGGTGCGTCCGGCTCATGCAGGGGGACTTCCAGCGGGAGACCGTCTACAGCGGTGACCCTGTGGAGGTGGCCTGCCGGTGGGCCGCGAAGGGTGCCGAGCGTATTCACATCGTCGATCTCGACGGCTCCCGCGAGGGCCGTCCCGTCAACGACGGGGTCATCCGGCAGATCCTGTCCGCCGTCAGCGTTCCCATTGAACTGGGAGGCGGAATCCGGGAACTCGGGACGGTGGAGACCTATCTCGGAATGGGTGTCGGCTGGGTCATCCTCGGCACGGCGGCTCTGAAGAACCGCGACTTCGTCGTCGAGGCATGCCGTCGATTCCCCGGCCGGATCATCCTGGGCATCGACGCGAAAGACGGAAAGGTCGCCGTCGAGGGCTGGACGGAGGCCACGGGCGCCGATGTCCTCGATGTGGCGAAGCGCTACGAGGGGCTGGGGCTTGCCGCTCTCGTCTACACGGACATCAGCCGCGACGGCATGGAAACGGGGGTGAACGTGCACGCCACAGAGCGCCTCGCCCGGGCCGTGAGGGTTCCCGTCATCGCCTCGGGCGGTGTCGCAGGGATCGGGGATATCGACAGGCTCCTGGCCGTGGCGTACTCCGGCATCCTCGGCGTGATCACGGGCAAGGCCCTCTACACGGGAGCCCTTGATCTGGAGGAGGCCATTCGGAAAACAAGAAGCTGAGCCGTCCGATAAACGCTCATGGGAAGGAGGTAGAGGGAGATGAACGATTGCATTTTCTGCAAGATCGTCCGGGGGGAGATCCCCTGCAGCAAGGTCCTGGAAACGGACAAGATCCTCGCCTTCAACGACATCCACCCGGTGGCACCCGTCCACGTGCTCATCGTACCGAAGGAGCACATCGCGACCTTCAACGACGTCGGGGAGAGCCAGAAGGACATTCTGGAGGAGATGGCCCGGGCCGCCCGGAAGATCGCCCGGGAGAGGGGCATCGCCGAGAAGGGGTATCGGGTCACCGTGAACGTCAACCCCGACGGGGGCCAGCTCATTTTCCACCTTCACATGCACGTATTCGGGGGGCGCAGGCTCACCGATGCCATGGGTTGATCACGGGACGTTTCCCGTTGACTCTCGGGGCCAAAACTGATAGGCAGTTTTCGGTCACAGCACAGGGGATATAAGGACATCAACGTCTTCGGGGAGGATGGACATGAATAGCGAAAGACTGGTCATCTGGTTTGACGAACTTCAATTAAAGGATATTCCCGAGGTGGGCGGGAAGAACGCCTCGCTGGGCGAAATGAGGCAGAACCTGCAGAAGAAAGGGGTCAACATCCCTGATGGGTATGCCATCACGGCAGCGGCCTACCGCCACCTCATCGAGTCGGCCGGGATCTGGGACAGTATCAAGGAGATCCTTAAGGACCTTGATACCCACGATCTGGACAACCTCCGCACGCGGGGGAAGAAGGTCCGCGACCTGATCTACAACGCCCCTGTACCCAAGGACCTGAGGGACGAGATCGTCAAGGCCTACCGGAGGCTCTGTGACGAGTACGGGCCCAATACGGACGTTGCCGTCCGCAGCTCCGCCACGGCCGAGGACCTGCCCGATGCGAGCTTTGCGGGCCAGCAGGAGACCTTCCTGAACATCCGGGGCGAGGAGGCCCTCATCGAGGCCTGCAAGCGCTGCTTTGCGTCGCTCTTCACGGACCGGGCCATTTCCTACCGCTTCGACAAGGGTTTCGACTACGAGACGGTCTTCCTGTCCATCGGCGTTCAGAAGATGGTGCGCTCCGACATCGGGGCCTCGGGCGTCATCTTTTCCATCGACACGGAATCGGGCTTCAAGGACGTCGTCTTGATTACGTCCTCCTACGGCCTGGGCGAGACGGTCGTCCAGGGAACGGTGAACCCCGATGAGTTCTACGTTTTCAAGCCGACGCTGAAGGACGGTTTCAGGCCCATCGTCCAGAAGAAGCTCGGGACCAAAGAGATCAAGATGATCTACTCGAAGAAGAAGGGCATCGATCCGACGGAGATCAAGCCTGTGCCCAAGGCGCAGCGAGACGTCTTCAGCATTACCGACGACGAGACCATTACGTTGGCCAAGTGGGCCTGCATCATCGAGGACCACTACTCCGCCGAGGCGGGCTACTTCAAGCCCATGGACATCGAGTGGGGCCGCGACGGCAAAACGGGCGAGCTCTTCATCCTCCAGGCCCGCCCCGAGACGGTTCAATCCCAGAAGGACGCAAATGTCCTGGAGAGTTACGTGCTCCTCGAGCAGAGGAAACCCCTGGTGACGGGCACCGCCGTAGGGTCCAAGATCGGCGCCGGCCCCGTCAACGTCATCCAGAGCGTCAGCGACATCAAGAACTTCAAGAAGGGCGAGGTGCTGGTGACGAACATGACGGACCCCGACTGGGAGCCCATCATGAAGATCGCCGCCGCCATCGTCACGAACAAGGGCGGCCGGACCTGCCACGCAGCCATCGTGAGCCGCGAGCTCGGTGTGCCGTGCATCGTCGGGACGGGGAAGGGAACCGAGGCCCTGCGCAATTCGAAAGAGGCAACCATCTCCTGCGCCGAGGGCGAGGTCGGAAACGTCTACGACGGTGTCCTGAAGTATGAAGTGCAGCGCGTCAACCTGCAGAATCTGCAGAGGCCCAAGACGAAGATCATGTTGAACGTGGGCAACCCCGACAATGCCTTCGATGTGGCCAACATCCCCAATGACGGCGTGGGTCTCGCCCGCCTCGAGTTCATCATCAACCAGTATGTCCGTATCCACCCGATGGCGCTGGTTCAGTTCGAGAAGGTGACGGATAAAAAGGTCCGCAAGGAGATCGAGACGATCACCAGGGGCTACGAGAACCGGACGGACTTCTTCGTCGACAAGCTCGCCCAGGGCATCGCCAAGATCGGCGCGGCGTTCTACCCCAACGAAGTCATCACCCGCATGAGCGACTTCAAGAGCAACGAGTACGCCAACCTCATCGGCGGGAAGTACTTCGAGCCCTCCGAGGAAAACCCCATGATCGGATGGCGAGGCGCCTCCCGGTACTACGACGACAAGTACCGCGACGGCTTTGCACTGGAATGCAAGGCGATGAAGAAGGTCCGAAACGAGATGGGCCTCACGAATGTCAAGCCCATGATCCCCTTCTGCCGGACCGTGGAAGAGGGCAAGCGGGTGATCGAGGTCATGCGCGACAACGGCATCATCCAGGGAGAAAACGGCCTCGAGATCTACATGATGGTCGAGATCCCGAGCAACGTGATCCTCGTGGAGGAATTCGCGAAGATCTTCGACGGATTCTCCATCGGCTCCAACGACCTCACCCAGCTCACGCTGGGCCTCGACCGCGACTCGGCGCAGGTGGCCCACATCTTCGACGAGCGCAACCAGGCCGTGCTGACGCTGGTGCGGGACGTCATCACGAAGGCCCGGAAGCTCGGCAAGAAGATCGGCATCTGCGGTCAGGCGCCCAGCGACTACCCCGAGTTCGCCCGGTTCATCGTCGAATGCGGCATCGACAGCATGTCGCTCAATGCCGATACCGTCATTAAGACGACGCTCGACATCATCGAGACGGAGAAGAACCTGGGGAAGTGAAAAAAACAGGCTATAGGGTAAAGGCTAAAGGCTGAGAAGCAACGTCTATTTAATTCAATTCGAGACCGCGGTAGTAATGAAGGAGGATCTCCTTGTAAGGGGATCCTCCTTCTGCCATCATGCGGGCACCCCACTGGCTCAAGCCCACCCCGTGGCCGGAACCCCGGCCTTCGAAGCGGATTCCCTGACTGTTCCGTTCAGCCTTGAACAGCGTGCTCTTGATCACGGCCGGATCGGTCATCGTGCGGAACTGGTTTCCGCCGAGGACCGATGTCCCTTCGCTATGGGTGATTTTCAGCTTGATGGCGCGCCCCGACGGGCTCTGCGAAGCCGTCTCGATGTCGCTGATCTGCCCTGTCTTGATCCCGTTTCGGTTCATCGCATCCCGAATCTGATCGAAGCTCAGAAAGGATGACCAGGCCGTGCCGGGCGCCTGCGCGCTGTAGTCATCGGGAATGGACTGCAGGTAGGGGATGGCGACACGCCAGACATGGCGGGCATCCTCCGTCATCCCGCCGCTGTTGGCATGGAAGTAGGTCAGTGCAGGTTTTCCCTTGAAGGTGAGGATCCTGCCCCGGGTGGCATTGACGGCCCGGCGGGTCCGATCCGTCCCTGCGGCGACTCCCCCGTAAACCTGGGAGGCGGTCGTGGCGCTGACGTCGTGGTCGCGGGAGGCATTGGCGTCCATCTGGTAGCGGGCGAATGTCCGGGAGACAACAGCCTGGGCTTTGAGGGCCTCCTCGGGCCAGCTCGGGGGCATTTCCCGGGGGACCACCCCGTTGAGGTACTCTTCAATGTCAATGAGGTTGACGGCCCTGAGGAGGCCCTTATCCGTCACGGACAGTTTCAAGTTACCTCGATACCAGATGCCGTTGACCCGGACCTGGCCGCCTTTGTCCGCCGTCAGAAGCAGTTCGGAGAAGGGATAGGCTGTGCCGTTAACCTGCAGGGTACCGCCTTCGAACCGGACACGGGCCTCCTGCGGTGCGCGGATGGTCTTGAGGATGTTGCTCCCGGCCGGGCTCCCGATCTCCAGGGAGGAAGAGACTGAAACGCGGACGTCAACCGCATTCTCCAAAATGAGGACCCGGATGAGTTCGCTTTGCTCTTGCCGGGCTGCCATCTCACGGGCCTTGCGCTCGCGCTCGGCAGGGGGGTTGTCACTGGCGTCTCGCATAAATGAGGCCACATCCCGCCTGCTTCCGGTCGGGAATTTTTCGATATAGAGTCCAAAGAGCTGCGACGCCTCCCGGTACCGGGCCCTTTCGTACTGGATCATGGCGGCCTGAAAGATGGCGTCGGCTTCGTAGACGGAGCGGGGGTATTTCGCCCGGATTTGGCTGTATAGATTGAGAGCGGCCTCGTGATCTTTCAGGAAGGTTCCGTAGATCGCTGCAGACATCATGAGGGCCTTCGGTTGATGATCGCCTTTCTTTGACTGCTCGATCACCTCCTGGTAGTCGCCCAGGGCCTCCAGGTACTCTCCCCGGCTGAAATGAGTCTCCGCCTCGCGCATCTTCCGCGCCGCGTCATCAGCCAAGGCATGAAAGGGAAGGGGAAGGGAAAAAAGGACTAGAAAAATAAAAGCGACGAAAAGTCGGGGAGAAAAAAGAAGAGGTCGATGAGTCAACGTCATTATCGGTTTGTCTCACCACATTCGGATTCGAAAATCTATGCTTACCCTATACCACTTGACGAAAGGGGAGCAGTCACCCTCACCCCGACCCTCTCCGCTGTCAAGATCAGTCCCCCTCCTCACTCCTCCTCCCCGAGGAGGAGAACAGGGAGTCTCCTAGGGCCTGTGAGGAAGGGCTTCTCTGAAGCCCTGTGTTAGTAGGTGTCGGAGCAGGCTGTAAGCCGAGTCCTGTTCCCCCCTTAAGTCACCCTCCGGGGGGCGATGATCATTAATCTGGGACAGCAGTTGCCTGTTGCCTCAAGCGACCTACCCGGGAGCTCGGGCGGGCTGCCCTCGAACGCTCCCCTACATGGTCTTGCTCCGGATGGGGTTTGCCTAGCTTCCCCGGTCGCCCGGGGAACTGGTGAGCTCTTACCTCGCCTTTTCACCCTTACCCCTCGACAAGCTCGGGGCGGTACGTTTTCTGTGGCACTTTCCCTGGGGTCGCCCCCGGTCGCCGTTAGCGACCATCCTGCCCTGTGGAGCTCGGACTTTCCTCCAGCCCGTTGACGGGCCAGCGATCATCCTGCCTGCTCCGGCACGCTTCATTCTCCAATGATACCGGCATCTTTGCAAGAGGTATTTCGGGGGAATAAAGAAGCGTGTGGCGGGTAGCGTGTAGCGTGTAAAGGCCGCTTCGCGGCAGGAATCTGGAATGCGGATTCCAAATTGACCAATCAACTTGTATGTTACCTAGCTCTTGTTCATGTGTTCATATAAGCAGCACTTGATGGTAAGAAGGAGAGTGCTGCGGTCGTGGCAGACCGACATCAACTTGGGTGAACCCCGGTGATTAGCAAGGGTCGCCACGACCGATGCCCCTCAAGCCCGAACAGTTGTCAGGGACCTCTTGGAGGATCCCGCATCACTCGCAAGAACGGGATAAAAGGAGCGAACCATGAACGAGAACCCCTGTTATGTCGGTATCGATGTCTCCAAGGAGTCCCTGGAGGTGGCCCTGCGGCCTTCCGGGAAGCAGCAAACCTTCCAAAACGACGACAAGGGCGTTGCCCGCCTGGTGCAACTTCTTCGTGCAGAGGCGCCGGCCCTGATCGTGATGGAAGCCACCGGGAAGTACGAGCAGCGGGTCGCTCGGGCCCTGGCCGTGGAAGGCCTGCTCTTTAACATCATCAATCCCCGGCAGTCCCGGGCCTTCGCGAAGGCCACCGGCATCCTGGCCAAGACAGACCGCATCGATGCGTTGATGCTGGCCCGGTTTGCCGAAGTGCTCCAGCCCGAAGCCCGGTCTCTGAAGACCGAGGAGACGGAAGCGCTCGGCGAACTCGTTACCCGTCGGCGCCAGGTCGTCGAGATGATCACCGCCGAGAAGAACCGTCAGGGGACGGCCAGCAAGCGGGTCCGCCGGGACATCCAGGCGCACATCCGCTGGCTGGAGAAGCGACTCGAGGATCTCAACGACGAGATCGATGATCTGATCCGCAAAAGCCCTCTGTGGCGCCAGAAGGACAAGCTGCTGCAGAGTGTCTCCGGGGTCGGCCCCGTGCTGGTGAGCACGCTGCTGGGAGCCCTGCCGGAGTTGGGCACGCTCAACCGCAAGCAGATTGCCGCATTGGTTGGTGTCGCCCCGTTTAACCGCGAAAGCGGCCGCCATCGGGGCAAGCGGACCATCCTGGGCGGCCGCGGTCCTGTCCGATCGGTGCTCTACATGGGCACTCTGGCGGCCATCCGCGCCAACGCCGTGATCCGGGCGTTTTACCAGCGGCTCGTCCTGGCCGGCAAACCCAGGAAAGTTGCCATTACGGCCTGCATGCGGAAGCTCCTGGTAATCTTGAATACCATGTTAAAGAACGGTACGTGCTGGAAATATCAACCAGCATAAACTCTCAACTTGAAACACAGCTGCTAATCAACCAGTTACTGTTTTTTCAGGGCTTCATCAATCGCTTCGTTGGCGAGTTTGTCGGCCACGGCGTTTTCGCTTCGCGGGACGTGCGCGACTTGCCACGTGTCGAACCGATCCAGCAAGGCCCGGACGTCGGCCATCAGGGGCTTCAGGGTGGGGTTCTTGACGCGGTAGACGCCCTGGATCTGCCGGACGATAAGTTCCGAGTCGAGATAGATGGAAATTGCCGTAGCCCCGCGCCCCAGGGCCTCTCCGAGGCCGAGGATAAGGGCCTGGTATTCGGCGATGTTATTGGTGCAGTGGCCGAGGAACCTCTTCGCCGTTGAGACCACCTCACCGTTTTTGCCGACAAGAACGGCACCGGCCCCGCCGTTGCCGGGGTTTCCACGGCAGGCCCCGTCGGTAAAAAGGGACAGGCGCCTATCCACCATTGACGATTTCGTCCCAGTAGAGGATCCGGTTGCAGTTCGGGCAGCAGATGAGATCCTCTGAGCGCTGAAGTTCGTTGTAGAGCTGGGGCGGCAGATTCATGTTGCAGCCGCTGCAGATGGCGCCCCGGGCGGATACGACGGCGATCCCGTTGCGTCGGCCCTTGATCATTTCGTACCGGCGCCGCAGGTCGGGTTTCAGGCCCGGGACGAGGGCTTCGAATTTTTTCTTTTGATCGACCAGTTCCCCATCGATGGAGGCAAGCTCCTCGTCGATCTTTTTCCGCTGAGCTTCGTAGCCGCCCCGGTATTGCTCGAAATCCTTCTCGATGCTCTTGAGGGAGACTTTTCTCTCGTCGATCCTGTCATAGAGGACCAGGATTTCCTCCTCGATCCTGCCGCTTCCCTTCTCGAGCGTTTCGATCTCCGTGAGCATGGCCTGGTATTCTTTGTTGGTCTTGACTTCCTGCAGGCGCTCCCTGGCTTTTCGGAGCTTTTCCTGGCCCTGCTTCAACTCCGATTCCTTCTCTTTGTGAAGCTTGTTAAGACCCTCGAGACCGTTTCGATCTTCCTCCATCCGATCCTTCCGGGTCTGGAAATCCTGATCGAGTTCCCCTGCTTTCTCGGGGAGGGTCTGCTTTTTGTTGCTCAGGGTCCGGATGTCCTGATCGATTTTCTGAAGGTCAATGAGAAGGGCCATCTGCTCTTTCAATCTCTGTCCTCCACGAAGTCATGTTGCGAAGCTGTTCAAAAACGGCCAGATGCAAGGCCCCCGCATACAATTGCGAAGTTAGGAAGTTACGAAGAGCAGAAGATCGGAGTGGATGTCCCGTTCGTTTTCTTCTAATCCGCTCTTCCTCGCTTCCGATCTTCCGATCTTCACACGCTCGACATCGGAAGATGAACGCTTAGCACGCATCGGGATGCGCTCCCGGTCAACAGCTCGCCAGAATAAAAAAAATGCACCGGTTTGGTGCATTTTCGAGGTTTTCCCCTGTGTCGGGTTTTGATGCCCGTCCTGTAAAGACTCCTTGACGGATCGCTGGCGCGTTCACGGTTAACCCCTTCTTGCGGCACGGGCCCCCGCTGAAATGGTGGGCCCACCTGGGATCGAACCAGGGACCTACCGGTTATGAGCCGGTGGCTCTACCAATTGAGCTATGGGCCCTCTGGAGTGAATACTTACTAAAACTAAACAATTAGCGGTATCTGGCTCGCTTGTCAAGCCTTTATTTTGCAGCCGACTTCAATTCTCTGCGTCGCGAGGGGTTCCTCAGGTTCTTGAGGACGTTTTCCTCCATCTGCTTTGCCTTCTCCACGTTGGTGTCGACGCTCTCCGTGACGGCCTCCTCAAGCATCAAATCCACCCGCTCGCCGATGCCGAACCGCATGCGCAGGACCTTTTCTTCCCTGGGGGTGAGGGTGGAGAGAATCTTGCGGGTCTGCTCGGCAAGGTCCATGCTGATGGCCGCCTCGGAGGGTGACATGATTTTCTTGTCCTCGATGAAATCGCCGAGGTGGCTGTCCTCCTCCTCACCGATAGGCGTCTCGAGGGAGATGGGCTCCTTCGCGATCTTTAGCACCTTGCGCACCTTCTCGAGAGGAAACTCCATCTTGTCGGCGATCTCCTCGGGGGAGGGTTCCCGCCCGAGTTCCTGGACAAGGTAACGGGAGGTCCGGATCAGCTTGTTGATCGTCTCGATCATGTGCACGGGAATCCGGATCGTCCGCGCCTGGTCGGCGATGGCGCGGGTAATGGCCTGGCGGATCCACCACGTGGCGTACGTGGAGAACTTGTAGCCCCGCTGGTACTCGAACTTGTCGACAGCCTTCATGAGGCCGATGTTGCCCTCCTGGATGAGGTCCAGGAACTGCAGTCCGCGGTTGGTGTACTTCTTGGCGATGCTCACGACGAGCCGGAGGTTTGCCTCCACGAGTTTGCGCTTGGCCAGGCCGGCTTTCTTCTCGCCCGCCGCGATCGTCTCGACAATCTTTCTCAGATCGGCGACGGGGAGCCCTGTTTCGGTCTGGACGTGCTTCAGAACCTTTCGGGCCTCCTTGAGGCGTTCTTCGTATTCCCGGAGCCTGACGGCCGAGATGCGAAGCTCCTTCGTTGCCTTGCGCTCCTCCTGCTTGCTTCGACGCATCTGCGCGAAGACGGCCTCGAGGGACTTCAGGGGCAGCTTGGTTTTCAGGCGGATGAAACGGATTTCCGCATCGGCGATATCGGTCTCGGCAGTGAAGTCCTTGAGCTTCGCAACCATTCTCTGGACGCGTTTCTTGCTCAGGTTGATCTCCCTGCAGGTTCTGGCGATGTTCTTGTTGTTCTTCACCAGTTTTGCCTCCAGGTCCTTGCGTTCGTCTTCGTCAATGCCTTTTTCGCGGAGCTTCCTGCGGAGGGTGTCGTTGCGCCGGTCGATCTCGGAAATACGGTCGATGAGCTTGATGACCCGTTCGCTGTGAATATCCTCTTCGACAAAGCCGTCCTCGTCCTCGATGTTGTCCACGATGCTCTTCACACGCAGGTCGCCCGTTTTCAGCTCCTTGCCCATCCCGACGAGGTCCTTCACCGCGGTGAGCACGCTGAAGACGGCATCGGTGACCTCGCGCTCGCCTTCCTCGATCTTCTTGGCGATCTCCACTTCCTCGTCGCGGTTCAAGAGCGACACGAGGCCCATCTCGCGCAGGTACATCTTGACCGGGTCGCCGGTCCTTGCCCCGCTGGGAAGCAGCGTGAGCGACTCTTCTTCCCCTTCTTCCTTGGCTTCGGCGACTTCTTCGACGGTTTTCTTCAGGATGATCTTTTCACCCTTGTCCGTATCGATGATGTCGATGTTTTTCTCCCCGAAGAGCATGATGATCTCGTCGATCTGGTCCGACGAGACGATGTCCGAAGGGAGCATCTCGTTGACGTCGTCGTAGGTCAAAAACCCCTTTTCCTCCCCGAGCGAGATGAGCTTTTTCACCTCGTCGGACTGGATATCTTTGGAGAGGAAGGTTTCTCCGCGGCGCCGGTTATCCTTTACGGTCTTTTTGCTCATGGCGTAATCGTTCCTTTTCATCTAGAAGCCGGTTGAACAGTTCCTGGTCTCCCGCCTCCTGCGCTCTCAACAGCCTGACCCTCAGGTCGCGCTGCCTTTCTTTGTACCATCGTTCCTTGACCCTCCGGACGGTGTCGTCGAAGAGCCGATCCCTGACGGCGCTGTCCGGCTGACCCGCCGAAACCGTCAACTCGAGGAGCTTTTCCCGGACCGCCCGGTTTTCAATCCGTTCGACCATGCCGGCAAGGCTGGGGGCCTCCCCCTCGCCATGGCTTGCAGCGATGGTTTCCCCCAGGCTCTTCAGCACGTCGCTCATGAAGAAGGCCAGGATGTTGCCCTGGATGACGTCGCGGATCCTGGAAGGATTTTCGATCATCATCTGGATGAGGGCGAGCTCCACACGGTCGATCCCGGTCGTCACCCGGCGCGGTTCAGGCGCCTCTTCCTGTCGTCCTGCCGGGCGGTGGCGGCTCACTTCGCTTCGGACCAGCTCCTCATCGACGCCAAGGCGCTCCGAGACACGCTTCATGAACTGGCCGCGCTCGGCGGCATCGGAGATGCCTGCCATGAAAGGGATGGCGTCTTTCAACGCGCCTCTTCGATCGTCAATGTTCGTGCCCTGTCCGATGACCTCGTCGATGTAATAATCGACGAGGGCACGGGCGCGTCCAATTTCCTCCAGGAAAGCCTCTTTCCCGTGCTTCGTGATGAATTCGTCGGGGTCCTTCCCATCGGGCAGCACCACGGCCTTTGCCCGCAATCCGCGCTCCAGGAAGAGGGACATGCTCCTCTCCAGGGCGGCCTTCCCACCGGTGTCGGTGTCGAAGGTGAGGGCCACGGCTCCCGTATATCGCCTGATCAGATCCACGTGCTCCCGGGTGAGTGCCGTCCCGAGGGTCGCCGCGACGTTCGGGATCCCGTGGTTCCACAGGGCGAGGAGATCAAAGTATCCCTCCACAATGATCAGGGTTTCGTCCCTGCGGATCGCGTTCTTGGCCCGGGCAAGCCCGTAGAGATTCCTGCCCTTGACATAGATGGCTGACTCGGGGGAATTGAGGTATTTCGGCTCACCCTCCCCGATGATCCTCCCCCCGAAAGCGATCACGTTGCCGTTGACGTCCTCGATGGGAAACATCAGCCGGCCCCGAAACCGGTCGTAGTAGTCGCCGTCTTTCCTGGAAACCAGAAGACCCGCCTGTTCGGCGTGCTTCAGCGAAACCTTCTCCCGCTGCAGGTGGTCCCGGAGGTTTCTCCACCCCTCCGGGGCATAGCCGAGCTGGAAGGTTTCGATCACATCCGGCTTGATCCCTCTCTTTTCGAGATAGGCCTTCCCCCGGGTACCCGCAGGCAGGCGCAGCGTCCTGGCGTAATAACCGGCGGCGAGGTGATTGACACGGAGCAGGATTTCCCTCAGGTCCTCGCGGCCCTTTTCCTCTGGCGTGAACTCACGGGCGGGAAGGGGGATGCCGAGTTTTCCCGCCAGGTGACGCACTGTCTCCGGGAACGTCATGTTGTTGATCTTCATCAGGAAGGAAAAGGCATTTCCTCCCTCGCCGCACCCGAAGCAGTGGTAAATCTGCTTCTCGGCGTTGACCGTGAACGAAGGCGTTTTTTCCTTGTGAAAGGGACAGGAGCCGAGGTAATTGCGCCCCGCTTTTTTGAGCGTGACATACTCGGAAACCAGATCGACAATGTTGACCCGGTTTCGGATTTCTTCGATCCGTTCCTCGGGAATGTGACCCTTCAAGATCCGACACCCTTTTTCAAGGCCTCACCCCTAATATAATGAAGATCGGAAAGGTGTAAAGGCTCGGGCCGTTTTTTTTTGAAAAACGCGCGCCGCTGCATCGGGTCCTGTCGACCGGGGAGGCTCTCTGGTATGCCCCGGGGCTCACCGGCCCGTCAGCCGGAAAGTTTCGCTTTGACGGTATCGCTCAGAAGCTTGCCGTCGGCCTTTCCTGCCACCCTGGGCATGAGGACCTTCATGACCTTTCCCATGTCCTTGAAGCTCGTGGCCCCGGTCTCGGCGATGGCTTTCGCAACCTCCTGCTCGACTTCCTCCGCGGACATCTGCTGGGGCATGAAGGCCTGGACGACCTGGAGTTCGTACGCCTCCTTGTCGACCAGGTCCTGGCGGTTGCCGGCCTTGAACTGCTCGATGGAGTCCTTGCGCTGCTTCACGATCGATGAGAGAACCTGGAGGATTTCCGCGTCGTTCAAATCGCGCTTGGCATCGATCTCCTTGTTGTGAAGCGCCGTCTTGATCATCCGGATTGTCCCCAGTTTGAGCGAATCCTTCGCTTTTGCCGCTACGACCATCTCGCTGTTGATCTTTTCTTTCAGACTCATGGTGCCCCCCGCCGTTGAGATTGATTCGTTCAGGCACCCGCCTTGCGGGCCGGGATGAATGCAAGCATGTCCGTCCCGTGGACGGGAAAACCGCTTTGCTTCAAAATTCAATCATTTATAAGATAACCGGATAATTTGTCAATGAAAACAATTGCACGCGCATCCCCCGCAGCTTGCTGCGGGGTAAGCGAGCATAATAACAGATAAAACCGCGTCCTTAAGTTTCTAAAATCCTCGGACCTCGGTGCGAGGATTTTTAATTTTTCCGGCTCTCCAGCTCCATACGAACCCTGTCCCTTTTCAAGGAGGGGAGGATTCACCCTCACCCCGGTCCTCTCCCCTCAAGGGAGAGGGAGCCATAGGGAGAGGAGCTTGTATGGGAAAAGAAAGGGCCCGGATCGTCGATCCGGGCCCCTGTTGTGGTCCATCGTTCAAGGATGATTACTTGTCTTCCTCGTCGTCATAAATGTCTTCTTTCACACCTTCCGCTCCGGCAGGAACTTCATCCTCGAGAGAGCGGCCGATGCCCCGGGCCAGCAGGGCCGAGATCCCGAACAGCAGGATCACGGCAGCGATGATGATGATGATGATCGTCGAAGTCCAGCCCTTGACTTCCTGGTTGATCTTCTCCGCCGTGGCCGTCGCCATCTCCTGGAATTTCGCGACGTCGACGCCCATCCCGATCCAGCCGAAACCGGCGGGCTCTGGATATGCCTTGGCGAAGTACTTGATCGGGGCAAAGGCCACGAACTTCTCACGGCCCGCGAACTTGTAGTTCTTGATGCCCGACCTGCCCGCCGCAGCCTCCTTGGCCACTTCAGGCAAGCCCGGATCCATGAACCCGAGCAGGTTGAGGTTCAGGACCTCCTTGCCTTCCTTCATCAGGGCCTCGGCGGTTTCCTTGGTCAGCGGAGGAACCGGCGACCCGTCCGGGCTCAGGCCTGCGATGTGAAAATCGAGCGGGTGAGACGTTATGTAGCCCTTGTTGTCCACCATGTAGGCATAATTGCCCGTTGACGCATCGGCCTCAAAAACATATTCCGCCTGCGTCGGTACGATGTGATCCGTAAAGGCCGCCAGGTGCCGATAGTCGAGGCTCAGCACCACGATGCCCGAAAGCCCACCCTTGTCGAAGATCGGGGTGGCGAAACGAACGACACCGGCAAACCTCTTCCCCTTTTCGAAATCCTGCCTCGTCACGTACCAGCCGGTCACGCGAGAGACGTGGACATCACCCTTGCCTAGCCCGATGGCCTTCGAGAAGTAATCCTCGGACTTGAAGCTCGTATTGCCAGGGTCCGCCACGTTTCTCAGCTGATTCTTCCCTGCCACGGCTCCGTTCACGATCCGGACGATCTCGTTGCCCGACCGGTCGATGAGGGACATTTCCGAGAAGAGAGGGGCTGCGACTTTCTGAATCTTCCCGTCCTTGTCCCTGACCCAGAGATTGCGCTTCTTCTGATCAACAAAGGACTTGAAGGCGGCCTCCGAACCCGGGAGGATGGAAGCGACGAGGACGTCGTTCTCCCTCTCCCGGAGGAAATTGGCCACTTCCTCCGCCGTGTTGATCGCCCGAATCTTGATCTCTTCCTGGGATTTCAGGTCCAGAACGGAGGTCGCACGCTCTCTTGCGGAATCCCCCACTTTGAAAATGCCGTTTGCAATCAGGAAAGCCATGAGAGACAGGGGAATGACGATAAGCAGGAAGAATATCCTTCCGATGGAGAATAACTGCTTATCTTTCTTAGTCTCTGCCATACTCTTTTCCCCCTATTCTGTATTTTTTTTCAGAGCGGATCTTACTTGAGGATCAACGCCGCGTAGGGGTTGGCATAGAGAATGACAAGACCGATAACCAGCGCGTAAATAACGCAGGACTCGGCCATGGCCATGCCGACGAGCATGGTCGTCATGATCTTGCCCTGCACGCCGGGGTTGCGGCCGACGGCCATACATGCACCGTTGGCAGCGTTGCCGATGCCCGCGCCCGCACCGATGGCGCCCAGACCCACGCCGATACCGGCGGCCAGCATCGCGCCGACAGCAAAGAACACCTTGTTATAGGCATCCCCGGAAGGAAGTGCCTCCGCCGCGAGCACCGCCGGGGCGAAAACCAGAAGGGTGAACAGTGCTGAACAAATGGTTAACAACGTCTTCTTGAACATAACCTATTTCTCCTTTCATCTTATATTGATGCTATAAATTTTGTCCCCTGAGTAGCACAACCGGCCCTTGAGTTAAAGGGAAATCTACTCAAAACGGCGAAAGGGTTTGCAACCCATATGCCATGGGGTCGACTCAAGATCATTTTCCCTTAACAGGTTGAAATCAAGACTGATATCCGAACATGATGGAGCGAATGGAACCCTGAAAGACGAGCTGTCGTTTAACGTTTCTTTCAATTCCGCGTCGAAATTGAACGAATCGTGGAATGTTCAGCGGCCGCGCATAAGGCATAAGGCTCGAGGTTACGAGGTCAGCGAGGTTCGAGGTTGTTTCATCCTTGGTCCTTGATCCTCTGACCTCGGGCCTGTTGCAGCCATTTTTATTTTTCATTGAAATATTTCGCCCGGGAGGCTAGTATCGGGCGATTGCCGATCCGGCATCGCAGGCCCAGCGTAAGGATTCGCCGGGCGAGTGAAGGCATTTTCGCCGGGTCGGTCTTCTTCGGGAGGGAGGGTTGCAATGCAGGAGATCCTGACGGCTGTTACGTATGTCGTTGCCTGGCTGGTCTGCGAAAAAGTCATCGGCATCGAAAGCGGCCTCATCAAACTGATCATCTCGCTGGGATTGGCCATTGCCGTTTACGTGGCCTGCTGGTACGAGGAAAAAAGGAGAAAAAAGGCAGCACAAGAGGAAGACGAATCGTGACGGTGTCCCGGACCGATAAAAAGAAGGCCGTCCGTCCGGCGAAGAACCGGACGGGTCTTTCCATCGAGAGCATCCTCGAAGGCTCTCCCATTCCCACCTTTGTCATCGACCGAAACCACAAGATCATCCTCTGGAACAAGGCCTGCGCGGAGCTGACGGGCCATCATGCCCGCAACATGATCGGCACGGACAACCACTACAAGCCCCTCTACCCGGAAAAGAGGCCCCTCATTGCCGACCTCATCGTGGATCAGGATATCGAGGGGCTGGAGAGATATTACGGAAAAAAGCAGGTCCAGAAATCGTCCGTCATCGAGGGGGCCTACGAAGCAACGGATTTGTTCGAAGGCCTGGGTGGAAAGCCGCGCTATCTGTACTTTCTGGCGGCGCCGGTCTACGACGACAGCGGGGAAGTCATCGCGGCCATCGAGACGCTCCAGGACGTGACCCGGGAGCGGGAGCTGGCGCGCTACCTCCGGGAGAATGCCGAAACGCTTCGCCAGGAGCTCGACGAGAACATCCGTCTGCGCAAAACGATCGAGGGGATCATCGAGGGCTCGCCGATCCCGACCTTCGTCATCGACAAAGACCACCGGGTCATCCTCTGGAACCGGGCCTTCACCGAGATGAGCGGGTACCCGGGCGAGAAGATGATCGGCACGAAGAAGCAGTGGATGCCCTTCTACCCCGAGAAGCGCCCCGTCATCGCCGATCTGATCGTGGACGGCGACACCTCAGGCCTGGAGGCATTCTACGGGAAGAAGAAGGTTCAGAAGTCCGTGGTGATCGAGGGGGCCTATGAGGCGACGGACTTCTATGAGAACCTCGGCGGCCGGAGCCGTCACCTCTATTTCCTGGCCGCCCCGATACGCAACGAGAAGGGCGAAGTCATCGCGGCCGTGGAAACCCTGCAGGACGTGACCCGCGAGCGGGAGCTGGAACGATCGCTGAAGGAACAGACCGAAACGCTCAAGCGGGAGCTCGAGGGCAACATCCGGCTCAGAAATACGATCGAGGGGATCAGCGAGGGCTCCCCGATCCCGACCTTCGTCATCGACCGCAACCACCGGGTCATCCTCTGGAACCGGGCCTTCACCGAGATGAGCGGGTATCCCGGCGAAAAGATGATCGGCACGGACAACCAGTGGATGCCTTTCTACAAGGAAAAGCGTCCCGTCATTGCCGATCTCATCGTGGAGGGCGACCTCGAGGGTCTGGAGAAATTCTACGGGAAGAAAAAAGTCCAGAAGTCCTCGGTCATCGAAGGGGCCTACGAGGCGACGGACTTCTACGAGAGCCTCGGAGGGAAGCGGCGCCATCTCTATTTCCTGGCGGCTCCCATCCTCGACGAGAAGGGCGAGGTCCTCGCGGCAATCGAGACGCTCCAGGACGTGACCCGCGAGCGCGAAATGGAGCTGAGCCTGAAGGAATACGCCGAGACGATGAAAAACGAGCTCGAAGAGAACATCTATCTCCGGAAGAACATGGAGGAGCTCTTCAACTTCCATCAGTCCGTTCTCGACGCCTCGCCGGATTTGATCCTGGTCCTGGATGCCGACGGGACCTTGCGCTACATGAGCCGAGACATCGACCCGGAGCGCGGGCTCACGGCCCAAAAACTGAAAGGGAAGCACTTCTCTGAATTCATCGCACCGGAGAGACGGGAATTCCTCAAGGCGCGCTGGGAAGAAATCCGGCAAGGAAAACACAAACCCTTCGAGATCGAGGTCGTCGACAAGGACGGCACGAAACACAACCTCCTCATGACGGCCCGGCCCATAAAGGGTTCCGACCGCATCCTCGTCCTGCAGCGGGACATCACGGACTTCAAGGAGTTGGAGGACCGGTTCTACGAAAGCCAGAAGCTTGCCGCCGTGGGACAGCTCTCTGCAGGCATCGCCCACGAGGTCCGAAACCCCCTTTCCTCCATTAAGATGAGTCTTCAGATCCTGGAAAAAAGAATGAACCCCGCGGGCAACGACCTGAAGCGCTTCAAGATCGCACAGAAGGAAGTGGAGCGCCTTGAGAAACTCGTCAGCGACATCCTCGTTTTCGCGCGGCCGACGGACCCGGAGGTGCACCTGGCGGATTTGAACATGTTCGTCGAATATTCTCTCGCCATGGCGGAGCGCGAAGTGGAGGACAAGAAGATCCGGGTGCAGATGCGGTTCGACGACCGCATTCCGCTCGTGCCCTTCGATGCGGCCATGCTCCAGCAGGCCTTCCTGAACCTCTACTTGAATGCCATCGACGCGATGGCCGAGAGCGGCACCCTGACGATCCATACGCAGTTCGAGGCAGGGAAAAATCGGGCTGTAGTCGAGATTGCGGACAGCGGCAGCGGGATCGGCGAGGAGGCCCTCCCGCACATCTTCAACCCCTTTTTCACGACGAAGAAGTACGGCACGGGTCTTGGGTTGTCCCAGGTCAAGAAGATCATTGACCAGCACCAGGGATCGATCGAGATCCTTTCCCGGAAGGGTGAGGGGACGCGCGTGATCGTCACGCTGCCGCTCCAGTGATCCGGAGGGAAGGAGAGGAACGCTTCGGCATGGCCAAAATACTCGTCATCGATGATGACCGCTCCATCTGCGAATCGCTCGACCTCTATCTCTCGGAGGAGGGCTACGAGTGTCACACCGCCGTGACGGGGACCGACGGCCTCAACAAGTTCGTCCAGGTCCAGCCCGACCTGGTCATCCTCGACATCCGCCTGCCCGACATCGACGGGTTCACCGTCCTCGAAGAGCTCCGGGAGGACGACGAGGACGTGAAGGTCATCATGATCACGGCCTTCCACGACATGGACACGACGATCCGGGCCATGAAGGCTGGCGCCTACGACTACATCCACAAGCCGATCAACATCGACGAACTCGAAGTCTCGCTGCAGAAGGCCCTGAAGACCCTGGAGACGGAAAAAAAGATCGGCGTCCTGCTCACGGAGCAATCGCGCGATTACAAGGTGGGCGACATCATCGGCTCCACGAAGGCCATGCGGGACATCTTCAAGACGATCGGCGTCGTCTCGCAGAGCCGGACCACCGTGCTGATCCAGGGGGAGAGCGGGACGGGGAAGGAGCTCATCGCCAAGGTCATCCACAACAACACGGCCAAGAACGAGCCCTACATCGCCGTCAACTGCTCCGCCATCGTGGAGACGCTCCTCGAGTCGGAGCTCTTCGGGCACGAGAAAGGCTCCTTCACGGGCGCCATCGGCCGGAAACTGGGCAAGTTCGAGCTGGCCGGAACGGGGACGGTCTTTCTCGACGAGATCAGCGAGATGTCCATCAACCTCCAGGCAAAGCTTTTGCGGGTCCTCCAGGAGATGGAGTTCGAGAGGGTCGGGGGAAAGGAGCGGGTCAAGGTCCGCGCGCGGATCATCGCCGCCACGAACCGCGACCTCAAGGCCATGGTGAAAGAAGGCAAGTTCCGGGACGATCTCTACTACCGCCTCAACATCGTGACCATCACCCTGCCTCCGTTGAGGGAACGGCACGAGGACATCCCCGTCCTCGTTGACTTCCTGGTCAGGAAGATCAACAAGGACCTTCACAAGAACATTGCCGGCGTTTCCAAGGAAATGATGGAGGTCTTCAGGCAATACGGCTGGCCCGGCAACATCCGGGAGCTGGAAAACCTCCTGGTGCGAGCCGCCGTCATCGCCCACGGTCAGATCCTGGGGAAGGTGGACTTCCCCGATCTTCTGGGGGGGGCCAGGCCGCCGGAGAGGAGGGGGCCATTGCGAAACCCGGCATGGATGCCTCGGGGAGGCTGCTCACCCTCGACGAGGTCGAGGAGCAGCACATCCGCCTCGTCATTTCGAAGATCGGCCGCAACAAGGGCGAAATCTGCGAGGCCCTCGGCATCTCCCGGCCCACGCTGGAGCGCAAGCTGGAGAAGTACGGGATCACGTTCGAATAAGAAAATGGCTCAGGCATAAGGCGTAGGGCAAAAGGCCAGGAATGGAAAAGACATGGATTTTGCCCTTAGCCCTTAGCCCGAAGCCCTGGGCCAATCCATGAAAATCACATCTGCCGAATTCATCAAGAGCGCCGTAAAGCCCGATCAGTACCCGAAGGCGGGCATGCCCGAGATTGCCTTCACCGGGCGCTCCAACGTGGGGAAATCCTCCCTGATCAACACGCTGCTGGGCCGGAAGAAGCTCGCCCAGACCAGCGCGACCCCCGGGAAAACCAGGCTCATCAATTTCTTCACCGTCAACGAAAAGCTTTCTTTCGTCGATCTGCCGGGCTATGGCTTTGCCAAAGTCTCCAGGGCCGAACAGGAAAAGTGGGGGCCCATGATCGAGACCTATCTGCGCGAGCGATTGACCCTCCGCCTGGTGGTTTCCATCCTCGATGTCCGTCACGACCCCACGCAGCAGGATCGCGACCTGATCGAATGGCTCCGTCACTATGGGCGCAACCATCTGATTGTCCTGACAAAGTCGGACAAGATCTCCCGGGGGGAGGCCATGAGACGGCGCAGGCAGATCGCGGCCTCCCTGGGCCTTGAGGGAGACGAAGCCCCGATCCTTTTTTCGGCCCAGACCGGCGAGGGAAAAGGGGAAACGTGGAAGGCAATCCAACAGGTTCTCCTTCGGAAGGAAGAGCAGGCCTGAAGTCGCAGACGGCCTGCCGACCCGCCTGGACGCTGGGGTATCGGAGTCATTTTGCCCCTTCCTTTTATTGAATCCCTGAAACGAAATGACTATATTACGAGCACAGACGGGACATGCGGTTTTTTTCTGCATGCTGCCTGTGTTTCTTTGCGGCATGTTGGCGGACGAGCCCGCGGAAGATCAGATGATTAAACAATGAATCCGAATACTTATCAAAAAGAGAGGGCAGGGCTTTTTCGCCTGCTGCCGAAACTGCTGGAGCTCCGCGCAGCCGGTGTGACGACGGGATGAACATTTTGGGTTTTTTCAATGAATTCACCTTGACAGCATAGGCGAATTTTGTTACGGAGCTTGCGGTTCTTCGTGCGTCGCTCTGTGAAAAAAAAGGTTCAATTTCGACTCAAAGACCGAGGTGTTAACGTGTCAGAAAATAAGAAGAATGGAAAAGTTGGTGCCGTCATGGTGGTGGGTTCCGGCATCGCCGGCATCCAGGCCGCCCTGGACCTTGCGAATTCCGGGATGAAGGTCTACATGGTCGAGAACGGGATCAGCATCGGCGGGGTCATGGCCCAGCTCGACAAGACGTTCCCCACCAACGACTGCTCGGCCTGTATCCTCTCGCCCAAGCTCGTCGAGGTGGGAAGGCACCCCAACGTGGAGATCCTGACGCGCCGGACGGTGGAATCCGTCGAAGGCGATGCCGGGCGATTCACCGTCAAACTCAAGAAGGCGCCCCGGTACGTCGATCTCGAGAAGTGCACGGGATGCGGCGACTGCGCCACCGTC